>DTZW01000415.1:3453-11438 GCA_012961165.1 Gammaproteobacteria bacterium | reverse complement strand
TTGGTGATCGGGTAGTCCGGATTCACCGGAATGCGCTGGTGATGATGGATCATCTTGAGGGGTTGGAGAGAGAGCCTTGCGGACACTACCAGGTGAGGATGCGCGGTGTTGAAGAGCGATTGGATGTCAGCAGAAGGCATGTTTCCGGCCTACGCAGGCTGGTGCGGGCTTTGTAACACACCAACCGAATCAGGAAAGGCGGCAGTTGCCGCCTTTTTTTGCTGGCTGATTCAGTATTTTGGACCCTTAAACTACGCTTCGGTGAGCCCTCTTCGTTGATTGATGATCTGGAACTCATTAATGTGGGCGGCTGGAACAGTCGCCGGTTACAACTACAACATGGAAAAACTTCGAATCGCCACACGCCAAAGCGCACTGGCGCTGTGGCAGGCCAATCACATCAAAAGCCTGCTTGAATCCGCGCATGCCGAACTGCAGTGTGAAATTATTGGCATGACCACGCTGGGTGACAGGAATAAATCTTCCCCGCTTAGCCAGATGGGCGGCAAAGGGGTCTTCGTCAAAGAGCTTGAAACTGCACTGCTTGATGGTTCTGCCGATATTGCGGTTCACTCTATGAAAGATGTGCCGGGTGAACTACCCCGGGGCCTGGCGATTACGTCGATCGTTGAGCGGGCCAGCCCGCAGGACGCGTTTGTCTCAAACAGATTTGAATCACTCGCTGATTTGCCAAAGGGTTCAAGTGTTGGGTCTTCCAGTTTACGTCGCGTCAGGCAGTTGCAGCTTGCCTATCCGGGACTTGAGTTTATCGAGCTCCGGGGTAATGTTGATACTCGACTGCGTAAACTCGATGATGGTGAGTATGATGCGGTGATTCTCGCTGTCGCCGGGTTAACCAGACTTGGACTTTCGAATCGCGTACGTGAAGCAATAGCCACTGATATCTGTATCCCTGCTGCAGGGCAGGGAGCTGTTGGTATAGAGAGCCGCTCGAACGATCCTGTGGTAACTGGGCTCGTTGAATCAATTAATCATTCCCTTACCCGGATCTGCGTCACGGCGGAACGTAAAGTAACGCAGTTGCTAGGTGCAACATGTAACCTGCCAGTTGCTGTGTATGCGGAGCCCACGGCAGGTGAGTTTCTATTAAACTCGTTCATATCTGATCCGGGCGGTAACGTGATCATCAGGGAGCAGGTGACTGGAAGGATTGATGACTCTGCCTCGCTCGCAGAGAGGCTGGGTAATAACCTGTTAGCCAGGGGTGCTGTAGATTTGATGGCGGAACATTAAACACTGAACTAAATCGTCGGGCATCGATGCATTTGAAAACTATACTGCTTACCCGTCCCCCCGGAGCGAATAAATCCCTAGCGGATTTGTTTCGTGCCGATGGCTTATTGCCGATTGTTCGCCCCTTAATTGAACTGGTTGAAAAGCCGGTCGACCTGGAAATGAAACGAATCGCTTTGGATCTTGATCGTTACGACAAGATCATCTTTGTGAGTAAAAGTAGTGTTCGTTTTGGATTACCCATCCTGGAAAACTATTGGCCGCAATGGCCGATAAGCCTGGAATGGTTCTCGGTCGGACCAGGCACGGCGGAAGCACTTAAACAGCATGGCGTGGTTGCCTCGTTCCCCGATCTGGCAGGGAGCGAAGGGCTTTTGGCGCTAGCTGGTCTGCAGGAAGTGGCAGGTGAGCAGATCCTGATTGTTCGCGGGGCAGGTGGCCGGGAGCTGCTTGGCCAATCCCTTGGTGAGTCTGGTGCATCCGTCACATATCTGGAGACGTACCGTCGGCTACTACTCCAGCATGACTTTTCTGACCTGGTGGCAGGCTCGATCGTTATTCTGACCAGTGCTGAAATTCTGGAGAATTTTACTTCGCTCTCTGGTGAGAGTTTGCATGGATACCACGCAGTAGTACCTTCATCTCGCCTGGAGGGAATAGCCCGAACCTATGTTTTTCAGGGAGTGACGAATGCAGGTGGAGCTTCGGATGAAGCATTGTATGATGCGGTGATTAAGGTGATAAATACATCTGGTAAAGCAAATGAGTGACCAAACAACGGGCCCCGTAGATGAAAAGCTTGAACAGGCTTTTGATCATATTGAATCCGGCCAGGATAAAGCCGCGACGCCCTTAAAAAAGTCTTCGGGCGGTGGAATTGGCAGCGTACTCGCGATACTACTCGCGCTGGTTGCTATTGGGATAGCTTCCTGGCCGGCTTATGAGATCTACAAAGAGAAGCACACAGGTGCTCAGGTCGACCCGATACCGGCGCGTGTTGAGCAGATTGAAGCCGGTGTTGAAACCCTCGGTAATGAGCTGCGAAATGTTGAACGCCGCATGGCGGCGAAGAATGCTGAAATGAATGCCCAACTCACGGCTGGTGAGGAGCAGATGCAGCAGTTTCTAGCTGGTGTTTCAGAGTCGCTGGTGGCAATTCAAAGTCGAATGGGCACCAGTTCACAGGACTGGGTGTACGCTGAGGTCGAATACCTCGTCAGGATGGCAAACCAGCGGGTACTGATGGAGCAGGATGCGAACTCAGCTCTGCAGCTGTTGCAGTCCGCTGATGAAATTATTCGGGAAACCGATGGACTTACGGCACATGGATTACGTGAGGCGCTTGCACGGGACATAGCCGCATTGAAGGCCGTGAGCTCACCAGACATTCAGGGGGTTTATCTTGAGCTTTCTGCCCTCGTCTCACAGGTCCCATCGCTCCGTCGAACTCTACCGACCTACCAGGCGCCGAGTTCAGCGACTGACCAAAGCGATGATGCAGCAGGTTACCTCGCGCGTTTTTTGGGACTAATTCGGCGTGCGGGGAACAAACTTGCGCACCTCGTGGACTTTCGTCGGGATGAAGTAGAGATCAAGCGCATCCTGCCGCCAAAAGAAGAATATTTCCTCAGGCAGAACCTTATGTTGAAGCTGCAGATTGCGCAGATGGCGCTGTTGGAAGGTAATCAGGGAGTATTCCAGAGTGCGCTTGGGGAGGCGCAGGTTTGGGTATCTGATTCCTTTGACGGCGAAAACCCGGGCACCGTCGCCATGCTGAAATCAATCACCCGATTGTCTGCTTCCCAGGTGTCAGTTGATTTGCCAGATATAGCTGGCTCCCTGAAGGCAGCCCGGTCTCAATTGGCTGGGTTCAAGGAGGCACAGCAAAAATGAAACGTGGATTGCTTCTTCTGTTGGTTGTCATTGCGGTAGCTGGATATCTGGGGACCCTGATCGCAAGAGACCCGGGCTATGTTCTTGTAGCCTATGACGGGTACTCCATGCAGACAAGCCTTTGGGTGCTGGTCGGCCTGTTTCTTGGTTTTTTTCTTGCTGCCTACTTACTGTTTCGGTCATTCAACCTCTTTAGGTATGGTAGTGGGGTCGTCAGGGAATGGCGTGAAGCAAAAAAAGAAGCAAGGACGAGCAGGCTGACTCAAAAAGGACTGAGGTTGTTAACCGAAGGCGAGTTCGACAGGGCCCGCAAGTTCCTGGATGGTGCTGGTGAAGATAGCGATGCTAAAGGAATAAACTTTCTTTCAGCGGCGAGGGCTGCGAATAACCAGGGCGACCATCAGGCGCGTGAAACCTATCTTCGTCAGGCGGTTGAGACTGACCCATCGCTGTCTCGTGCAGCGTTCGTTCTTTCGGCGGAACTTGCACTTAGGCGCAGAGATCCTGCTGCTGCCCTGAGCGCGTTGGATTCGATCAAGTTGAATCGCTATGCCGCGGAGCTGAAGCTTCAGGCACTCAAGATGAGTGATGACTGGCGTGCTTCAATGGCGGCATTACCTGGATTAAGAAAGCTGTTCGATACCGAACCCTTCGAAAATGAGATTGCACTGATCGGGTTAAGAGCTGAAGCTGGAAACGATGCTGAACTCAACGCATTATTTAAGTCCCTCGGGGCCAGTGCCCGGAATTCCCGCGAGGTGCTGTCACAGTATGTGAAAAGCCTCAGCTCCAAAGCACATGCCGAGCCGCTTTTACGCGCAGCGATCAAGAGGTCCTGGGATTCCGGTTACGTGTCACTTTATGGTGATGCCGATTTCGACACGCTTAAGGCCAGACGCAAAGCTGCGGAAGGTTGGCTAAAACTCCATGAGGAAGACCCGGCACTTCACTATTGCCTGGGTTGTTTGTATGAGCTGTCCAACGAACCTAATATGGCGCGAGAATCGTTTACTCGATCAGTCGAATTGGGTGGTTCCCGTAAAGGCCATGAAAAACTGGGCTTGTTACTCGCACACAATGGAGAATTCGAATCTAGTGCGCAGCATTTAAAGCTCGCGCTGTCCCTGGACTAGCTTTTCGAGCGGGGGGCGATGGAAAAAATATCTGAGTGCATGCCTGCTTGCGGCATACCGCGTTCAACAAAGGCATCCAGTGTTGCGTAGACCATCCCCGGCCCACCGGATACGTAGACGGTTACATCAGAGACATCTTCGAAATCGTTTAATGCCTCTACGCCGACAAGACCAGTTCGGCCTGCCCAATTGGGTGAGGTGTCAGGTTCGCTGACTACAGGCACAAAGTGAAAATTACTGTGTTTGGATTCCCAGGATTCGCATAGTGAGGCCAGATAAAGATCCCGGTCGCAAACAACTCCCCAATACAGGTGCACCGGGTGCTTGAACCCATCGGGTTCCAGGTACTCAATGATACTTTTCATCTGGGTAATACCGGTACTTGCGGCAACCAGAATTAATGTGTTGTCTGGTGGACTTGTCATGAAGCAATCACCCAGGGGGGCTTCAATTTCAATTTCCCTTGCGTTATCCAGCAGTTCTTCGATTGCCGTCGAATCTTCAGAGTCCGGTGTCGGGCGGATGTGAAGCTCAATTTGATTCTTCAGGTCCGGCGAGTTCGCAATCGAAAATGGACACTTCGTATGTGGCAGTACCATCTGCAGGTACTGCCCGGCACGGAAGCTAATATCATTTTCGGGGGGAACGTCCAGCAGGATGCGTCTAGTGTCCTGGTTGTAATACTCAATTGAGTTGATCGAACAGGTAACGCTATTTGCCGACATTTATTTTCGTTTCATCGACGCGAAGAATTCTTCGTTGGACTTGGTCTTCTTCATGCGCTCCAGCAGGAATTCGATTGCAGCGAGATCATCCATTTCGTGCAGGATCTTTCTGAGGATCCAAACTTTCTGAAGTTCATCCTCTGACATCAACAGGTCTTCACGACGAGTACCAGAACGACGAATGTTGATGGCAGGATAAACACGTTTCTCTGCAATCTTCCTTTCGAGATGCAGTTCATGGTTACCCGTACCTTTAAATTCTTCGTATATCACTTCGTCCATCTTGGAGCCCGTGTCAATCAGACAGGTGGCGATGATGGTAAGGCTTCCGCCTTCTTCAATATTGCGTGCTGCGCCAAAGAAACGCTTTGGTCGCTCAAGTGCATGAGCGTCAACGCCACCAGTCAGGACCTTCCCTGAAGCTGGAATTACTGTGTTGTAGGCTCGTGCGAGTCGTGTGATCGAGTCGAGAAGAATAATGACGTCTATCTTGTGCTCAACCAGACGTTTTGCCTTTTCTATTACCATCTCACTGACTTGAACGTGGCGTGACGGTGGTTCATCGAAAGTACTGGCGACTACTTCGCCACGTACGGATCGTTGCATTTCTGTTACTTCTTCCGGTCGTTCGTCAATCAGCAGGACAATCAATTGACTTTCAGGATTGTTTCGCGCGATTGACTGGGCAATGTTCTGCAGGATCAACGTCTTACCAGCTTTCGGAGGAGATACGATCAAACCGCGCTGCCCTTTGCCGATGGGTGCAGTCAGGTCAATAATTCGGGAGGTCAGGTCTTCTGTGCTGCCGTTGCCTGCCTCCAGTAATAGTGGCCGGTCCGGGAAAAGCGGCGTGAGGTTTTCAAACAGAATCTTGTTCTTACTTTCGCCAGGATCGGTGAAGTTAATCTGGTCTACTTTCAGGAGCGCGAAATAGCGTTCACTGTCTTTCGGTGGGCGAATTTTTCCGGAAACAGTATCACCGGTACGCAGGTTGAAACGGCGAATTTGGCTGGGTGACACATAAATGTCATCGGGACCCGCCAGATATGAGCTATCGGGTGACCGAAGGAAACCGAATCCATCCTGAAGAATTTCCAGAGTGCCATCACCGTAAATGGCTTCGCCGCCTTTCGCGTGCTTGCGAAGGACGTTCGCGATAATTTCTTGTTTTCGGGATCTTCCCAGATTATCCATGCCCATTTCGTGGGCAATCTCGAGAAGCTCTGGTATGGGTTTAGTTTTTAGATCACTTAGATTCATAAATTCACTTGTTTGTTAAAGACGACGCGATCGCGTAGATGAAAACTTGGTTTAGCTGAAGCTGTTTTTTGAAAGTATTAAGTTGTCAGGTTTTGAATTTGTTTTTTGGGGGGGGAAATGAGCAGAGTTACCAATGTCTGTTGCGCTAATTGTATGCGCGTCCAAATTTTTGTTTTGATTTTTATTCTTTTTGGCGGTTCTTTTTACTGTTCTTTTTACTGTTCTTTTTGCTGCTCTGCTCTGAGCATCACATACTACGAGAGACAAAATGATATGTTTTCAAGAACAAGTCAACTACTTTTTAACGGACGCCCTGCTTTGGGAGCGCTCACCGGCAGCATATCACCACCAGTGATGCACACAATAAGCCAGAATAAACGCACCTAGATGTTGCTGTCGAGGAACGCGGTTAGCTGTGATTTGGACAACGCGCCAACCTTAGTCGCTTCTACGTTGCCGTTTTTGAACAGCATCAGAGTTGGAATTCCGCGGATGCCGTACTTCGGTGGAGTTGCCTCGTTAGCATCAATATCCAGCTTACAGACTTTTATTTTGCCATCGTATTCGGACGCGATTTCTTCCAACACGGGAGCGATGACCTTACAGGGGCCACACCACTCCGCCCAGTAGTCCACCAGGACAGGCACGCCTGAATTTAAAACGTCCGAGTCAAAGGACTCATCAGACACATGTTGGATATCCGCCATTGTTACTATCTCCGAAAAAAAGTATGGGTAGTTCGAGGGGTTAATCCTAAGCTGCCAACCGTGAATTCACAACGAATAATCTATGAGAAATCGCTATGAGGTTATCTATGTCGTTCTGCTAGAGGTCGGTAAACCGAATTCTATGGCAGGTCTCGCTATGTTGAACCAGGTAACGGTGGGGGCTTAGCTTTATAGTCGCCTACTTAGGTCAGTAGACGACCATAGAAGGTCAGTTCCGTAATTCTCGCGCGACTCTTTTGGCAAAGTACGTCAGTATGGCATCCGCCCCTGCCCGCTTCATCCCCAGCAGAGACTCATTGATAATAGCCTCTGATAACCAGCCTTTTTCAATAGCGGCCATCTGCATCGCGTACTCGCCGCTCACCTGGTAGACCATAGTTGGCATGTTAAAGGTGTCCTTCACCCGGCGTACGATATCCAGGTAAGGCATACCTGGTTTGACCATGACCATGTCGGCGCCTTCTTCAATATCCAGTGCCACTTCGTGTAGGGCTTCATCGCTGTTGGCTGGATTCATCTGGTAGGTCATCTTGTCGCTCTTGCCAAGATTGCTGCCGGAGCCAACCGCGTCTCGAAAAGGACCGTAGTAAGCGGAGGCATATTTTGCCGAGTAAGCCATGATCTTGGTCGTAATAAACCCTGAGGCTTCGAGGGTGCGTCGAATAGCGCCGATCCGGCCATCCATCATGTCCGAAGGTGCAACAATATCGACTCCGGCTTCTGCGTGGGATACAGCCTGTTTGACCAGCGTATCTAAGGTAATGTCATTGTCTATGTAGCCATTCTCGTCGAGGATGCCATCTTGCCCGTGACTGGTAAAGGGGTCCAGGGCGACATCCGTCATCACTCCCAGGTTGGGGCAGGCCGCCTTGATCGCCCTTACTGCATTTTGTGCCAATCCGTCCGGGTTATAGGCTTCCTCCCCGGTTAGTGACTTCCTGGTTTGTGGCACCACAGGAAATAGCGCGATGACCGGGATGCCAAGTGCTTCC
>DTZW01000415.1:0-3347 GCA_012961165.1 Gammaproteobacteria bacterium | reverse complement strand
GACGCGGTTAGCTGGTTTTCCTGGGTTAGACGGCGAGACCAGTCATCGGTTCGCAGACGTCGCATTCTGGTGTCTGGGAAAGATCTTTTTGGGTTAGTCATCGCGGTCTCTGGTCTGTTTCCAAGTGTGGGTCATGCTCCTTTGGCGCGAAGTATACCTATAAAGCCAGAGAGGAATGACAAATTGTCAGTAGCAGTTTACACTTATCGCTCGCTGATAAATTGTCATTGTGATGTCATCCATCCCGGTTAGAAAAAAGAACGCGGAGAAAGAGCCCGCGTTGAAAGTCGCGACGCTGGACCGGCTGAGGCTGGCCGCGCGTGAATTATTTGTTGAACTTGGATACCACGAGACAAGACCACAGGACGTTGCGCGTCTAGCCGGCGTCGCTAACGGCACCTTTTACCTGCACTTCGCTGACAAGCAGCAGGCGTTCCTTGATTTTGCGGAGCAGGCGCAGAATGAATTACTAGAAGTGATGAGCGATCGACTTCAGGAAATCAGTGGATCCCGAGAAAGGTGGCGAGTGACCTGCGGTGCAGTAGTGGACTTTGGTGCGGAACATCCTGGATTGTTGCAGGCTGCATTTCTTGATCCTGTGTTTATTGCGCCCAGGGATGACAATGCCTGGGGAATGTATGACCGGCTGGGTCATCTGGTGAGCGTTACGGTCAGGAACAACCGGTCGACTGATTCAGCAGGTGACCAACAAGACGAATTTGACTTTGAGCTAATCAGCCACGGCCTCTGTGGCTTGCTGCGTCACGCGATGATCTATGCCAGCAGAAGAGACCTGAACAGAGAGAAAATGATTGAAGACCTGAGCATGTTTATTGATCGGGGATTAGGCAATCGATAACGGGAGGTTGTAATGAGCAAGTTGGAATACAGCAAGCAGGAAATAGAAGCTGAACACGACTATCAAACCCTGCATGTGGAGTGCGGACAGAAGCTGCATGGCGGCTTTGATCCAGACGGCCATTATCTATCACCACGCACGAGGCATCGATGGGAAGCGATCAACAACTGGCACAAACAGCTTGACGATCGTTGCGTTCCTATCGTCGAAGCATCTACCACGTTGCTGACTGAACCTAACTTTCCCAATGTCCCGCAACAGGTTCTGTTGTTGAAACATGGAATTGAACAATCGTTCTGGGATTCGCTCACCATCACGGGGTTGATAGAGGCGCGTGGCAAAGCACTGGCAGAGATCCAGGCTCCTGACTTTCAAACGGTCATTGTTGAGGACATTTCCGCAACGGCGCTGGCACATATGAACAAAGGGCTCCTCACAACCCACGGTTGGGATGAAGGCGGTATTCCTGATTCCGGTATTGGCGGTCACGATACGATGTGGTTTGTGGCGCGGGATCTTGTTTTTGGGAAAGAAAAATTTCCGATCCCGGAGGCGCCAACGAGCATTGGCCGTGAGAAATCTGAACGAGAAATGCTTGCGCTTCCTGCTGAACACGAGATGCTGATCTCATTCCTCATGAATTTACTGATGATAGAAGTCAGGGCAGAGCGAGCATTTGATTTCTATGAACGTGTCATAGCGTCAGCTGAAACTTTCATCGACAAACCGAAGGAGGCGGCTCACGCGGTTGAGTTGATAAACCGAATTCGACTCGACGAATCTGTACACGTGGCGTGGCTACGCGCGGCAATATCGGAATTCAGAAGCTTTACGATTAAGGCGGTAGATGGGTCTGAGATATCCGGTGCTGAAATCCTGGATCCGGTTTGGGAAAAGATGGTGCACTGGCATGCGGTTGAAATGCATGAGACTCAACGACCACGCAGTATTGCGACGCTGAAGGAAACCGTTCTTGCACTCAAAGACGGGCAGTCATTATTTGAACAATTCGAAGCGATTGTGGCTTAAGGGAGAATAAACATGAAATTTGGGATTTTCTATGAACACCAGTTACCGAAGCCCTGGAAGGAGGGTCTAGAGCAGCAACTATTCCAGGATGCGCTGGACCAGGTAGAGCTTGCGGACAAGCTTGGCATTGACTACGCCTGGGAAGTTGAACACCACTTTTTGGAAGAGTATTCACACTCGTCTTCGCCTGAGATATTCCTGGCCGCAGCGTCACAGCGAACAAAAAACATTCGCCTTGGCCATGGTATCAGGCAGGTAATCACCAACTACAACCACCCCGCCCGAACAGCAGAATGTATTGCGACACTGGATCTGGTTTCCAATGGGCGGGTTGAGTTTGGCACTGGTGAGTCATCGGCTATTTTGGAGCTTGGTGGCTTTGATATTCCTGTTGAATCAAAACGTGAGCAGTACCTTGAAGCAGTTGAGCAAATCTGCAACATGCTGGCAATGGACCCTTATCCGGGATTTGAAGGCAAGTACTTTAGTATGCCGTGCCGAAACATTGTCCCTAAACCCGCGCAACGACCCCATCCACCACTCTGGGTTGCCTGCTCAAACAGGGAAACTATTAAAATGGCTGCAAGGCTGGGAATAGGCGCGTTGACCTTCGCTTTTGTTGATCCGTTGGAGGCCAAACACTGGGTTGATGAGTACTACAGCATTATCAAAAGCGATGAGTGTGTGCCGATTGGCCACACCGTGAATGCCAATATCGCAATGGTGACGAGCTTTTCTCTGCATCAGGACAGAGAAGAAGCGATTAGCCGTGGATTGGAAGGGTTTGAGTTCTTCGGATACGCGCTTGGCGCGTTGTACGGATTTGGCGAGCACAAACCAGGGAGAACTAACCTCTTTAAACAGTTCAGGGAAGCTCGTGAGAAACAGTTAGTGGAGATGCCTGTGGACATCACGGAATCTCTCACCGGTGCCAGGGGAGGAATCGGAACGCCTGATGACATGAGAGATCACCTCAAGAAATTTGAGGAAGTCGGTGTGGATCAGGTGACGTTTATTCAGCAGGCAGGTATGAATAAGCACGAACACATCTGCGAGTCACTGGAACTCTTTGCCAGTGAAGTAATGCCTGAATTCAAGGCAAGGGAAGCTGAGCGGGAAGCGAACAAGACCGAGGAACTGGCACCCTATATCGAAGCGGCGTTAGCGAGAAAGAAATTCATGCCAATGCCTGACGACAAGGACATTCCTGTGTTCCCGGCGCTAGGGCGAAGTGTTGTTGTAGATGAAGCGGACCCAAATAAGGAAGTCCAGGTGTAGTTGTGCTGCTGGAAGTCTAGGGAACATCTGATTAAAGTCGGAGTCCCGCATCACTTTTTTCGCGATGGCTGCGTTGAACCCGTACTCGAAACCTCGCGAAATTAAGACCATTCGCGATTTTCTGCGTGCGGGTTCGCCTTGCCCTGACAAAAAAAATGCAGTTAATCAGAAGTTCCCTAGG
>DTZW01000414.1:10214-11458 GCA_012961165.1 Gammaproteobacteria bacterium | reverse complement strand
AAACCGGATACGCGGCCTGATTCAGCATGTAGATGAATCAGAGGAGATAGACCTTTATGCCGATGAAGTGGCAGGAGAACTTGACCCTGATCTTCTCGATACAATTAATCTTGCCGGTCGACGATTTGATTTAATGCTGGATTTATTCCGAGATTCATTATCCCGAGGCTAGATTGGCTTGGAAACTTGAGCACGGTGAAATGAGCGAAGAGAAAAATAAAGCCAGTCCAAAGCCCAGAAGTATTTTTCGGGCTGAAGCGCTCGACCAACTTAGTTCTCCCGAGCAACTTGAACAGCTTTTGCAGGTGACCGGCCGCAAGTCCTGGATCACACTTGGGACGATTGGTGTATTACTCGGTGCTGTTCTGGTTTGGAGTATCTTTGGCCGGATTCCTGTTACGGTGACCGGCACTGGGATTCTCATCTATCCAAGGCATGTGATGCCTTTTCAGGCTTCAACGGCGGGTCAATTGGCTTCATTGAATTTCGCTGTTGGCGATCGGGTCCAGGCCGGGCAGGTCATTGCTACGATAAGTGTTCCGGAGATCGCCCAACGTTTGGAGCAGGAAATCACACGACTCGAGCGCATGGAAGCGCGACACTCCACGATCACGGACCTCCAAAACCAACGTTTAGGCCTCGAGACAGAAGCGTTGCATCGCAAGCGCGTGATGCTTAAGGACCGAATCGACACGGCCAAGGCGATGGCCCAGGCGCTGCGAACGAAAAACGAAACCTACCTGGCGAAGCAGCATACGGTACTCAATGATTACCTCAAAGCACAAACTGAGTTAGAGGAAACACTGGGTAAGCGATACCAAAGCTTTAAGCGGTTGCTTGAGTCGCAGCTTACCTCAGACGAGATGGTCCTTCAGGCCTATCAGAAATTAATTGATGTGCGAATTAAGAAATCAGATCTTGAGCTGGAGGCGCAACAGCTTGAGCTAAAGAAACTCGAGACAGAGGAGGCCTACGCGGAACAGAAAAATCGGATAGCAGAGTTTACTGCACAGCTACAAGAAATATCTATTGATGAGACCAGGCTGAAGCAAAAGGGATTTGAAGAAGCCGCAGAACTGGATATTCAAATCCAGGATGCGCTTAGGAATATTGCTCGACTCGAGAAATCATTGAAGAAAGGAGGCGAGATCGTAAATACCCATAATGGGGTCGTTTTAGAAATTAGCGCTGTGCTTGGCGAATTTGTTCGCGCTGGAGAAACACTCGGATTCATTGAGGCGGAA
>DTZW01000414.1:0-10163 GCA_012961165.1 Gammaproteobacteria bacterium | reverse complement strand
AAAATCCGACTTGGAATGCCCGTGAGCATTACGCCATCGACTGTTAAACGTGAGCGTTATGGCAGCATCATTGGAGTTATCGCGGATGTATCTGCGTTTCCAGTAAGCACAGATGCCGTGGTCGCAGTAGTTGGGAATCAGGAGGTGGCTGCTGAGTTGACCCGAGCGCAGTCACGAATTCAGGTCTATGCCTCCTTAAAGATAGATCTGGACACGATATCTGGTTATGGATGGACATCGGGAGGCGGGCCAGATATGACGATCAGCTCTGGTACAACAGCCAAAGTCAGGGCTACCGTTCAGTATTTTCGGCCCATTTCGTACGTGATTCCTTTGCTACGGCGTTGGAGTGGCATCAATTAATCTGCGAAATGGGTTGAAAACGTCAAGTCGCGTGCATACACCGGCTGTTCTCCAATTGGAAGCAGTTGAGTGTGGGGCAGCGGCTCTTGCCGCTGTGCTGGGGTTTTATAAGCGATTTGTGCCGCTGGCAGAACTAAGACGCGAGTGTGGTGTTTCGAGAGATGGCAGCAAGGCATCAAATCTGATAAAGGCGGCTCGGCGTTATGGGTTGCAGGCCAAGGGCTTGACCCGCCAGAGTGATGAACTTGCCAAGATAAAGGCGCCTTTTATTATTTTCTGGAACTTCAATCATTTTGTTACCTACGAAGGTTGCCACAAAGAAAAGGTATATGTGAATGATCCAGCGGTAGGGCACCGGACGATCGCCCGCGAGGAGTTTGATCGGTGTTTTACTGGGGTTGTTCTGGCCATGGAGCCAGGGCCAGAATTCATGCCTGGTGGTAAGCTACCGGCACTTTGGCCAGCAATCATCGAACGTTTGACTGGTTCGTTTGGCCCTGCCTTGTACTGTTTCCTCGCTGGTCTTTTCCTCGTCATTCCTGGTCTTGCGATTCCGGCTTTTAACCAGGTTTTTATTGACAGCATTATTCTCGCGGGCCGAGTCGACTGGCTCAGGCCACTAATTCTTGCGATGGTGATCGCACTGGTATTACAAGGTCTACTCCACTTTCTCCAGTTGCGTTATCTGCGACGACTGAAAATCAAACTTGCCATGAATATGTCCAGTAAGTACATCTGGCACATGCTAACGCTTCCCATCAGTTTTTATCAGCAGCGTTTTGCAGGCGAGATCGCAAATCGCAGCGAACTGAACGACAAACTCGCGACCCTTATGTCTGGCGAGTTAGCGCAAACTGCAATTGGGGTAGTGATGATGGGCTTTTTCGCCCTGGTGATGTTTTCTTACGATGTGTTGCTGACTGGCATAGGTGTATCTTTTGCAGCGGTTAATTTTGTAGTTTTAAAGCTCGTCTCTAAACGCCGCATTGAATTGAATATGCGGGTCTTGTCGGAGATGGGGAAAACCTATGGAGTGGCAATAGCGGGTCTTAACAGCATTGAAACCATTAAAGCCAGCGGCCTTGAAGACGACTTTTTCCAGAGATTTGGTGGATATTTTGCCAAGGGCACTAATGCAGCCCAAGCGCTTCAGTTATCGAACCTGGTGTTAGTGATCCTGCCCTCGCTCCTCCTGGGATTAACCACGGCATCAATTCTTGTCGTAGGTGCGTTTCGCGTGATCAACGGGGATTTAACAATCGGCATGCTGGTGGCGTTCCAAAGCCTGATGTCCAGCTTCCTGTTGCCGATTACAGAGTTATCAAACCTGGGGCAGAAGTTTCAGGAACTGCGCGGCGATCTTAACCGGGTAGACGATGTCATTAAATATCCTACGCCTGAACCCATTGCCAAAAGAGACCTCAAAGATAGCGCCGGCAATCCCGTTATTCGGCTTGATGGGAAAATTGACCTGGTTAACCTCACCTTTGGCCATAGCCCCGTTGCAAAAGCCTTCTTTAAGGGAATTGATCTTACGGTCCGCCCCGGAGCAGCGGTTGCACTTGTAGGCAGCAGTGGGTCAGGCAAATCTACTTTGGCACGTTTGATCTGTGGCGATTATGCTTTGTGGGATGGGCAGATTCTGTTTGACGATACTCCGCGAGACGAGATTGCAGAGCAGGTGTTGGTTAACTCATTTTCGGTTGTTGATCAGGAGGTCTCATTGTTTGCGGCAACGGTTCGTGAAAATCTAACCCTCTGGGATCAGACGGTCTCTAACGAAAGGCTGCGTGCAGCATGTGATGATGCTGCAATCCTGGAGGTTGTCGATAATCTTCGAAATGGATTCAACTCAGATATCCTTGAAGGAGGCGCGAACCTCAGTGGTGGGCAGCGTCAACGGCTAGAAATCGCCAGGGCATTGGTTAGTCGACCCTCAATCATTGTTCTCGATGAAGCGACAAGCGCCTTGGACGCTGAAACAGAATCAGTTGTGATGGAGCGGCTTCGAATGCGGGGCTGCACAGCCATAATCGTTGCCCATAGGTTAAGTACAGTTCGGGACGCGGATGAAATTCTTGTTCTATCCAGGGGCAAGATAATTGAGCGCGGCACTCATGATGAATTGTGGGAACTCGATGAGGAATACGTACGCCTGATGCGGGCGGATGAGGCTAGTTAAAGAATGGGCGATCAGGACACCGACCTCTTACTACCCGGGTGGCACGATTTGAATCCTGTTGAGCTCTCACCGCGCAGGCCGCTCGTACTTAACAAACCTGGCACAGTTTGGTATATCGAAGCGGGCAGTCTCTCGGTGTCTGTTAGCTCCGCCCGGTCGGGACTGCCGGTCGGTTGGCGCCATCGACTCTTTGGGGCTTCACGAGGAAGCCTGCTCTTTTCCATCGACGCAGATTCAGTCGATCAGAATCTAGTTCTCGTAGCGTTCTCAGAAACCCCGGCTCGCCTGGTTCCCATTCCGGCTGACCGGGTTCCTGCCTGCTTAAGCGACCTTGGCCTAACTATCTCCCAGGCGACAGATTCATGGGTCATGGGGTTTTCTTCACTGATCGGAGAATTAGTCGATCCTCACAAAACAGAACGTGCTTGTGAGCATATTCCGACTGCTGGGCGTGTGACCCTGACTCCAGGCTCGCAGTTTGACCTGCCTGATGATGTGACGACGTGGTTGAAGGTTGTTTCGGGCGGTATTGGATTTTGCGGGCTTTCTGAAATATCCCTGGCGTCTCCGACTGGGCCGTTTCCAATCGCAACGGGATTGGTCATTGAGACATCAACCGAGCAGAGCGAGATTGAGATCTGCACGACGACCGAGCACGAGTTCAACGGGCTTACCCATTTCAATAGATTAGTCTGCGCCTATCTGAAAAGTTATGAAACTCGTGCTGACAGTGCAGAACGCGAGAACCTTTTGTTCGCTGAGAGGCTAAACAGAAACAACCTCGAAGATGCGCTTAACGAGGTAGGAGACCTTCTCAATAAAAGGCCTTCCCGATCACCCGTCAGGCATACCGAACTGCTTACGGCGATGGCAGTAGTTGCCAAGGCACTGGGTGTAGAAGTACGTGAGCCGGAGTTTTCTAAGAAGAACGAAGATCAGAATAGTCAGGTTCAACAGATTGCACGTACGTCAGATCTTAGAGTGCGCAAGGTCTTGCTCAAGGACGGCTGGTGGAAAGATGATTGCGGCGCTTTGCTGGGATTTCTCGAGGATGGCAAGCATCCGGTCGCATTGCTACGAAACAGATCGGGCACCTACCGCATCGTTGACCCAAGACAGCAGTTGGACATCCTGATTGATGAGCAATCCGCAAACCTGCTGTCCCTCGAAGCAAAGGTGTTTTCGACACCGATTCCTACCAACATTTCAAATGTTTCTCAGATTCCACGATGGGCTATTAAAGATGTTCTGCCAGACGTCGGATTTGTTGTAGCGTTATCACTCCTGACGACCGTGATTGGAATGCTCGTCCCGCAGGTGACAGCGGTATTGATGGATACAGCAATACCCGATGCCGACGGGCGGTTTGTTATCGAGCTTGCATTCGCGCTCTTTGCAGCCGCCTTTGGTGTCGCATTGTTCTCGATCGCTCAGGGGATTGCGACAATACGGTTTGCTGTAGCGGCAAACGCGAAGGCGCAGGTCGCAATCTTCTGCCATGTGCTGTCGCTGCGGGTTCCTTTCTTTCGCAGGTTCAGTGGAGGGGATCTTCTGGATAGGTTAATGGCAATAAGTCAGGTCTCAGAAGAGTTCAACTCAACAACTATCCGCACATTGCTGACCGGCCTCACCACAATACTCAATCTTGGACTACTCTTCTACTACAACGCAAAACTTGCATTGATAGCATTACTGTTGGGGTTGGTTGTTCTTGGCGTTACGGTAACGGGTTTCTCTTCTATTCATAAGCACTATCGTGTTTTGATGGAATTACAAGGGCGCTTTAAAGGGTTTGTCTTTGAAATCGCCAACGCTGTTGGCAAGATCCGGATCGCAGGTGCACAGCATCGGGTCTTTACCCTTTGGATGAGTCGCTACACGAAACAGCTGGCCTTGCAACTCCGAGCACAGCGGACAGAAGACTACATCGATACACTGAATCATTCAGTACCCCTCATTGGATCTATTCTGGTATACGGCGCTGGCGCAAGCTTGTTTGCGCAAGCAGCGTTGACAGGTACTGGCCTCACTCTGGGCACCTTTCTTGCTTTCACCACGGCGATGGCGACATTCTTGATGGGCCTGACATCTATGAGCAATACAGTTGTGGAACTGCTGGACATGCTCGCAAAATTTAATCGGATAAAGCCAATTATTGAGGCTGAAAAAGAGTCTGCTAGAGGCGGCACGGACCCGGGAGTTCTCCAGGGTGGGATATCGTTGTCGGAGGTGGAATTTCGGTATCAGGAAGACGGCGCGATGATACTGGCGGGTATTGATCTTGATATTCAGCCGGGCAAGTTTGTTGCGCTGGTGGGACCCTCTGGATGCGGCAAGTCAACAATTTTCAGGCTGCTGCTTGGATTTGAGCGCCCTGATGTTGGCCAGGTGCTATTTGATGGACAGGATCTTGACGGCCTGGATATAGGCAGCGTCAGAATCCAGATTGGCTCTGTTCTTCAATCTGCGAAGATCAACGCCGGATCTATTCTGGAGAATATTTCCGGGAGCGGCAGCATGGATCTTGACGATGTGTGGATGGCGGTAAGAGATGCGGGCCTCGAGGAAGACGTCGAGCAGATGCCGATGGGGCTTCACACGGTTATTAGTGAGGGCGGGGGAAATATATCGGGAGGCCAAAAACAGCGCCTTCTTATCGCACGGGCTCTGGTTAAAAAGCCGAGAATCCTGTTGTTGGATGAAGCCACCAGTGCACTGGATAACAAGACACAGGCCATAGTGACGGCAAGTCTCAACCGCCGCAAGGTCACCCGAGTTGCCATTGCGCATCGGTTGAGCACGATTCAGGGCGCTGACCAGATCATCGTTATGAAGCAGGGTCGTATTGATCAGGTGGGAAAATTCCAGGAGCTTACCCAGCAGCCTGGCTTATTTGCATCGATGATGGCGAAGCAACAGGCATAAATCATTAAAAGGACTAAATGATGAACATGCTCAGCCGACGTGCTGCATTGAAAGCAGGCATATTAATCGCGGGCCAACTTATGATTGTCCCGAAGGGGCTTTATGCCGCCGTGAATGCCAGCGCCTCGGGCAAAGAGGGAAAGTCCGTGGTTGTCATCGGGGCCGGAATGGCAGGCCTGGCTGCGTCCAGGAGACTGAGCCGCAAAGGATATGACGTGATCGTAGTAGAAGGGCGAGATCGACCGGGCGGACGGGTCTGGACCGATCATTCTTTGGGTACTCCGGTGGATTTGGGGGCGGCCTGGATACATGGAGATTCCTCACAAAATCCTTTGATGAAGATGGTTCACCAATATGGATTATCCACCCAGGCGACGGACTGGGAGGAAACATGGCTCTTTGATATTGGATATGGCGAGATCGAAGACGATACTTATGAAGAAATTCAAAGAAAGGCTGAAAGCATTTTGGAGGGGATATATGACAGGCAGCAGGACGCTGGAAATCGCCGGTCAATGGCGGATGCACTGGTACCGATCTTCAAGAATCTTTCTGGGGATCCAATAGTAAAGCGCGGTATCCGGTGGTGGTTAGCAAGTCAGATTGAGACTGAATACGCAAGTGATTTTGGCGACCTCTCCTTCAAGCACTGGGATATGGACGAGCAATACAGTGGGGATGATGTGGTCGTGCACGGAGGCTACTCACAGATCATCGATCGGATGGCTGATGGGCTTAACATTAAATACGGTCATGTTGTTAATAAGATCTCACAAAGTGCTGATGGCGTCATGATCGTAACTGATCAAGGTGTTATACAGTGTGATCGGGCGGTAGTCACTCTACCATTGGGAGTTTTGAAACAGGGTAGGGTCAAGTTTGAGCCAGGCCTAACTGATGAAAAGATTACTAGCATTGGCCGCCTTGGCATGGGCACAATGAATAAGATCGCTTTGCGCTTTGCTAAGCCTTTCTGGCCTGAAGATGCCTACAGATTCGGGTTATTCAACAGTTCAACCGAGAATCTGATTGAGTACTTTCCGATGACCCCATACTCAGGAGAGCCTGTCATAGTGGGTCTTACAAGGGGGCGCCATGCGCGATCGTTAGAAACGGTCAAAAAAGAAGATGTAGTGCAGCAGGCATTAACAGACCTTAAATTCATGTTTGGTAGTAGCGTCCCAAATTCGGCTGTTGAGTCGGTGGTCACCAGCTGGTATTCAGACGAGTTTTCCCGTGGCGCGTATTCCCACGTTGCACCGGGAGCGTCATTCACGGACTACAGAACGCTTGCCAAGCCGTTTGGTGAGCGCATATTTTTTGCTGGAGAGGCCACCCACGCGACCTATCCAGGAACGGTGCATGGCGCCTACCTGTCCGGCGAACGTGCTGCAAACGAGATCGCGGGTCTTCAAAGCGCAAATATGGGCGCTGATGAAGCGAAGGAGGACAGTCGTTGATTTTCAGGCCCGCCTGTGCGTGCCCAAGCCAGTGCTTGGGTGTCACCGCAGATGACAAAATCGTAGTGGCCGGGTCAGGTTCTTGGATTTCGAGACACAGTCAGGCTTCTACCTTATGAGAATCAGTGTGCGGTTTGTCCTCAGCATCGGTGTAACGCTTTTTGTCATTACTGCGGTTGGGTTGGTCGGGGGGCTATCGATCTGGGGGGGTATCGAATCCACACTTGAAGTGACACGAGCTTTACAACGCCAAGAGACTGCAAGGATCACGGAAAAAGTTCAGAATTTTGCTGAGCAAGTAGAAGCCGATGTAGCTACGCTCGCAGAAGTACTTGGGGAAAATACAAATAACCTTGAGAATCAGGCAGTCATCCGGACACTGAAGCCGTTTGTTCGAAACAAGAGCTATTTGAATGGCCTTACACTAGTTCGCAAGAATAGAACCAATGTCTGGGTTGGCAAATGGGGCGGTGGTCAACCGGTTGCGGAACTTAATATAGAGCTCGATGAAGAGTCGTGGCGCTATGCGATTCGCGGTCGACCTGGTGATGGCACGGAAGGTTTCGAAGACGTATACATGGAGCCAACCGACAGGCGTCCGGTTATTACCTACACCAAGCACCTCTCAGATTGTTGTGGTAAACCCATTGGTACCGTGTATCTGGATCTTGATCTGACGACGCTTTCATCAGAGCTTGCGGCAAGCGAACGCAGGAATAATCAACAGATTTTTGTCTTTGATACAAGCGGTGCCGTTATCGCACACCCGTCTTTGACCAACAAAGACGCGTACAAAGTCTGGAGTCGCCTGCCCAGAGTTTCTGATCTTAAGGATCCCGTCGCAACCGCTGTTCAATCTGAGATCGTGCGGACAGGCCTCAATTTTCTGGATATTCAGGTCGGTGACCAAGCCTGGCTGACCTCTGTAGCGCGCATTGATGATGTTGGAGATAAAGTCTGGTATGCCGTATCTGTAGTTCCCCGTGATGTGGTGCTTGGTCCTATGATTAATCGAACCATCCTGATCAGCGTCATCGGGTTGGTAATCCTGGCGGTTGCCATCATCATCGCGTTAGTTATTGGGCGCGCGATTGCAGCCCCAGTATCTCGACTTGCGCTCGCCGCAGATGCGGTTAGAACATTGAATATAGATCTACCAACTGACCAGGTCAGTAGGTTTTCTGAACTGAATTCGGCAGAACGCGCCTTTCATGCCATGCTGACTGGGCTTGAGGTTTTTATCCGGTATGTACCGAAAAACCTGGTCAAACGTCTGATCCAACTGGAGGCAAAAGGCCGCGGGGTAGAGGCAGAAGAACGAGAGGTGACGATTCTTTTTACCGATATTGCTGGATATACCTCGATTTCAGACGGGATGAATCCAAAGGATCTGGCCGGCTTGCTCAACGATTATTTCGAAGTGCTCGTGGGGCCTGTTACAGCCCGAGGGGGGACTGTAGATAAGTTCATAGGCGATGCGTTGATGGCGTTTTGGAATGCGCCAGACGAGCAGGAAGATCATGCGGATCTTGCGTTGGGCGCAGCTCTGGAGATTCAAAAGGTTATACAGGAGTTTAATGACGCGCGTGTGGCAGCCGGGCAAAAACCGCTAGTGACTCGTATCGGCGTGCATACGGGCCGAGTTCTGGTAGGCAATATCGGGGCCAGTGAACGAATGAATTACACGATAGTGGGAGATGCCGTTAACACAACGGCCCGCCTTGAGGGATTAGGCAAAGAGATCGGGCAGACTCTGTGTATATCGAGCAACACACGCAATGTGGCACAAAGCCAGTATTCCTGGCGTGAGGTGCACCGCGTGACACTGCGGGGGCGTAGTCAAGAGACTCTGGTATACACGATTCAACAAGAGTCCTGACAGTTACTGTAAACCGCCCTGGGGTTGACAGGAGCCCGATCCACCGTTCGCTAATGTGGCCCCCATCACACCCACTCCGTACTTAAGCCCCACAAGGTGACAGGGCGCACATCTTTGATCCGGGTATTGCATAACAATGGCTGCACTGGAATTGTCCAGCCAAATACATATTCAAGGAGATTAAAGATGACCAAGCACAAACAGATGACCGAACGGGAATTAACGAAGAACGTAGAGTTAAGTGATGAAGAGTTGGATGGTGTGGCGGGTGGGTGGAGAATACGGTCGACCCTTAGAAGGGCCGAAGATTTCTCCAAAAGCATGCTCATCATAAATAGGATTTTAGGTATGGCGGGCTAAACCCAGATAGCATGTAGATCAATCAAAACGTACAAAAAGACAGCCCCGCTCACACGGGGTTTTTCTTTATGTGATCCCCATCACATTTCCCAGTTGAGCCATCCCCCTAACAGGGGTATTCTTGGGTCATAACCCAAGGAGAATCCCATGTCTGACTTCCAATCCTTCCGTGATGCTGTTCTAGAAGATGAAGACCTTCAAGAACAAGTTATATCCATCGTCAACACAGCGACTACCAATGGGTCAGGTCTGGGTGATGGCATTGCTACCCTTGCTAAGACTCATGGATACACCATTACCTCAGATGAGGTGTATGCCCATGCAGACTTTCTTGGCCAAGATGGCGACCTTACAGACTTTGAGTTGGAGATGATTAGTGGGGGTGGGAACCCGGCGCTTGGTGGTGGCAACAGTTAACCCATTCATCCCAACCTGACTTGGAGGATTTGATGCCTGATTTTCAATCATTCCGTAATGCCGTATTAGAAGATGAAGACTTACAAGAGCAAGTTATCTCCATCGTCAACACGGCGACTGCCAATGGGTCAGGTCTTGGTGACGGTATCACCACTCTTGCTAAGACTCATGGATACACCATTACCTCAGATGAGGTCTACGCCCATACAGACTTCTTGGGTCAGGATGGTGACTTGACGGACTTTGAACTTGAGATGATTAGTGGTGGTGATAGGGGGCGCACCGTCGGTTGCTAACAATTACCGAATTCTGAGTTCACCAATATCCGGTGTTTCAAATCTCCGGTCAGGTGTGTGGATGGGATATATAAATTAGTACGTGCCGCCAAAGAAGGTGGGGTGACCGCCATTTGCCTGTCGTGGGTGTACCTAGTAGAAATTCGATCCAGTCAGTACATCTGATGTTATATCCCCGCGCCTGACGGGGGTATTTTTTGCCCCCACCCCCACCGGCATTCACCGGTTAAAGCCTGCATCAACAACCTGACACTCCTGCTGGTCATCAACCGGCAGTGAGG
>DTZW01000413.1:630-1966 GCA_012961165.1 Gammaproteobacteria bacterium | reverse complement strand
GCCGGCATCGAGGAGCCCTCGTTATTTGTAGAACCGGGAATCTTTTTGGTTCGTCCAGATCAGACGCTCTACTTCGCGACAGTTCAGACCATGCCGTTTGCGAGACCGAGTTTCGGTGACATCTTGAAGGCTATCGACTTCGTGATTGCAAAGGATTATCCGGCCAGGGGCGAGGTGACGGAGATCGGAGTATAAGTATTTCTATCTCGTTCCTCAGGCTCCACCAAGACGACACTTCCAATCATCGCTTTGAGGCCTTGGCTAGGTGGTCATGAAAAAGCTTGTGACTGGATGGCTGGTGCTGGTCGCGCCAGTGTTTATAGCAGATTGTGGCAGGAAGGGGCGTTGATGCTGCCTATACTCGAACAATCCCTGGTATGCGGGATGTCGCTGGGCTATGCTGACCCTGAGGCCATCGAGAACAGCCTTATCACTGCGCAAGGAATTCACCATGACGGATACCAAACCCACACAGACCTATTCTGAACTAACCGCCCTGCGCACCTTCATGGGAAACCCTTCCGAACTTGCGGTCAAAAAAAGCATCACCCAGCTTGACAAGCACTGCCGTGAATTTATTAGCCGATCACCGTTTGTCTGCATCGGTACGACCGATGGCAACGGCAAAGCCGACGTGAGTCCCAAAGGTGATCCGCCCGGGTTCGTACAGGTGCTGGACGATAAAACGCTCTTCATTCCGGACCGCCCAGGCAACAACAGAATCGATTCAATGTCGAACCTGCTCAAAGATCCGGCTATCGCCTTACTGTTTCTGATACCTGGCTTTGATGAAACGCTCCGAGTTAATGGCAAAGGCACCGTAATTCGTAATCAAACTCTCAACGCAACCAGCACAGTTAAAGGCCGGTCACCCAAAATCGGCATCAAGGTACAAGTCGAGACCGCATTTTTGCATTGCGCAAAAGCACTCAAGCGATCCCACTTATGGGACCCCGAGAGCATTCAGAATCGACAAGAAATGCCCAGCCTGGGTCGAATGATCATTGAACAGACCACGCCGACTGGCACAAAGGCCGATCCGGCCGATATCTCAGATGCCGATGACCGTGTTCAAGAGAGTATCCGGTCACATCTGTATTGACAGTCTCTCCGGATGCCCCCGCTGACAGTGAGGCAACAGACTCAATCAGGTCATACCTTCAAGCTTCTGGATCTTCTCGACCAGGCCTGGCGGGAAATCACTTTTCTTCTGCTTGCCGTAATCGAAACCAACGACGACCGCCCTGCCGTGGGCCGCAACTTTCTGATGCTTACAACTGAACACAACATGTTGAATCACAAAATAATCTTTTCCTAATTCAATTACTTTCCCGCC
>DTZW01000413.1:0-540 GCA_012961165.1 Gammaproteobacteria bacterium | reverse complement strand
GCCGAACGCAATTCCACCTTCTCGAAGTATTCAAACCGAGCTGTCTCCATCCAACGGATATAGACGGTGTTATTGACGTGTTGCATCGAGTCCATCTCGCCCCACACCACCGGCAGTTCTACGACAACCGGACAAGCGTCATAAACTGCCTGCTCGCTGAATAATTCCATGACTGAAGGGCCTGCGTTGGTGATCTGAAAACTTGAATTTCTATCTACACTATTGCGGACAAATTTCACACAATAGTTCGATATTACGACGGCCCTCTTCGCCGGACACCTCTGGGTCCCGGCCCTCTTTGATTGCAGAAACAAAATCTGCAATCTCACCTGCGTAGGGATTGACCTCAGTAAATGTAATCTGGCCGTTGTCAGTATCAATCCGGCCCCCTCCTCCGCGGCCAATAGTTTCCGAACAGTAGGCATAACCCGCAGAACCACAGATTTCACCACGATTGGGAGCCGCAAATAATGCGGATGACACAAACTGGGCCACAGCACCAGATTCAAATCGAAGACTGACTGCAGCAGATTCATCGTG
>DTZW01000412.1 GCA_012961165.1 Gammaproteobacteria bacterium | reverse complement strand
GGTAACCGCGAGCTCTATAACTTGAAGGACGACATCAGTGAAACCAGGGATCGTTCCAAGACCAATAGGGAAGTGGCGGGGCGATTGGAGAAGTTGATGCAAAGCTACATCGACCGCGGTCGCAGCACACCGGGCCCGGTGCAGAAAAATGAATTTGAACTTCCGTTTGGCAACTCTGGGACAAAGAAACGAAACAAGAAAAAAAATTCATCCAAAGGGAAATAAAACCATGAGAATCACGCTGACCATTCTGCTGGCATCATTGCTTGTTCCTAACACAGGGAAAACCGCTGCGTTAACTGGGGATCGACCTAATATTCTGTTTATCATTGCCGATGACCAGTCGCCGTTTGACCTGAAGATTTACAACCCAAGGTCGGCGCTCCAAACGCCGAACATCGACCGTCTTGCGGCCCAGGGCATGGTGATCGACGGAGCGCACCACATGGGCTCGTGGGTTGGGGGCGTGTGCACGGCCTCGCGCCACATGATCATGAGCGGTCGCACTCTCTGGCATGTTCCCGACAAGCCCGGTCGGATCATGAACCCGCACGTGAACAATCCGAAAATGGTCCCGCCCAATTTGGTCAAATACACACTACCTGCGGTCTTTAATCGGGCTGGTTACGATACCATGCGTACCTGCAAGAATGGCAACAGTTATGCGGACGCCAACGAACTATTTCAAGTGCGACGAGATGGAACCCGGCGCGGAGCTACCGATGAAAGAGGAAGCGCCTGGCACGCCGAACAGGTTCTGGCTTATCTGAATGAACGCGAATCAGCCAAGGATACCGATCCCTTTCTGATCTATTTCGGTTTTTCCCACCCACACGATACGCGTGATGGCAAACCCGAGCTATTGTCCAAGTACGGGGCCATCAATCATGCTGACAAGGATACCATTCCACCCGCCAACGCCAAACAGCCGGCGCTTCCCGTCAATTATCTCCCCGAACATCCCTTCGACCACGGTCATACCACTGTCCGGGATGAGGTGGGGGTCAAGGGCGTTTGGGAGCGGCGTGATGAACGGACCATTCGCAACGAGATCGGTCGCCAGTTTGCCTGCAGTGAGAATATTGACATCCAGATCGGTCGGGTGCTCAAGAAGCTCGAGACAATGGGTGAGCTGGACAACACATACATCTTTTACACCGCCGACCACGGCATGGCTATTGGTCGGCATGGTCTGCAGGGTAAGCAGAATATGTATGATCATACCTGGCGCATTCCATTTATTGTGAAGGGGCCAGGCATCAAGGCTGGGTCGCGGGCGAAGGGAAACATTTATCTACTCGATGTCCTGGGCACGTTTTGTGATCTAGCCGGCATCCCGGCTCCGGCCACCTCGGAAGGCATCAGCTTCAAACCTGTGCTTGAGGGGAAAAAGGAAATGGTGCGTGACGTCCTTTACGGTGTGTACTGCGGCGGCGGCCGGCCGGGGACGCGCTGTGTCAAGCAGGGCGACTGGAAATTGACGAAGTATCAAGTGGAGAAGACTGGCGTCCGGCACACACAGCTATTCAACCTAAGAGAAAACCCTCATGAGTTCATCAAAGAACATCACGATCCCAGGGTGGTTGCGTTGACCGGGATCAAGCCAACCCAGAATCAGCTGAATCTTGCGGACAATCCAAAGTACGCCGTAAAGCTTAAGGAAATGGAGGCCCTGCTTCTAACCGAGATGCGCCGCCTCAATGATCCCTACCGATTGTGGAACCAGCCCGACGACGGGCTTGAGCCGCCCAAGATCAAGGAAAGAGCAGGCAAGGATAAGCGGCTGAAAAACAGTCGATGAAACCGACTCCAAATACGTGGCCAAAAGCAGGAAGATGGAGGTATTACAGCTTTTAGAAGTGGATCGCCTAAACGATCCTTACCGCTTGAGCCATCAGCTTCTGAAATGATGCAGGGTCAAGTTGGTATTATCGGCATTGGTCTTCTTGGTAAAGCGTTGAGTGACTGC
>DTZW01000411.1 GCA_012961165.1 Gammaproteobacteria bacterium | reverse complement strand
GGGCCTGTCTCCGATCAGTCTGAGTGAAGCGGCAGTCGCCAGGGTTCAGTCCCGCAAGTCGCCAGTCAGTTCCTGGTTCCTGGATCTCAATCTCGTGATGGGGTACTGGGGCGAAGGCCAGACCCGCGCCTATCATCATACTGCGCCGGTCAATGCACTTTACGGGCTGCACGAGTCCCTGGTGATTCTGGAAGAAGAAGGTCTTGAGAAATCCTGGAAACGACATCAGGATAATCACCTGGCGCTAAGGGCAGGGCTTGAAGCGCTGGGTCTTGAGTTTATTGTGGCGGAGGATTACAGGCTGCCGCAATTGAATACAGTCACTATTCCAGATGGGGTGGATGAAGCTTCAGTTCGGAAACAGCTGTTGAACCATTATAACCTTGAGATAGGTCCTGGTCTGGGCGTGCTTGCTGGAAAAGTATGGCGTATTGGTCTGATGGGTTACGCGAGTAATCCCAGGAATGTCCTTTTCTGTGTTAACGCGCTTGAAAGTGTATTGTCTGGCTGTAACGCCCACATCAACAAGGGTGTGGCGACAGAAGCCGTACAAAAGGCTTATAGTCAGGGAAGCTCTTAATCAAAGATTGCCTGACTATTTCAGGGAATGCTTCAGGAACTGCCCGGTAAACGAATGTTCCATCCGGGCGATTTCTTCCGGCGTACCGGTCGCAATAATCTCACCACCACCCGAGCCGCCTTCGGGTCCAAGGTCAACAACCCAGTCTGCAGTTTTGATAACGTCCAGGTTGTGTTCGATCACAACGATTGTATTTCCATGATCCCTAAGTCGGTGAATGACTTCGAGCAATTGCTCGATATCATGGAAGTGTAATCCTGTTGTTGGCTCATCCAGAATATACAGGGTTTTGCCGGTATCTCTTTTGGAGAGTTCGCGGGCAAGCTTCACTCTCTGTGCTTCACCTCCGGAAAGTGTCGTCGCACTTTGTCCAAGCTTGATGTAACCAAGACCTACGTCGAGTAGGGTCCGCAGGCGTCGTTCGATCATCGGGACTGCACCCAGGAACGTGTGCGCGTCTTCAACCGTTAACTCAAGAACCTGGTGAATATTTTTGCCCTTGTAGAGGATCTCCAGAGTCTCGCGGTTATATCGTTTAGCCTTGCATTCATCGCAGGTGACATAGACATCGGGCAGAAAATGCATTTCAACTTTAATCAGTCCATCGCCCTGGCATGCCTCGCATCTGCCACCTTTCACGTTGAAGCTGAATCTGCCGGGCTTATATCCCCTTGACCGAGCCTCTTGTGTCGCGGCAAAGAGTTCCCTGATGGGCGTAAAAATCTGTGTGTAAGTCGCGGGATTGGATCGAGGAGTACGGCCGATAGGGCTCTGGTCGATATCCACGACCTTGTCTAGCTGCGCCATGCCGATTATTTCATCATAGGGTGCAACCTGTGGGTTGGTGGCACCATTGAGTTCTTTTGCTGCAATTGGGTACAGAGTCTGGTTAATCAGGGTGGACTTACCTGAACCTGACACTCCTGTGACACAGGTCATCAGGCCGATGGGAATATTTAGGTCAACATCCTTCAGGTTGTTACCCGATGCCGAACGAAGTGTCAGCACAGCATCCGGGTTATAGATGTGACGTTCTTTTGGCACCTCGATTTTTCGCTTGCCACTAAGAAACTGCCCTGTAATCGATCTTTCTTCTTTCAGGATATCGTCCAGGGTGCCGCTTGCGACAACCTCGCCGCCATGGACCCCTGCGCCAGGGCCAATGTCGATCACAAAATCTGCGTGACGGATGGCTTCTTCGTCGTGTTCAACAATAATGACAGTATTGCCCAGGTCTCGCAGGCGAGTCAGCGTACCGAGAAGTCTTTGGTTGTCTCTCTGGTGCAACCCGATTGAAGGTTCATCCAGAATGTACATGACCCCGACGAGTCCCGCACCGATCTGGCTTGCAAGCCTGATTCTTTGCGCTTCACCGCCGGACAGGGTATTC
>DTZW01000410.1:10676-11687 GCA_012961165.1 Gammaproteobacteria bacterium | reverse complement strand
AAGAACAATTGCAGAGGGGGTATTGATCTAAACGGAAAATCACCCTCAAATGTCACCTACTTCCTGATAAGCCACCAGAAATCCAAACAGAACATCAAAATGCCCACAACATTGAAACACACATACCAAATTAGAATCATCCTGAGCCACATAGAACCAAAAATCTGGCGATCAGTTTTAGTGCCATCATCAATAACCCTTCCCAAGCTTCACACAGTCCTTCAGATTGCCATGGGATGGATGGACTCTCATCTCCATATGTTTATCTGTGGCGACGAGTCCTATGGCGTCCCTGATGAGTTTGATGAGCTGGGCATACTAAATGAGAAATCGGTCAGGATTTCAAAGTTACTCGAACATGAAGGTGACAAGATCATGTATGAGTATGATTTTGGTGATGGCTGGCTACATGAAATTTTACTTGAAAAAATTCAACCATTTGATGCAAAGATGAACTTACCAATTTGCCTTGATGGTGAACGTTCATGTCCACCAGAAGATTGTGGTGGCGCCCACGGATATCAGAATTTACTGAACGTCATCACAGAACCCGACCATCCTGATTTTGGTGATATGAATGAATGGCTGGGTGACGAGTTTTCCGCTGAATATTTCGATTCTGATGCGACGAATGATTTGCTATTGGAATATGCCAAGTGCTAAATACTGGTCATTGCAGGCATTTCATTCACGGATGATTGTCACCAGAAGTAATTGGGGTCGGAGTAAAATTTACATTTTTATTACATGGCCTGGAGCGAAAGGCTAAAGGCTTCATCGTCGGAAGCTTACAGATACGCGCTGTTGCCACGGTGATACTTGAACTTCATTAGTTCAGGGTTCCCTGTTCGATGGCAAGAAGGCCTAGAGTTCTACCTATCGGAAGACCGGCTCACGTTATCCAGCGTGGCTGTAACAGGCAAATTTGTTTTGCGTCTGATAAGTTTCGACTTCAATTTGAAGAACTGACGGGACTACCACAGTCTTTTTGGAAGCGTGGCCGTAAACCAA
>DTZW01000410.1:5218-10590 GCA_012961165.1 Gammaproteobacteria bacterium | reverse complement strand
ATTCTGCTTGGCAAGATGTAGAGTCAGCTCCATTGAGCTAGAGATGCATATCCATCTTGTCGAAATCTTCGGTTCGGACACTCACTTCTGGCGCTCTAGTCAACTGCCAACTTGTTGGCGTATCATTGATGAAGGAAAAAACATCGATATCCCCATGACCCAAATAGACACCATGGCCGCGGAAAATCCTGGCGAAGAATATCGGGTAAAAAACCCAATGGACCGATTTTTACGTCGGACAAAGAACAATTGACCGTGGAGTTTGCGGTTGCCGTCGCCTCTGATACGGAGTCATGGAAACATGTAAAACGGGCGGAAGAGCTCGGGTTTCACGCAGGTTGGTTCTACGATACCCAGCTGCTCAACCCGGACGTTTTTATTTGCATGGCACTCGCTGCTGCAAACACCTCGAAGATCAGGCTTGGCACAGGCGTTCTGATTCCTTCTAATCGCATAGAGCCTGTGACGGCTAACGCATTGGCCACATTGAATAAACTGGCACCAGGCCGGATCGACTTTGGCGTCGGTACGGGCTTTACCGGTAGACGAACGATGGGTTTGAAAGCCATTCCGCTTGCCAGAATGAAAACCTATGTACAGCGGGTCCAGTCCATGTTGCTGGGTGAAACCGTTGATTGGGATTTCGAAGGGCACGACCGGAAAATTCGCTTTTTGAACCCGGAGTTGGGCCTGATCAATATTGAAGACGAAATTGCACTGCATATTTCCGCATTTGGCCCCAAATCGAGACAGCTTGTTGCTGATTTGGAGGCGGGCTGGGTGAACTTTGGCTCCAATCAGGACAGCCTTCTTCGCGACCTGGCTACGATGCAAAACACCTGGGAGACTGCCGGTAACGATGTCGGTACATTACACAATACGCTGTTCTTTCTCGGTGCCGTTTTGAACGGTTCGGACAGTGAGAATAAACAGAAATTGCTGTCCCAGGCCGGGCCAGGAACAGCCGTGATGTTCCACAATATGCTGGATGACGCAACGCCGATACCGATTAATTTACCCGCATCCATCTCGGCAACGCTGGATGAGTATCGACGATTACATGCAGCCTACGAACCAGCGGACGCGAAATATCTTTCCAATCACCGAGGACATCTCATGTTTCTTCGGGAGGAAGAAAAAGCGCTGATCACGCCTGAATTCGTGCAGGCCACATCGCTAAGCGGCACCGAGGATGAACTAGTTGACAGGCTAAGGCAGTTAGCGGATGCAGGTTATCATCAGCTTGTCGTGCAATTGGTGAATGGACATGAATCCGCCCTTGAAGAATGGGCGGATATCTTCGAGAAAATCTAGGGAAAGTCTGACGAGGGTCTATTCTGAAAACCTATGCGCCGTACATACCAATTATTTTTGTCCCTGACGGCGCCTACCCAAAAGCGATAACTGACCGTTCCATTGTCCAGTAGGCAGCGAGGGAGCCCAGCAGATAGATAGAAGCCCAGCGTGCCGCTCCAAACTGCGTTCCTGGCCGATCTTTCAAGTATCGCCATGGGAGCAAGAAAGCGGCAATAAATAATATCTGCCCGACCTCGATACCAGCGTTAAAACTGAAGAGCGCCAAAAGCAAATTCTTTGAAGGGAGCCCTATCTCCATAAGGGCTCCGGCAAACCCCATTCCATGAAGCAGGCCAAACCCTGCAGCAAGCCACCCCGGAGATCGCCAAAGGAGGCGTTCTTGATTTTTACTTGTCAGGGTAACTGCCAAAGTAAATACACTCACCGCTATTAGCACCTCGATTATATCTACTGGATACTCGATGACGCCCAACGCGGCAAGCGCGAGTGTGACGCTGTGGCCAAGCGTGAACGCAGTGACTGTCCACAGCAGCCTGCGCCCCCCGCTGATCAACATCAGTAGACCAAATACGAAGAGCAGATGATCTAGCCCGCCCCAGATGTGTTCAACGCCAAGCACCAGGTAATCCAGGGAAACACCGCCAGCGCTTAGGGGTGCGCGAATCACGTATGTCGGTTGGTCCGCATTCAACATCGCTTGAAAATCGGTTCCATCGATCAGCGTTAACGTAAAAATCGCATTTGCGCGGTTGGCGGCAAGGCCGGCTACGCCAAAGGACTTGCCTGCCAGGCTGTCAGCAGGAGGATTACAGCTCATACGCCATTTAGTGATGATGCCGGTACCGACGGCTATCGGATGCTCGAGAACCGCGGGCCAGCACCCGTCGGGCCAGGTTGGTTTCATTGGCGATCTGGTGATCGTTTGGACGGGCGTTTTAAAAGTCACGGTATAGGCATTGGGAGCGCTTTCAACCACACTCAGGAGGGACGGCGCAAACTTGTGTGCCCATGCGGCCGAGGGCAGCAAGAACGCCAGAAAGATCAGCCGACCCAGCAGCTTCATTGGAGCCGAATCTCATAGTCTTTCCGCAACTCGGCGTAACCGCGGTCGAGTGCATCGGCGCGGGCCGCCATTCGAAGGTCATATTCCAGTTCGGACTGGACATCCTCAAACTGAATATCCGCCCCGAGATTGACTTCGGTAATCCAAACCAAGTGGACCCCGTAATGAGAATTAATGGGCCCAAGCCACTGTTGCTCCAGTAGATCAGTGTTCTTTAGTCCGCTGACAAAGAGGTTGCCCAGTTGCGCTCGAATCTGGTCGAGGGTCACCGACACCAGTTCTGATGGCAGCAAAGAAGCACTACTGGTTGTCAGAGCCATCACCGGGTTCATCCCCTGACTACGGGCGCGCTCGAGTAATTGTGGGGCATCGCTCGCCCTGTCGGGGCTTAGGTAGACCTGATATAGAGAGTAATGGGTCTGATGCTTTATGCCGCTATAACGCTGAACAAACGCTTCGGCGATATCGGTGTCTGTTAGTAACGTCGGTGGGTTTCGCCGCAGCAATAATTGTCCTGCAAGTTGCACCACCCGCCGCTTGATAATCTCATCGTTGAGATGTAGATCCAGAGAGATCGCTTTTTCAATTAATTCTTCATCGGAGTTGTTATCTGTTATCCCCAGAAATAACATATTCCGGGTCAGCCGCATCTTGATGACTGGGTCGTCTTCGATGAGTCCGGCGCTGACACCGAAATCAAACAACATATCGTTTTCTAGCTCACTGCGGATGAGTTCCGATAGTTGTTCGGGGGTTGGCATATCCGGGTGAAGAATGCGCCATTCATCTTTAAGGCCCTGGATTCTCGATTCTGATATCGGGCCGATCACCGGCCTGTTCGGGGTCTGGTGCGCCAAGGACTGCTCAAAAAGATAAATCAGCCCTCCGATGAGGATAAAGAACAACCAGTGGGGCTTGGTCATGTGCCACAGCTTACGGCGCCGTGTTGGATGATCAGCGCCGCTGATGCCATCCGCGATCCGCAGTTCAACTTAATCTTGTCCTTGGAGGGACGTCCCAATACTTACCTCCCGGAAATCCAGATGGGAGACGTCCAGGCGCGTTCCTGAATTGTTGGAGGTACCTTATCGGAGACCGGCAATCCAAGCTTGACAGCATCGTAGGTCGACCAGCGCGGTGTTGGTATCTCAAGAACCCGAGCGTAGTAAGCCGCGCTCTGCCCCTTGATATAACTGGGGTCGGTCCAGATCGCTAGCAACAGCGTTGCACCATACTGGTTTGTGTAGGTGGCCTTGGATAGATCAACCGTATTTGCGACAGGATCTACGCTTCCGGTTTGAGGATCGACGACCCGACCGTCAGACACAGCAACGTTGAAGATTTTTTCGTGCTCCATATACCCGTCTGACCAGACTTTTATAATCTGAATTCGATCCAGATTGCCACTGTGAGGCGCTTTCATCGCTTGGATGGCAATCGTCAGCGGCTTGCCCTGCTCAGGCAGAACACCACCCATCGGGACTGCGCCGCCCGAATAAGCCTGGTCGACCCAATCTGGTTTGGACATAAGATCGTCGGGTAAATCGTACCCGGCGAATAAGCGAACTTTTATACGGGTGCCAGAGGTCGCATAACTTTCACGGCGTTGCATCGCATCGAAGATTTGTCCTCTATCATTCTTGGCCACCCATACGCCAGTCAGCGTGCCAGGGCTAAGATAAAGGTTACCTCCCGCCACGCCGAGTTCCTGTCCGGGCAATCCGTTTCGGCGCGTCTCTGGGGTGCTGTCGAATACGTGGTTGCCCTGATTGTTGAATTCTTCAAAGGTGTTGATAGTCGCGTGGGTATCCGAGCCGCCACCCACACCCATCAGGTACGGGTTAACACCGCCAAGCTGGTTTTTCATGCCAAGCCCGATTTTCCAGCCTTCCCGGACATAGTTCCCCCTAAGGGCAGGAACCGGGCCCCCATTGGGAACATTACGGTTCCAAAGCTCAAAGTCGGCGAACTCGTCGTTTGGCGAAAACATAGGATGCGCCATCGATGAGCCTTTTACCTGCCCCGCCTCATGCTGGGGCTCGTTGAGATTTCGTCGGTTTGCCCAATCCTTGGTGATAAAGGTGCCGTCAGAGTCAACCAGCCCAAACATTTTTCCGAGGCTGCCATTGCCGTTATGGGAGATCGCAAACACCTCAATCCCTTGGGCCCGCCAGCCTTCCAATACAGTCCATAGTTCTTCGGGCTTGTCCGAATCCATCGCGGAAAATGGTACCTTGGGAACCTTGGAACTGCGGAAAATAATATTCCGATGCATGTTGGCTCCGCCGGGTAGAGACGTCCATTCATACCCCGGGAAGGTCGTAAACACACCTGGCTTATTGAAACGATCTGCAATAGCCACGTATTCTTTCCACAATGACTGCACAACCGCAGGGTCGCCAAGGCCTTCCAGCGGCTTGCCGCTGATCATTGCGGCCCCAATCATGGTAAAGGCCTCGGTGGCTTTGCCAGAGCGAACCAACTCCCCGATCGGTGTGTCATAAACTGCGCTGCCTTTGTCGATTAACCCAGGGGCTGTTCCCATCATTTCTGCATGGTCAGACAGCATAAAGAAATCCAGGGGTTGTTTTAGTTGGACTTCATTGCCATTCATATGGGTGACCTTATCTCCCCGGGCAAATTGATACGCGACCTCTGGGCCGAGTTTCTGATTACCAATGCCAAAGGCATCGATCGACCAGTTGGAATGCCCATGGGTCGTGCCAAATAGATTGAGGTCTAAAGAGCGCTCAGCGCAAAGCGCTAGCGATGGCAAGAAGAAACATAGCAAAAGGAAGAGGGGTCGCATGTTCGTAGTTCTCCATGAAATGAGAGTTGAGTAGGCTGTGTCCTTGCCGGAGCTTGGAGCCCGGATCGCTCGACTTGATCGTCTCATGAATAAAAATAATTTGGAATTGCTATTTAGCAAACAACTTAATGAGGCTGAGTTAAGGAAGCAAAAATAATTGGGGTCGAAATAATTGGGGTCGGA
>DTZW01000410.1:0-5006 GCA_012961165.1 Gammaproteobacteria bacterium | reverse complement strand
CAGCGAACCCTGAACTAATGAAGTTCAAGTATCACCGTGGCAACAGCGAGTATCTGTAAGCTTGCGACGATGAAGCCTTTAGCCTTTCGCTCCAGGCCATGTCATATAAATGTAAATTTTACTCCGACCCCAATTATTTTCAAATAACCGGCCCCTGCTCTGGGGGCTCATCGAGAACTACGCAAGAACCAGAAATCAGCAATGCATGGCAATCGCTCAGATATGGTTAGATAAGGACTATCAACCGTAAATAAAAGGACACGAAAAATCACATCGAGAGGTCTAACCATTAATGAGAGCTCTGTCTAAATCGAAAATACTATCCTACCTACAGTGTCCAAAACGACTGTGGTTGGAGGTAAAGCAACCCGAGCTAATTGAAAACTCAGCAGCAACCGAGGCAAGTTTCAAAATCGGGCATCAGGTCGGTGAGATAGCAAGGACACTCTACGACCCGAACGGAAATGGTGTGTTGATTGAGCCACACAGGGTTGGGTTCGAAGCTGCCTTCTCGCAGACCGAAAATTTGCTCAAATCATCCGCACCTATATTTGAAGCAGCCATTACCACAGGCGATGCGCTCGCGCTGGCTGACGTGATGTTGCCGATGAATCAACAAGGCACGCCCAGTTGGCGAATGATAGAAGTTAAATCATCGACCAGCGTCAAGGACTACCATAAGGATGATGTCGCTGTTCAAGCCCATATAGCCCGGAGCTCAGGTGTTGCGCTCGAGCGCATTGACGTTGCCTGCATCGACAATCAGTGGATATATCCCGGTGAGGAAAACTACCAGGGCTTGCTGAAGGAAACAGACCTGACGGAAGTGGCTTTTGATCGAACAAATGAAGTGGAGGATTGGATTAAAGACGCTCACAAGATGATCGAGAAAGGGGTGGAACCTGAGATCTCAACCGGGTCGCATTGCAACGAACCTTATCCCTGTGGGTTTTATCATCATTGCACTCGAGCTGAACCCCAGCCGCAGTTCCCCGTCAGTTGGTTGCCTGACATTCGGAAAAGAAAGCTAAAAGAATTTATTAGCGATAATGGTGTCACTGATCTGGGGGAAGTCCCCGATGACCTGTTGAATGAGCGTCAGCGTCGTGTGAAGAAACACAGTTTGTCTGGCGAGCTGTTTTTTGACAAAGAAGGAGCTGCCGCGGACCTCGCCAGGTATGAGTTACCGGCTTACTTCCTGGATTTTGAAACGATCAACCTTGCTGTACCCATCTGGAAAGGAAGGCGTGCTTATCAGCAGGTGCCCTTTCAATATAGCCTACACAAGCTATCCCCCAATACTGCTGTCAGCCACGAATCATTTCTCGACTTGTCCGGGAAAGACCCCGCGGAACCGCTTGCAGAAAAACTAATTGCAGCTTGTGGGGACAATGGTCCGATCTTTGTCTATAACATCGGGTTTGAATCCGCCAGAATCAGGGAATTGGCCGGGCAATTCCCCCGAATAAAGCGGCCTTTGTTAGCCATTAATTCACGCCTGGTTGATTTACTAGTCGTCGCCCGCGAGCGCTACTACCATCCCAGCCAACAGGGCAGCTGGAGTATAAAGAAAGTCCTGCCTGCCATTGCCCCGGACTTACACTACGAAGACCTGGAGGGGGTGCAGGATGGTGGGTCGGCAATGGCCGTCTTTCCCGAGGCCATTGCTGCTGAAACGAGTCTGATCAGAAAATCCGAGATTGAGGCCGGGCTGTTAGCCTATTGCAGGTTGGATACTATCGCGCTTGTCAGGCTGTGGTCGTTTTTTACGGGGACGCCCGTAAAGATAGACTAAGTTGTTGCTTAATATGCTCCTCACACGAGGGAGCACGAATATTTTATATCTTCCTCCATGTGCCCAATCGTTCCTTCGACTTTGCTACTGCCTCTTTACTAAAGAGTTGTGGGTACCTCAATATGACCGCTTCAAAGGCAAATTCTTCCAAACCCATTTGGTTAACGTAGACTATCAGCCCTGCCGCTCCTCGGAGAAAGCGAGATTTAACCGTCTTCCTGGCATCACTCTCCGCATTCAACATCAATGACACTTCAAGCGATGGTTGCAGACTTCTTTTGTTATCGGGTCTGGTAATCACCGAAATGTTTCCGCTGTTGTGTTGACAGTCATATCAACATCTCTGTATAGTGTTGTGTATCAATACAACACCAGTGAAAAAGTAATGGCAAAACAATCATTTGGCGAAACCCTCCGCGAAATTCGAGAGAAAAGCGGTATTTCCATGAGGGGACTCGCGGAGTCCGTAGATATGGACCCCGCCTATTTGTCGAGACTTGAGAATAGTAAAAGCGGGATACCGAAACCGGAGACTGTGGAAAAACTGGCGCAGGGCTTATGCGACCAGCAAAACCTGGATACCAGACAATGCGATCACCTGAAACGGCAGCTGCTGGTTGAAGCGGGTCATCTGCTGGACCAGGAAGAATTAATCGATGACCTTAGTGAACGGTTTGCAGACAGGCTGCGCACTGAGGGTCTCCCGGAGGCAAACATCGACGAGGCACTGGCGAAGGTGTCGCTCGCTACCATGCGCGCCGTATTGCTTGGAAAAGAAAACCTTGAAATTGACCTGTTGTGGAACTACGCACCCGGTCAGATCGCTGCTCGAAAAGAATCGAGTGAAGAAGTGCATATCCTTTCCGAATCCAACCACGTGGACCTGTTTAGCAACGAGATTGAAGCAGATACGGCCCGGCCTACTGCCTCTGAGTATTTAGATAGACACGCCAATGAGTTTACCTCCCGTCGTCGCGAGCATCGAATGATGAGCAAACGTGAACGACCACGGACAATCCAGGCAGGCCGTGACGCACAAATTAACATCAACAAAAGCATGACCAAAGATCAGGAGAAGCAGCTTCGTTTGATTGCAAAACTGATTGAGAATCTATTAGAGGAAAAATAGTTATATGAACGTTGAAGAACAGTTAACCCTTAGTGCCTGTTGGGATAATGAACTCGTGCCCGCTGGCGAGATCAGTCACCGAAATCTTTTAATTAAATTGGTTGCGCCAGCCAGACAGAATACTGAAGACAAGAGGCTGCCAATCAATCTGGCCCTGGTCATCGACCGCTCCGGATCAATGAACGGTGAGCCAATAGCGGCTGCATGCCAGGCCGCCGCGGGAATAGTAGATTGCCTGGACAATCACGATCGATTGTCCCTGGTCATTTTTAACGATGAAGTCAACACTCTCTTCTCTGGACTCCTCATGCATTCCAACGGTAAGGCAGAGGCGCGAGAAAAGATTAGTGGAATATTTTCTCGCGGGACGACCGACCTGGCTGCCGGATGGTTCGAAGGTGCGCGTTGCGTCTCAGAAGTGGTAGACAATAGCGACTTTGAAGCCGGTAATGTCCTGGTACTGTCTGACGGCTACGCCAATCGCGGTCTATGTTCGCCGGATGAGCTACAGCGCCATTCACAGGAACTTGCCGCGCGCGAGATCAAAACCTCAGCAATAGGAATCGGTGCGGGGTATTCACCGCTGCAACTGGATGCACTGACGGAAGGCGGACGCGGCCGTCTCCACGATGCGGAAACAACCGCGGACATCATTGATGTTGTGGCAGGGGAGCTGGGTGAGCTCAACGCCATTGTTGCCAGGGATATCGAGCTAACATTGAATTATCCGACCATTGGAAAATTAGAGCCCCTCACCCGAATGGCCTTTGAAGAAAGCTCTGGGAAATACCTATTCAAAGTTGGTGACCTGTCCGCGATGGCAACCAGGTCGATTGCACTTCGGGTAGACCTGCCGCGGCTAGAGCAAGGTGAACATTTGCCTTTCCAGATCTCAGTGGTCTGGCGAGGCGCCAGGGACGATGATAGCTCCACTACTCTCGATAAAATCACCCACCTAATTGTCGTCCCGGCTGACGAGGCTAACAGCCAACAAGAGAACCTGGATGTCATCGAACAAATCGCAGATCTATGGGAGGCATCCCTTGCCTACACAGCTGTGCAGCTTAATGAGGTTGGTGACTACGCTAAAGCATCGCTGGTTTATGATGAACAGATCGCGACATTTGCGGATCTTGTCAACGAACTACCTGATCGCTCGGCGCGAGCTAAAAGGTTAGCTGTCGCACGAAATCGTGTGGCTGAAAAATGGGACGGCCGGTCAAAAAGGTTGGCCTATGCCTTGTCCAAAAAATCGATGAGGTCGGAACCTGACTTGAGAAAGCGAGCCGTTGGTAATTTTAAGGATCAATTGAAGCGAGACAACAATGGATAACGGGCTATCCCTGCTTCACAGGAGAAGAGCAGCATTCACCAAACGACGCCAGCCATCCCGGGGCTATCCAGCACATATAAAGGGGACCGCGTATCATGAAGCAGGACATGCAATTGCAGCGTTGAAAATGGAGCGATTTGTGCACCGCCTGGCAGTAGATCACAACAATCCCGGCCGGGGTGTGACCTGGTATAACAGTGCGAAAAGCAATCCTTACAATATCGAAAGCTCGCCGGGTAAAGCCCTGTTAGCGTGGCAGTACACCTATGACACAACTCTGAATGACATTTTCATTTTGTTAGCGGGCCCCATGGCAGAGTCAAAGTTGTTAGCCCGCCCGCTTCGCCAATTAGGAAACAAAAGGGATCTGGACACATGCATGGAGCTTGCCTGCAGGCTCGATGAGCGGGCAAAAACTGCCAGGAAGTGGACCGATATTCCACACATTCAGAAAGCTGAACTGCTAAACCACATGCGTCGGCGGACCAGGGCCTGGGTGAACGGTAAAAAAACATGGAATGCCATTAGCGTCGTGGCCACTGCACTAATAAATAACACCTGGGTCGAAAATGAATCTTTGAGCGATCTGGTGGGCCAATCATTGTGTTTCGAGTCTCGGCAATTGCAATTGACAATATAGACTAATCGGCCATCTAGTCGGGCCGACAGTGCTTTTTCAGTAACATGTAAATAATTGGTGTCGGAGTAAAATTTACATTTTTATTACAGGGCTTGGAGCGAAAGGCTAA
>DTZW01000409.1 GCA_012961165.1 Gammaproteobacteria bacterium | reverse complement strand
CAGTATGGCAAGCCCGAGATCTTTGGTCCACTCACATTGTTAGGGTTTCCGGTTGTTGATCCGTATTTCCTTCGATCCATCGCTGTAAAAAACCCTCTGGATTCATACCGCCCAGCGAACCATGCGGCCTGATGGTGTTGTATTCGTCAAGCCAGTGATTGATCACCACTCGCGCTTCCGTCATTGAACTAAACAGCCAGCGATCCAGGCAAGTCGTGCGAAAGATCGAGTTGAAGCTTTCACAATAAGCGTTCTGCCACGGACTGCCTGGATCGATGTAATGCGTATCCACGTGTTTCCCCTTCAGCCATTTTTGCACTGCAGACGAAACCATTTCGGGCCCGTAGTACGTTCATTAGATGTCGATCATCTGCTCCAATATGTGGTTACCACAACCATAAAAAGGAGTTAGTCAGATGATCGACACGACAAATGATACAACCAGTCGGGTGCTTATCGCGATCGACATCGCGAAACATAATCACGACCTCATCATTCGCATACCCGAAGGACGGAAAATTCGAATGCGTATCCCCAACACGCTCGATGGATACAAAAAGTTGAAAGAGCAGTTGATGCCCTTTCCGATGGAAACTGTTTTGTGTGGTTTTGAGCCCACCGCAGATTACCATCGCAACATCGCCTTTTGGCTCGGGCAGCAGGGCGCTGAGATGCGGCTTATCTCCTCCCTGGCTTGTGCCAGGGCACGAGAAATGCTGTTTAAGACCAGGGATAAAAATGATCGCAAAGATGCGAATGTCATTCTCTATTTGCTCGATCAGGGCATCTCAGAGCCTTTTCATGACCCGCTGGTCTCTGGCATAATGGACGTTCAGGAAATTTGTAACACATACCAGCAAATCGTCTTGAGTCGCAGCCGGGTCGTTCATAGTCTGTTGAATCACAGCATAACTTTGTTCTTCCCGGAAATTGAGCGCTTCTATCACAACTCAAGATCTGAGTGGTGGTGCAACTTTCTGTTGAAGTTTCCGACGCCTGGTTCGATTACCCGATATCGGCAACAGACCTTCGTTAAGCGCGCCTGGAAGGTGGTTGGGCGGAAGCAAAACAAACAACGGTTCCTTGAGGAACTCTATGAAATAGCAGGAAATTCTACGGCATTGCCTGTTTCACTAGATAGCCAATCCGTCGCGATGTTTCGGGTTCAGCTGCGTAGATTTTTGCAACTGACTCAACAGCGCAAAGAGCTAGAAACGCTAGCAGATGGACTCCTTGAGGAGCGATCAGATTACCGCCGACTCAGAACGCTGCCTGGGGTTGGGCCTATCATTGCACTTATGATCCTGGCAGAAGGTGGCGACCTACGAAGGTTCAAACATCATCGTCAGTTCCTCAACTTTTGTGGCTTCAACTTGTCTGCCCAACAAAGTGGCCAGCAGCGGGGTCGTTACCACCTGTCTAAAAGAGGCAATGCCCGATTACGGTATGCCTTCTGGTTGGCTGCAAACTCAGCAATACGCAATCATGAGAACTCCTTCAGAGATAAGTTCTCGCGTTACATCAAAAGCAATCCGGAGGATGCAGATATCAAACGAAAGGGGCGTGTTGCCGTGGCCATAAAGATGGCTCGAGTAGCGCACTCATTGGTCAAGAATGACTGCGACTATCGCGGTTATCACGAGTATGGCTACGGGATGTAACTCATCGGGCCGTTGGGACGCATTGCGATCCCGTAGATAATGCTATCGCCCGTAGCCATTTTAATAAGATGTTTTGTTAAGTCCTGTCGGGCCTTCGGGACCCTTTGTACACTATGGTGAACACAATTTAAAAACAGGCTGGAGCGAAAGTGACGACAACTGATGACCTGATCAGCGAGTATGTTATTGCCAGAAAAGGCTTGATTACTAACGTAGTCCGTTGTCGCTGCGCAGACATGCTGGACGGCCATGCTCGCGAAATAGCTTCTCGAGAACAACGATGACGTCACCAGCGGTCAGGCTGCGGCCAACGGCAATCTTAAA
>DTZW01000408.1:457-11732 GCA_012961165.1 Gammaproteobacteria bacterium | reverse complement strand
ACTTCACCGGCGAGTGTCACGTCATCACTGGTAACAAGCGCTGTCGTATAGACGCCGCGGGCGAGTTCAGGCGCAATCGTTGGTCCCATCATGACGCAAAGCCGGCAGGTTAGTTTTGCGGCTTCAAGTTTCTCGCTGATCACTTCAGAAATCATCTGGTCACCCGGGGCAAGCCCTTTGGCGAGATCCAGAAGAATCTGGTCATTTCGAAGGTGTGGCAACAAGTCATCAACAACACTCAGCACCACGTGAGAAGGCAGAGCCAGCACAACAATCTCTGCATCTGCCACGGATTGCGCAATATCCATCGACACCTTCAGCCCTTCAAGCGAAACGTCATCAAGGTACTTCTCATTAATACCGGTCGCCTGGATGCTGTCATAGACTTCCTGTTCAACGGTCCAGCCACTGACGTCCAGGCCTTCAGCCAGCCAGTTGCAGGCGAGCGCCGTACCAAAGTTTCCCAACCCCATCACCACCACGCTTGGCATATCAGTCTCCTGTCTCACAGCTGTTGTTCGAGCCATTGGACCAGCTCGGTAACAACCTCGTCCTTATTTGTTTCATTGAACATCTCATGCCGCCCGCCCGGATATAGCTTGTAAATGAGTTGGGCGAGGCCACGCTTTCTATAGGCGTCAACCAACCTGTCAAGGTCGGCCTGCTCGCCATGCACCGGGTCCTCAGATCCGGAAAAAATATAGATCGGCAGGTCCTGCGGGATTCTTAGAAGACTGAGCTTATCCTGCGATATCGCAGAACCCTCGTACATCTCTAGTAACGAACCTGGGGACAATACAAAACCACACTGTTCATCTGCTATGTAAGTGGCTACCTCTTCCTGGTCACGAGATAGCCATTCATAGCCTGTCGCACCTGGACCATCAAAGGCTGTGTTGGACTTCCCAAAAATAGCATTCTGCATGAGTTCGCTGGTACCATCCGGACCATGCCTCCAGCTCTCAAACTTCATCATCATGTGGCCAATAAACGCCAGCTTACTTTCCCTGAAGCCTGGTGATCCCGACAACACCAGGGCATCGATCGAACAACCATAGCGTGTGATGTACTGCTGGGACAGCATGGAACCCATACTGTGTCCCAGAAGAATGAGCTTCAGACCCTCATGTTTACCTCTGGCAAACTGACCCAGCTCATACATATCAGCCAATGACCTGTTCCATCCATCAGCGCCCATGTACCCAAGCACCGGGCCACTGGTTTCTCCGTGACCGCGGTGATCATTGGCATAAACAGCGTAGCCATTGGCATTCAGCTGCTGCGCGACCCAGTCATAACGGCGTGCATGTTCTCCCATGCCATGAGCAATCTGGACCACTGCCTTCGGGTTATCCAACACCCATGAGTAACATGCAACTTCATGGCCGTCACTGGCCGATAGAGAAAAGGAATCCATCAAACAATCGCCTTATAAAATATTAGCCAGCATCTTGCGGCAAAGGGAACATAACTACAATTTCAACTCAATCGACTCTCAAAGAGTTGGCTCTTGCCCCGGGGGACAACACTGCTTTTTTGCCTGAATATCCCCAACACCTGAAGTCACCAACCCCCTGGCCGTCGGCGTCAGAGCTTCAGGATTCGGCGCGAACCGCTATCCGATAGGAATCAGCTGCCATGGATAAGAGTGAAAAGTTGCCTATATTGATCCTGCCTGCAGCTGATTGAACGCATTAGGATGATGCAGAGAAAGCTCAGCCTCAATGAACATCTTCGCTGTGGTTCTTTTAGTCCGATGTTTCATAAAAACGCTCGCCACTCCGTCCGGCAAGTTGGGGCGGCGTTAATCTTTACCTGCCAACCCCAACCGACGTTCTTCCAGCTTTCGCTGAATTTCGGCATGGACTTCTCTTGTTATCCTGTACCGGTGAATCAGGCTGATTGGAACCAGGTATAACAGCGGGATAACGACGCCAACCACTAACCCGAGTTTGAATATCAGCCCGTCCGGAACCTCACCTGGCGCCATGTTAGTCGGGAACTGTATGGCCGTGATAATCAAACCGCCCATGACAATACCGACGCTCGATACGGCCTTTCCAGAGAAAGAAATCGCTGCATAGAACATACCTTCCTGCCTCATCCCCGTGCGCAGCTCATGATCATCGAGGATATCCGCCAGAACTGATGAGCTGATAATGCCCTGGACCACGGCGATCCCGGCCGCAAAAACGCCAGCACTCACCAGGATAACCAGCAGTAGCGGGTCACCATTGTCAGGTAGCACATCGGCAAACCTGAGCAGCACCAGCGCTATACCATCAAACAGGCTCACATAGGCGCAGATCAACAGGATCTGCTTCTTGTCCCATTTTCCCTGGATCAGCGCAACCAACGGGAACGCGAGTACGGCACCCATTGCAGAGAGTACAAACCAGCGAAGATCTTCGGTATCGAGCCCCCAGAAAAACGTCGTCATGAAGATGTTGATGTTTGCGGTGACTCCGGCGAGTGCGCCAATCAAAATCATGATGACAAATACCAGTGCAAACTGGCGGTTCTGAAGCGCCAGGAGTAACTCCCTGACGGTGGTCCTGAATCCAAATCCCGTTTTGGTTTTATGCTGGCGTAGAAAGGGAATTTCTTTCATCGTCAGCAACGTTGTGGTCATAGCGCCAAAACTTAACAACAAGCCTGCACACAGGGCCATCATCGGGTAACCAGCCGGGTTCAGCTGGCCAACCGGATACTCGGCACTTCCGGTCATGACGAAACTATAGATAAAGAACGGGAAGGATACGCCGACAGTCCAGCCAACCGCGTACCGGTAGCTCATTACCGAAGTACGCTCATTATAGTCATCTGAGAGTTCAGCTGCGATCGCAGCCCAGGGAACGAAAAACAGCGTCATTAGCCCACGAGTCAGAATGACAAACGTGAGCAGCCAGCCTAGCAACAGCATCTCTGATAATTCGGGCGGGGGTACAAATATGGCAAAGATACCAATACCCAGCGGCAGTGACGCAATCATCATCAGGGGATGGCGCCTGCCCCACCGTGACTGGAGGTTATCTGAGTAGGATGCGACCAGTGGATCGGTCACCGCATCAAAAACAATGGCTACCGCCAGGACCAGGGAAATATAAAAAGCTTCCACCCCGAGAATTTGGTTATAGAAAAGCAGGATAAAGCTGTTAAAGACCCAGTTTTTAACCGTATCCGGAATAGCCCCAATGCCCTGGTTCAATTTGGTTGAAAAACCCAGAGGCATTTTTCGTGGAACGCGGTGATATGTCGGCGACATCAAGAACTCAAACAATACAACGCAAAACATCATGTGATATCAAAGAACCGATGTCTAACCGTTACGGCAGGCGCCTTCGCTGTTGCGAAAAGCTCAGCTTTTCATAATCTATGGGTTGGACTACTCCGAGTAGCCATCAAAGAAACCTTTGAATCCTGCCGGCTCGTAGGGACCTACAACAATTTGCTCCAACACACCGACACCCTGCCGTTCACCATCAGTCGCGGTCACAATCTGTTGCGTATGAATATTTTCGGGTGCTTCATGATCGAGTTGCCTTGGATCGAATGACTCATGACCGGTCGCCAGCTCACCCCTCCAGGCGCCCTGCTTCCATTCCGGATGGCCATAGCCTAGCCCCTTCATCATGAATTTCAGTTTTGGTTCCAGTTTGATCCTGCGCACGCCATCATCAAGGTTAACCAGGTCTATCTCTGCGGCCTTTGCCAATCGCGTACCCGGGTGGTATTCAATTCTATGTCGCGCAGTAAGCTTTCGCTCCACAAGACCATCCTCAACACCGGGAATCTCTGCCTCCGTTTGATAAAGCGGTGCTTCAAGCCCCTCACGAACCAACGGTTCTCCTTTTTGCCCATCGAAAAATATCGCGTGTGAAATATGATCATCCCAGATCAGGGGTGCCCAAACAAAACAAATCCCCTCCGGGGTAATGGGTGCCCCGCCGGTCTCCCTCTCACCAATCCAGCGAACACCCCAGCTTCGATCCTTGGTGCCCAGACAAACAGTGTCATCAACCTTTATCTGTCCATCCGGGTGATTGACCACACCACTCCACCGGCCAAACTGGTCGAATCGGGTCGCGTCCATCGCTCGCCGCGTTCCCTGCCACAAGGTCTGGTGAGCTTCCTGTATTGACGCCGTTCGCGCAGAGAAAGTCAGGTCACAGGTGATCCCGCTTTCGTTGTCATCCAGAATGATCCGCGTACGGCGCATCGGTTCAATCACTTCCATTCTAAATGGGCCAACGTCCATTTCAGTTCGCTCAACCGGGGCTCGCCTGGAACCATAGAAGCAATGCTGTCGCATATCCGGCTGCACGACACTAAAAGCGCAATCCATAACCCCACGATGAGGATAAACAGCCATGCCGACGCCGAAGTAATAGGAAGCGTCCGGCGCATATCCATTGAACCAGGTGCGATCGTATACATTGCGATCACTGGTTGCCGGATGCGCAACCGGCTCCGGTGTCTGGTGGATCGGGAAATCGTCAAGTTTATTTAGCATGAGTCACAACAACTTTCAGGTATTTCCGAAACACTATCACTACAAGCACCAGCGCGCACCTGCTGAAAAACCTCACCAGGAGCGCACGATATTTCAGCAAGGATCGCGAAACCGCAAAGACTGTGGAACAATAACGAAATGACACTAATCACCTGGTCCTGGATATTTCTCACCTTCTACATCGCCGTCATGGTTGGTATTGGCCTATATGCACAACGAAAGATCAAACATGCTGACGACTTTGCTACCGCAAGAGGTGCCTACGGCCCGTTTTTTCTAGCGCTGGCTTTCGCCGCCTCCACTGCCAGTGGGGCAACTTTTTTAGGATCTCCTGCGCTTGGTTATGAGTTCGGGCTCGCCGCCCAGTGGGGTAACTTTTTATATCCGATCGGAGTTTACTTCGGCGTCCTCATTTCGATGCGGCTCATCGCAACCTCGGGGAACCGGTTCGGTAACCGTTCTATCCCTGAATACCTCGGCGATAGATACCAGTCTGAAGGGGTGAGAATTCTCGTGTCACTGCTATCGCTGGTGTTGTTCTTTTATCTGGCAGGACAATTGGTATCTGGCGTCGTCATGTTCGAATTGATGCTGGGACTTGATTCAACGTGGGCACTCATCATTACGACTGCCGTATTGTTGTTCTATGTCGTACTGGGCGGCGCCCACGCTGATATCCTGACGGACGGCGCGCAGGGTGCCATGATGCTGATACTGGCAGTCGTCGTCATCATCATGACGGCTGTGGGTTTCGGTATCGACGGAGGCTTTACCGGAGTACTGGAAAACCTTGAGACACAGAACCCCAACCTTGTGACACCTTTAAACCCTGAAACACCGCTCTACCATTCCTGGTGGGCAATTTTTGTGATCGTGTTTGCCCACATGCCTCTCGGCTTATTGCCACATCTGGGCAATAAGCTTTGGGCGCTCCGCTCTGACGGCGATCGTATGCAGTTCATTAAGCTTGCTGCGCTGTTTGGCTTAACCCTCGGCATGCTGGGCCTGGGGGGGCTTCTGGCACGTGCTCATTTCGGGGACGCACTTTATCTGGATGGCTCGAACCCTAACCAGTCATTACCGATGTTGTTTATCGAGCTTTTCCCTACATGGCTCGCAGCACTAATTGGCATTGGTGTATTGTCTGCCGTCATGAGCACGGCAGATGGCCTGGTTGTCTCTTCATCACAGATTGTCGCCAATGATATTTACCGTCGAACCATCGTGCCGATGACAAAGCCCGACCTGACAGAAAACGAGCTGGACCAGCGCGTGCTGACTATCTCCAGAATATCGACCGTCATTATACTGCTTCTTTGTATGGTGATGGCCTGGTCTCTGATCGATACCAATATCGCATTGATCGTATGGATCGGGGTGGGTGGCATGATGGCCGCATTCGCCGGCCCGCTGGTTGTCGGCGCTCTGTGGCAAGGCGTTACCCGCCAAGGAGCCTACGCTGGCCTGCTTGGTGGCTTTATCACATTTATCGTTCTCCATGCCCAGTTAGTTGATCCAGCCTGGTTTAGCAATGGCACCTTTAAGACGATCTCGAGCTGGCTATACGCCGAAGGTCCAAATCCCTATTCATGTGCAGTACTGGGCGAAATAGTGTCGATTTCGTTCACTGTTTTGGTATCCAGGTTTACCGCACCACTACCTGAAGAGCATATACGGGAAATGTTCCCCCGTTAACGCTCGAAAGGGCGTGTGACACGGGACACGGGCACATGGTACGGTTCTAGTTCCGGGGATCGGCGGTGTATTGCACAAAAGTGAGTGAACTGGCTCGTCTAATTGCATGCCACGAATGTGCGGCGATTTATCGCCGCACACCAATCGTGCCCAATGCTACAGCCAACTGCCAACGTTGTGACGCAATGCTCTATCGGCATATCCCGGATTCCCTTAACCGGTCTCTCGCACTCTATATCACCGCATTGATGTTGTGGGTGATCGCAAACCTTTTCCCATTCCTGGGAATGAAGGTCGGGGGCATCTACCATGAGAACCTCTTGTTTGCTGGTGGCTGGGCTCTCTATCAAAATGGCATGGGTGAGCTTGGGCTGGTTGTCTTTCTAACCAGCATTGTGTTCCCCCTGGTCACCATTCTCGGCATGATTTATCTGCTGCTGCCGGCTCGTCTCGGTATCGCCCCACCCCAGGCAGGCCACGTATTTCAGTTAGTAAGGACTCTGGAACCCTGGAACCTGATCTCGGTTTTTATGTTGGGAACCCTGATTGCTGTTGTGAAACTCCAGGAACTGGCAACGGTGGTACCTGGATTATCTCTGGCTGCTCTCTCGACGTTGCTGGTCGTATATGCCATGGCACGCAGCCAATTCGATTCAGAAACCCTATGGCAGAGAATCGAAAAAATTAAGGCGTTGGATACCGCTGTCACGTCGATACGCAGCGACGACAAAATCCTGCATTGTCATCTATGCGACGGCTTACAAACGAAAGGACACAGCTGCAATCGGTGTGGTGCTGCCATCCACCACCGTATTGAAGGCAGCATACAGCAGACCTGGGCACTCCTGTTTTCTGCACTACTGATGCTGATACCCGCCAACCTATTCCCGGTTATGACCTTTAAAAAACTCGGCAAGGGGGCACCGGATACAATTTATCTCATTGAAGGCGGACTCTGGGGTCTGGGGCTCATCGTTCTGTTTGCCAGCATCATCGTGCCCATTACAAAGTTGTTGTCCCTTAGCTTTCTGCTTTACTCAGTACAGAAAAATTCGAACTGGAAACCAAAAGACAGAGCGCTGCTATACCGTGTCATCGAAGTGATCGGCTCCTGGTCCATGGTCGACGTTTTCCTTGTTGGGTTATTATCAGGCCTGGTCAGCCTGGGTTTACTCGCCAACGTTACCCCCGGCATCGGCGCCAGCTTTTTCGGAGCAGCGGTTATTCTCACTATGCTGGCCGCCCACCAGTTTGATCCCAGGTTGATCTGGGACCGGTCTCATCACAATTCAGCGGTAGCCTTATGAGCGATTTTGAAGATTTCGATTCGCCGTCCGTAAAAACAAGAAATTGGCCATCTACTGTCTGGCTGGTTCCGCTTGTCACAGCACTTGTCGGCGGCTGGTTGATTGTCAGAACATTGACAGATCAGGCACCCGTTGCCACCATTCAATTCCAAACGGCAGAGGGTATCGTCGCGGGTAAAACCAAAATCAAGTACAAGAGCGTCGACATTGGTATCGTCAATGAGATCGCTTTTGCAGAAGGTTTTTCAAATATCATCCTTACCGTCACCTTTAATCAGGGTCTTGAGGGTTTCCTGCGACGAAACTCTCGATTCTGGGTAGTGAGGCCGGAACTCAGTGTTCGTGGCGTGTCTGCCCTTGGCACCCTGATCTCCGGATCCTATATCGAGATCGACCCCGGTCCCGGTGTACCTCAATCTCACTTCGTCGGGCTCGAAGAAACACCACTGATCACAACCGATGACGCCGGTACACAAATTACGTTAATCAGTAACGACCTTGGCAGCATTGGTCGCGGCTCCCACATCTACTACCAGGGTCTTCTCGCGGGTGAAGTACTGGGCTATGAGCTGGGCGGTGATGCGCAAAGCGTCTTTATCCACGCATTTATCCGCGACCCCTATGATCAACTCGTGAAAGGCAATTCCCGGTTCTGGAATGTCTCGGGTATTGACGTTTCCATGGGCGCAGACGGCGTTAATGTGAAGACTGCCTCCGTCACCTCCCTGTTATTCGGTGGCATCGCATTTGATACACCCGACAGTCTGGAAACGACCGTTGCAGATGTTGGAGACCTGATATTCACACTGTACCCACGATACTCAAGTATCGAAGATCAGTCCTACGCAAGAAAAATTCAGTTCGTGATGTACTTCACAGGCTCTGTGAGGGGACTCAATCCAGGCGCGCCACTGGAATTCAGAGGCATCAGGATCGGAAAAGTGCTCGATATTCGTATGGAGTTTGACCCAGACACTACGACCTTCAGGATTCCTGTGCTGGTAGAGGTCGAACCAGACCGCATCATCAATCGTGATACTGAAAACCCGTTATCACCGGAACAAACGTTACAAACACTTGTAGATAAAGGCCTGAGAGGCCGACTGCAATCAGGCAGTTTGTTGACCGGCAAACTGTTTATCGAATTCAACATTTACCCGGACGCACCACTCAACATGGTTGCCGATGCATCGATGGCCTACCCTGAGTTACCCACAATAGCCGGCGCGTTTGAAGCTATCACCCAATCAATCGGAGAGTTCGCCGAGAAGTTCCAGACGATAGACATCGAGGAAATAGGTAACAGTATCGAAAATATACTGAGCGGTGCTGACAAGCTGGTTAACAAGGATATTAACGAGGAAGCAGTTACCGACCTGCAGGCTTCAATACGCGCACTCAGCAATGTCCTGCGAAATGTGGATGAGGGCGACCTCGACACCACCATTGTCGCCGCGCGGAATGTCCTGATTAACCTGCAAGATACGCTTAAGATGATCAACAATGTCCTGGAACCTCATTCGCCGCTACAGCATAACGTCATCAAGGTAATGGATGAACTGGAAGAAATGGCCCGATCCATCCGCATGCTGATCGAAACACTGGAACGACAACCCAACTCGATCATTTTCGGTCGGAAAATTGCTGAGGATGAACAGTAATGAAAGCCTTCAACCTAGCTTCTTTTGTCGTAACGATGGTACTACTCGCTGGTTGTTCTTCTTCGGCGGATGCGGTTCGATACTACCTGATCGAACCCGTCAGCGTGGCCGGCGCCACTAACGGAGGGGATATGTCTATCGAAATCGTTGACCTGGAAATCCCCCAGTACCTGGAGCGACTTCAGATTGCCTCAAGAAGACCTGACAGCCAGCTTGTATTCGCGTCATCCCACCAGTGGGGGGAAAGCCTTCGCAAGAACCTGACGCGGGCGCTGGCTCGAAACCTGACCAACCTTCTCGGGACCGCTGCCATTGGTACGCCCGCGAACCGCCTAAGCTCACTACCGGCCTATCGACTCACTGTTTACGTTGAACGCTTTGAAAGAGGCGCTGACGGTTATGTGCACCTGCTTGCTCGCTGGCAACTCATTCACCGTGAAACGAGCGAAACCATCATCAACTCATCCAACGAGTATATGAGTGAACGCCGCATCGACTCCCGGGACTTTGCAGGAACCGTCTTTGCCATGAGCGAACTCCTTGGAGAGTTCTCCCAAACAGTTGCCCGCCGAATAGAGGAAAGCCAATGAGGGCACTTCTTTTCTCATTGCTGTTGGCTCCCGGGCTCTCAATGGGTGATCACCCAGAACAACCCATTGACCCGTTTGAGGATTGGAGCGGACGTGAGCTACTAGACCTGGTTTACGAACGACATCAGCAATATCCGTATGTTTACGAAGAACAATCAATGATCCTGATCGACCAGGATGGCAATAGGAATACGCGCAGGCTGCGCCGGTATTCCCGAGCCGATGAATCAGGAACGGTGAACTTTCTGCTCCTTTTCGATTCGCCGCTAGACGTAAAAGGCGTGGCTCTGTTGGCGCAGCGTGAACAGGACGGCCAGTCTAAACAGTCTTTCTACCTGCCAGCCTTCGGGAAAACTTTCATCGAGAACACCCCTGGGCCGGACGGAAAAAGCGAAGATAACTTCCTGGGTACCGACTACTCAATAGCAAACCTGGTCGGGGACACGCTTGATCATCACAAACATGTCAGAAGAGATGACACCACCATCAACGAGACCGACTACTTCGTAGTGGATGTCTATGACCTGGATTCACCAGCAGAGGACAAGCCAGAACGCAGACACTATATAAGGAAAGATAACCTGTACATCTCAAGGACCGATCACTTCGATGAAATTGGCCGGTTGCAGAAACGCCAGACGAATCATGATCTGACCAAAGTCCATGGCGATATGTGGCGAGCGAATATGATGATGATGGACAACCTTCAGCAGGAGCATCGGACAATCATTAAAATCAACAGGCGCGTGTTCTCAGCCGACTATGTTCCTGGTGAGATTTTCAGCGAGAGTTGGATCGTCGCTAACCAGCCTCCCCTTGAATCAGGAGATGGCTCTTGATCCAAGCTCTTTTTACTCTCGGCCTACGGCAGCGACGACTTGTTACGATCATCGTTATCGCTATTACCATTCCGCTGTTCTGGGGTGTGACACGACTTGAGATAGACACCAGCTTTAACAGCCTTATTCCTGCCGATGAACCCGAGAAACTCGCCTACCAGAGTGCTATGGACCATTTCGGGTCAGACAACAAAACAATTATTTACGTCCGTGACGAGCAGCTCTGGACGGCAGAAAAACTAACACGACTCGACGTACTGGTTCGAGAACTAAAAGAGATTAGACACGTCTATCGTGTAAACAGCTTGTTTAATCTTCGCATCATCGAGGGAAGGAAAGACCAAAACAACACGCCACAGATATCGAGCAAACCGGTGCTTGATGGCGTACCCGCCGACGACATTGAAGCCGAGCAGGCCAGGGTCAGGGCCAGCTCGAACCCACTGTATACAGGCAACCTGTTTTCAGAAGATGGTACCGTAACCGCCATCATCGTCACTGTTCAGGACCTTGAGGACACAGAAGACTTCTCCATCGATGTTTACAAAAAATTTCAGAAATTAATCGACCCCGAACGCGCCCATTTCGAACAGATATTCCAGGTTGGCCCACCCCGAATCAATGCAGAACTGCAGCAAGACCTTACCGCTGATTTCAAATTGCTCGGGCC
>DTZW01000408.1:0-402 GCA_012961165.1 Gammaproteobacteria bacterium | reverse complement strand
CCTCGCCGCGATCATCCCGTTAATCACTTCTGTACTCGCTATTATCTGGACATTCGGACTCATGGGGTGGCTGGGTATCCCCATCAATATTCTGTCGGTGATGATTCCTTCGCTGATCATCGTGATCGGCTCAACTGAAGATACCCACATGATGTCCGCGTTCTTCCGTGGGCTCGCAGAACAAACAGAAAATCGCGGCGCAATCACAACAGCCCAAAAACATCAGGCTATTCGTTACATGGCGAAACATACGGGTCTGCCGATGCTGCTCACTGTGTTCACAACGTTCCTCGGCTTCGCCAGTAATCTATTTGGCGACATCGTGCTGATCCAGCATTTCGCCATTGCATCAACCGTTGCCATTTTGTTTAACGGTGTCATCACGATACTCGTGGTTCCGCC
>DTZW01000407.1:6367-11734 GCA_012961165.1 Gammaproteobacteria bacterium | reverse complement strand
CAAGAGCGTGGGGATATCTGGTCGCTACGCAAGCAACTGGGGATTATCTCAAATGACCTGCACGAACAGTATTCGCCAACGGTTTGTGGTGAGGAGGTCGTGTTATCGGGGTTTTTCAGCAGCGTCGGAGTTTGGGGCCATCAGCAAGTGGAGCCCGAGCAGCGTTTGCTGGCCAGAGAAATTCTCGCCAGGCTTGGTATCGAAGACCTTGCTCGGCGTGCGTTTGGCTCCCTGTCTACCGGTCAACAGCGGCGTCTATTGATGGCGCGGGCTTTGGCGAATGACCCACCTAATCTGGTGCTCGACGAGCCAACCAGCGGCCTTGATCTTGCAGCGACTTTTCAGTATCTACAGGTGATGCGCCAGTTGATTACGTCCGGCCATACCTTGATTTTAGTAACGCACCATATTCATGAAATACCACCGGAAATCTCCAGGGTAGTTCTGCTTAACAAAGGTAGGGTGTGGGCTGACGGCCCCAAGCAAGAAGTGCTCACTGGGGAGAACCTATCGGAATTGTATGGGGTCGAGGTGTCGTTGGTCGATTCGGCCGGATGGTACCAGGCGGTACCGGCCTGAACAGTTCAGGCCTTACTGGGGTTTTCGATAGGCATCTTCTGCTTGGGCTTCTGGTCGAATAGGACGGTGTCCTCGCCGTTATAGACCAAAAAGTGTTTTCCTTTTGCCCGGGCAATCATCGTAACTCCCAGGTCCTGTGCGAGTTCTAAACCCATGTAAGTGATACCTGACCGGGATATCAGCACTGGGATGCCCATGTGAGCGGCTTTCATCACGATCTCGGATGTCAGTCTGCCAGTAGTGTAAAAAACCTTGTCGTTTCCAGATATGCCTTCAAGCCACATTTCTCCTGCGATCGTGTCGGTGGCATTGTGCCGCCCCACATCCTCGACGAAGTATAGGATCTGGTCATCATCGCACAGTGCGCAGCCGTGCACTGCTCCGGCGGCACGGTAGATCTCGTTATAGCTGGTGATTGTCTTTAGTAGAGCGTAAATCGTTGATTGGCGAATTGGGACCCGTGGCAGGCGTGTGTCATACAGTTTGTCCAGGGTGCAACTGAAAATGGTACCTTGCCCGCAGCCACTGGTAACGATCCGTTTGGAGATTTTTTCATGCAGATCGACAATGCCGTCACCGTGTACGGTCGAAACATCAACCGTCTCGCGCTCCCAATCCACTTTTACTTGCGCTACCTCGTTAATATCTTCGAGCAATCTCTGGTTGCGTAGATAACCGAGGGTGAGTTTTTCTGGGTAAGTGCCCAAGGTCATCAGTGTGACGACTTCAGCGTTATCTACTTTTATCGTCAGCGGGAATTCCCCAGCGATGTTGAGATCCCGAGGATTGCCAAATTCATCACGGGCGCTTACAGGATGCGTGGGATCAAGTCCCTCGTCAGACATGACAGGGCGGTACATAGTGTCTGTGGTTTTCCTTGTGGCAGTCATGGTTTTACGACGGATAAATTGAGTTAGGGCGGCGTGGGCAGTTATAGTGAACGGTTGCGACCCTACAGGCAACCCCCATTTTTTAATGACCACACGATACCCAGTTTCGATAATCATTGAGGTTAAGCATTATCCGGACAAGGCCTGGATGACAGAGAGTTGGTCAGCTATTGGTGTGATTCCTGTTGCGAAAAGTGAAGCCGGGGTCGAGCGCTCCAGTATCTATCAAAGTGACCAGGCCGAGCAATTTCTTTACACAGGCCACAGTATTGAACTCTTTGCCGATGAGGCCGAGAGCTACTACGCTAACCTGTCCGGGGATCATCCGAGTGTTTTTGTGGTGTGCGAGCAAGAAGAAGACGATGAACTGCGCCCACTGCTGGTAACCCTAAGCTACGATGAGATGGCCTCGTATATTGAGGTAGATACACCGGTGTTTGATCTGCCGATTCCGCCTCCCGTCTATGAATGGGTCGAGGCCTGGGTGCTCGAAAACTATCAGCCCGAGCAAAGGAAAAAACGAACCAGGCAGAAGTGGGCAGATGAAAGCTGGAAACCGTTACGCGACCCGGTAGGGCGTTGAGCATGGCGATACAAGGGTATAGAAGAGCATGAGCGAGCCCCGCAGTGATTTTTTTAGCCGCTGGTCACGGCGCAAGGCCTTACAGCAAGAGGAGACGGACCAGCTGACTATCAGCGAAGGTGCTGGGCAAGAGGATGAGCTGCCGGTAGTTACCGAAGAAGAGGAAGCGCCCGCGTTGACGGACGATGATATGCCGCCATTGGAGTCTTTGGGCGAAGACGATAGCTACAGCGGCTTTCTTTCACCCGAGGTAAGCGAAAAACTACGCAAGGTTGCGCTGCGCCAACTGTTTCATGGCGCCGGTTTTAATATCCGCGATGGCTTAGATGACTACGATGAGGATTTCACCATCTTTAAACCTTTAGGCGACATCATTACCGCCGATATGCGGCATCGTGAAGAGATGCTCGAGCGCAAAGCCAAAGAGGCTTTGGCCCGGGAAAAAGAAGATTCCGATGATTCACTAACAGCGATCGCCGAGAAAGATGAAGCTGATGAGGGCCCGCCAAGCGATGAGGAGGCTTATGACGCGGATGCCACAGACAGTGATTTAGTCGACCATCCCAGTGATGCTGATTCAGAGCGTGCGCAACCTGGCGTTGGCGAGACCGATGAAAAAGTGGCATTAGTGGACCGGCCAATCGATGATGATTCGAGTCAGAACCCCAAGAACTCCAAGGACAACGAGAACCCCAAGAACAACGAGAACGTTTCATGAGTGTTATTTCTGTAGAGCAGGTTGGCAGTTTTTTGGGATTTGATTTACCTGGCGAGTCTTCCCAACAAAAAGCCCGTTTGCGCGCGCTCACCACCGCACTACAGAGCGATGCTGCGCCCACCTCACTGGTTTCTTATAACTCCAGCGGCATTGTCGCTCTGATAGGCCCGCTACCCTCGGCACTGGCTGTAGCCGAGGAGTTACCCGATGTTCCAGGCTGTTTAATCCTTGCAACCCAGGGCGGTGAATCGGGCGACACCGAAACACGCGAAGTTGCCGGAAGGCCGGTACCCATCATTTATGGTCAGCCCAAAACTGTCGCCGGATTTTTGGGAAAGTTCAGCATTGTCGTGGCGCGGGACGATGGCGAGGTGGATCTTGCAAAGGCGCTGGATTTGTCTGGCGGATATCTTGATGTCGTTCTGGACCTTTCCCGCGAGCCAATGCTGGCAAACGAGATCCTGCCGCCCGGGTATTTCGCGCCGCGGGGCGACAACGAGGCCCTCGATCAGGCTTGCCAGGAAATCGCGGAACTTACAGGCCAGTTTGAAAAGCCCCGGTACGTGTTATACGACCCGGATATTTGTGCTCACGGCTCACGGGGTATTACCGGTTGCCGGCGCTGTCTTGAGGTTTGCCCTGCAGATGCCATTATCACCAATGGCGAGAAGATCGAGGTCGAGCCACATCTATGTCATGGCATGGGTTCGTGCGCTGCGGCTTGTCCTACCGGGGCGCTGGCTTATGCTTACCCGGGCCGTACAGATACGCTCGACAGTATCCGTCGCGCCATTACCACTTACCGTCAAGAAACTGGAATAGGCCCGGGGCTACTTTTTTTTGATGGTGCAAAAGGTGGGCCAGAAGTGGCAGCCAGCGTGGCCCAGTTGCCCGACCATGTGATCCCCTGGAAGATCGAGGAAGCGGGTAGTACCGGTCCAGAGATCTGGTTGTCTGCTATAGCATATGGCGCAAGTTCAGTTACGGTGATGACTACAGCTAAGACCCCAGTGAGTGTTGTCTCGTCGATCACCGATCAAATAGGTCAGGTGAACGCATTTCTTTTTGGTCTTGGCTGGAATGAGTCGTTGGTTGATTCGGTGATTAGCCAGAAACTGATAGGAAGACTATCCGATATCGCTACCGAAGCATCACCCAACGCAAAATACGCAACCTTTGGCGGCATGGATGAAAAACGTGCCGTGTTGCGAGCCGCTATTGATCACCTGATTGGACAGGCGGCTGACCTGCCTACCGAGATTGCCATGCCGAGCGGCTCGCCGTTTGGCGAGATTCAAGTAGATGATGAAAAATGCACCATGTGTATGGGTTGCGTCTCCGTGTGCCCCACTGGCGCCATCCTGGATAACAAGGACCGACCTTGTCTTTCGTTTATCGAGTGGAATTGTGTTCAGTGTAGCCTTTGCGCGCAGGCGTGCCCGGAACAGGCTATAGAGCTGATACCTCGGTTGTTAACTGATTCCAACGCACGAATGGAACGTCGGGTGCTTAACGAAGAAGCCCCTTTTGAATGCCTGGACTGCAAGAAACCTTTTACAACCCTGAGCATGATTCGCAAGATGGAGGAAAAACTGTCCGGACATCGTATGTTTGCAGGAGAAGGACTGCGCCGGCTTAAGTTGTGCGAGGATTGCCGGATCAAGGGTATGTTCTAGGAGTCATCAGTCATCAGTCATCTGGGAGCTTTGTGGATAAAAAATAATAAAATTAACGAGTTAGAGTGCATAGCTTTTATTTGGATTTAGTCAAGGGAGCGGGATTAGTTGCCTGGGTTGTTAATAGTCCCAGAAAGGTGCATTATTGGGCTAAGTTGCCCCTAGAGAAAGTTTAATTTATAAATTGGGGTCTAGCGCATGCGGAGTCATGCAAAGGAGAGGAGTTGGCAACAAGCGACGCAACAGCACCACGTTTTCCAGAGGTTACTCAGGAAGAACAGGCGCGCGCAGGCGTTTATACCCTGCTCGGGGCTTTGCTCGGCGCCCCATGCACGCAAGATGTACGTAATTTCCTCACCACGATAGATGCAGGTGATACCACGCTGCCATGGCAGCAACTCCAGACCGAAATAGCAAACGCTGATCTGCAGGCATTGGCGCATGAATATCACGCGCTGTTCATTGGTCTTGGTCGCGGCGAACTTCTTCCTTATGGCTCGGTTTACCTGACTGGATTTTTACAGGAAAAACCGCTGGCCGATTTACGTCAGGACCTGGCTCGCCTGGGCCTTGAGACGACAGAAGAAACTCATGAGCCCGAAGACCATGCCGGCGCATTATGTGAAGTTATGGGCCTGATGGCGGGCGCCCCGACAGATTATTCCCACGAAACGCAAAAGACCTTCTTTACGCAGCACGTCGGTTCGTGGATGACAGAATTCTTCGAAGATCTGGTTAAAGCACGCGACAGCGGCTTCTACCAGGTAGTCGGTGAATTTGGCAAAACCTTCATCGCACTTGAAAAGCAGTATTTTGCGATGGAAGTCTAGCTTGATGTTGCTGGAACCTTATAACTCTTCCACAGCAAGGAAACCACAAGTATGAATAAGATTAAGAAACAACTTCCAAAGGAGCAAAGCG
>DTZW01000407.1:0-6144 GCA_012961165.1 Gammaproteobacteria bacterium | reverse complement strand
GGCCCGGGATGACGGAGGAATCCAAATGAAACTGATTAGAACTGCGACTGAGCCAGCACCAACGCAGAAAAAGGATAGCGCCGGCAGTGCGATAGACCGGCGGACCTTCCTTAAGCGTTCGGGAATTACCTTAGGCGGTGCCGCGGCCGCCGCGGCGCTGTCGCCAACAATGATGCGAAAGGCGCAGGCCGCCACTATTCCTTCTGGGGGCGACGGCACCCAGACGATTCGCACGGTTTGTACTCACTGTTCCGTGGGCTGCGGTATCAACGCCGAAGTGAATAACGGGGTCTGGGTCGGCCAGGAGCCGGCTTTCGATCACCCATTTAATCTGGGCGCGCATTGCGCTAAAGGTGCTTCGGTCCGCGAACATGGCCATGGCGAACGCCGCCTGAAATACCCGACCAAGCTGGTCGGCGGAAAATGGGTGCGAGTGAGCTGGGACGAGGCGATTAACGAGATCGGCGATCAGATGCTCCAGATCCGACAGCAGTCCGGACCGGACTCGGTGTACTGGCTGGGATCTGCCAAGTTTAACAACGAGCAGTCGTACATGTTCCGCAAGTTCTATGCTCTTTGGGGCTCGAACAACGGTGACCACCAGGCGCGAATCTGTCACTCAACCACGGTCGCTGGTGTTGCGAACACCTGGGGCTACGGTGCGATGACCAACTCGTACAACGATATTCACAATAGCCAGGCGATGCTGGTGATCGGCGGCAACCCGGCTGAGGCACACCCGGTTTCCCTGATTCACCTGATGCGTGCCAAGGAGCGCAACAATGCACCCCTGATCGTGATTGATCCACGCTTCACGCGCACTGCAGCCCATGCAGATCTGCATCTGAAGATACGCCCAGGAACAGATGTCGCCATTATCTGGGGCATTATGTGGCACATCTTCGAGAACGGTTGGGAAGATAAAGAGTTCATTCACCAGAGAGTTTGGGGTATGGACGATATCAAGAAGGAGGTTGCCAACTGGACGCCCGACGTCACTCATGATGTGACTGGCGTGCGTGAAGAGTTGGTCTACCAGGCTGCCAAGATCATGGCAGATAACCGCCCAGGGACTTTCATCTGGTGTATGGGTGGTACTCAGCACACCATTGGCAACAACAACACCCGTGCCTACTGTAACTTCCAGTTGGCCCTGGGTAACATGGGTAAATCTGGCGGCGGCACCAACATCTTCCGCGGTCACGACAACGTTCAGGGTGCTACCGACTTCTGCATTCTGTCGCACTCGCTTCCTGGGTACTACGGCCTGTCCGCGGGTTCGTGGAAGCATTGGTCACGCGTCTGGGATCTGGATTACGAGTGGGTCAAAGCTCGGTTCGATCCTACCGAGGTAGAAGGCGACAAGGGTAAGCCGGTCTCACCGATGAATTACAAAGGGATACCGGTCTCACGTTGGATCGATGGCGTGCTGGAAGACAAAGCTAATATCGGCCAGCGCGACAACCTTCGGGCGATGGTGTTCTGGGGGCATGCGCCCAATAGCCAGACCCGTGGCCTTGAGATGAAAAAGGCAATGGAAAAGCTGGACCTACTGGTAATAATCGATCCCTATCCGACAGCAAGCGCTGTCATGCATGATCGGACGGATGGCGTTTACTTACTGCCGGCTTCAACTCAGTTTGAAACTTATGGCTCAGTGACGGCGTCTAACCGCTCCTTGCAGTGGCGCGACAAAGTGATAGAGCCGATGTTTGAGTCATTACCTGATCACACCATCATGTACAAACTGGCCAGCAAACTCGAGTTTGGTCCTGAGTTCACCAAGCACATCAAAGTTGAGAATGACGAGCCACTGATCGAAGATATCACCCGCGAGTTTAATCGCGGTATGTGGACGATCGGCTACACGGGGCAGAGCCCAGAGCGGATGAAGAAGCAACAAGCCCACTGGGGCACCTTCAACATCACTTCGCTCAAGGCTGAAGGCGGCCCGTGTGATGGCGAGTACTATGGGTTGCCGTGGCCGTGCTGGGGTACCCCCGAGATGGGACATCCGGGAACGCCAAATCTGTACGATCCGAGCAAACCAGTCGCAGACGGCGGCCTGTGCTTCCGCGCCCGGTTTGGGGTGGAGCGCAACGGCGAAAGCCTGCTGGCCAACGGCTCCTACCCGGTGGGGTCGGAGATCAAGGACGGCTATCCGCAGTTCGACCACAAACTGCTCAAGCAGCTCGGTTGGTGGGATGATCTCACTGCCGACGAGAAAGGGGCAGCTGAAGGCAAGAACTGGAAGACTGATCTGTCTGGCGGTATCCAACGGGTCGCGATCAAGCATGGTTGCGCGCCTTTTGGCAATGCCAAGGCCCGCTCGGTCGTGTGGACTTTCCCAGACCCCGTGCCGGTTCATAGAGAACCGCTGTATACCAACCGGCGTGATCTGGTCGAGAAGTATCCGACTTACGAGGACAAAAAGCGGCGTTACCGCTTGCCAACCCGGTATGCATCTATCCAAAAGACGGATCATTCCAAGGAGTACCCGTTGATTCTAACGAGCGGGCGCTTGGTGGAATATGAAGGGGGCGGCGATGAATCCCGCTCGAATCCGTGGCTCGCTGAATTGCAGCAGGATATGTTTGCAGAGATCCATCCAGTCGATGCCAACGATCACGGCATACGTGATGGTCAGATGATCTGGGTCGAAGGCGCCGAGGGTGCCAGGCTTAAGGTGAAGGCGCAGGTAACCCGAAGAGTGTCACCCGGCGTTGTCTTTTTGCCATTCCACTTCGCTGGACACATGGAAGGTAAGGATCTTCGTAGTAAGTACCCCGCGGGTGCTGATCCGTATGTGCTCGGTGAGGCGGCCAATACGGCGATGACTTACGGTTACGACTCAGTCACCCAGATGCAGGAAACCAAGTGTTCCCTGTGCAGCATAAGCGTTGCTTAAAAGGAGGATATAACTCATGGCTAGAATGAAGTTCCTTTGTGACGCCGAGCGCTGCATTGAATGCAACGGCTGCGTCACCGCGTGTAAGAACGAGAATGACATACCCTGGGGTGTGAACCGTCGTCGGGTCGTTACCATCAATGATGGCGATCATGGCGAACGTTCGATCTCGGTGGCATGTATGCACTGTTCTGACGCTCCTTGCGCTACCGTGTGTCCCGTTGATTGTTTCTATACCACTAACGACGGTGTAGTTCTGCACGACAAAGACATTTGCATTGGTTGCGGCTATTGTTTCTACGCGTGTCCGTTCGGTGCGCCGCAGTTCCCAGAAACTGGCGCATTCGGTTCAAGAGGCAAGATGGACAAGTGCACTTTCTGTGCCGGTGGTCCAGAGCAGAACAACTCTGCCGAGGAGCATCGCAAGTACGGATCAAACCGGCTTGCCGAAGGCAAACTACCGTTGTGCGCGGAAATGTGCGCTACCAAGGCCTTATTGGCCGGCGATGGTGACAGGGTCTCGGATATCTTCCGTGAACGTGTCATGTATCGTGGTGCTGGAGCACTTCAGTGGGGCTGGGGTGTTGCCTACGACAAGCAGGGCATCAAGGGCTAGAAACCCCTTAATCGAACCGCTGGTCTGATGGATGTGGAACGAGGCGGTGACCCGTAAAAGGGCCACCGCCTCCGACCGTGCGCAACCCCAGTTTGCTTGAAAGGGTGCCCAAAAATGTCACTGCCGAACCACGGCGCCTACATAGGTGTCTGGAGCGATCGGCAGCAGGTGTGCCCACGTGCGGCCGGTTCTCGGTTTAGGCATCTAAATTAAACTGATGAAGCCAAACTACTAATAGCACGAGCCGATAATGGAGCGAAACGTGAAAACTTCCCGATTCTGGATTTTTCTGGTTGGGCTAGCCTGTCTTCCTCTGGCTGGCCTTTTTTTTGGTGCGCAAGCGTTCGCCGAAACGCCCCCTCCAGCCGAGATTAACAACCCGAATCCCGGTATAGAGCTGTGGCAGGCTGTGCGCGGGACACTTGATTCCCCTGCGTCCACTCAGGTGCAAGGGCATGATGCCTCAGTGCTAGTTAACCCCGAGGGCGAGTTGTGGGCGTCGCTCCGCATCAATGACTTGGTGCCCAAATCCCGGGAATGGTTACTGTTCGTGCTGCTATTACTCGGGCTGTTCTACATAATTCCCGGCCCGGCAAGACTCAAAAGCGGAGAGTCGGGCCAGCAGGTCGCAAGGCATAATGTGGCCGCACGATTTGTCCACTGGTTTTTGGCGGTAATCTTTATTGTATTGGCTATCAGCGGGCTGATTCTTCTATTCGGGCGAGTCGGACTGATTCCACTGATCGGCAAGTCGGCTTTTGGTGTCGTAGCTTCGATCTGTAAGGATGTCCATAATTTTGTAGGCCCGTTGTTTCCGTTCGCAATCATCCTGATTTTTTTCAATCTTGTGCGGCGCAATATCTACGAAAGGGGAGATATAAAGTGGATTGCAAAGGGCGGTGGATTTTTTGGAGGAGGGCATGTTAGCGCGGGTAAGTTCAACGCTGGCGAAAAAGCCCTGTTCTGGCTGACTATTTTCCTTGGAATCGGGATTTCGGTGACAGGATATATCCTTGATTTCCCAGCCATTGCCTCGTGGGTGCTGGCAACCTCAACAGAGTTCACCCAGTACCGGCATGTCATGGAATTCTCGCACGTTGTCCATGTTGTTATCGCGGTGCTATTCATTGTCCTGGTATTTGGCCATATATTTCTGGCGACTTTGTTTGTGCCCGGCACGCTTTCTGGCATGACTAGCGGCAAAGTTGATGCGAACTGGGCCAAAGAGCATCACGATCGCTGGTATGAGGAGACTCAAAACACCGCTGATGAAAAGTCAGATTTATGATTCGCGATCGCGTGTGAATCGCGTGTGAACTAGAAGGAAGACCATTAACCCAAGCTTGGTTTAAGCCGATTTTGGGTCTTGGTTGAGAACGCAACGATTGGTCTGGTTTTCGGGATTGGTCGCTGTTGCGATTGGGCGGACCCCAGAGGGTGCATGACCGGCCCTCACGATATCACCCGTGGCGGCGTTTATTTAGGGAGTAAAGTGACCGGAGCCCGCTGTCAAATCCTGCTTGGCGCTTGTCTTGGTCGTCGCAAACTCATACGGCAATACCTTAAGCACTCTGGGTTGACTGAGTTCATCACCGTGGCGGGTTTATCAGCATCATCCACCCAGCAGTTCTTACCCGAGTAAGGATGACACTCGCTATTGAGTCGGATAGTCGACGGGCATTGTGGCCAGATACAAGGGCACAACCGGATGTAAATCTTCGACCCGTAAGGGGGCGACCGGCATTGGCAACAAAGGTGCCAGGCGCTAGCGCTCTGCTTGTCGCCTTGTGGCTGGTTCATTTGCTCATCGGCCCCGGGGCTGCAAAAGCCGATTCTGGGTTGGCGTTATGGACTGGCGCAATCCAAGCGCGGGATGTCGGCGCGCTTTCCCAGTTATTAGATTCGGGTTTCTCCCAGGTTAACGTCGCGTCTGCCAAAGGCAAGACCGCTCTAATGGTTAGCGCTCAGGCAGCAGAACAAACCCTAAGTCAGGCTTTGGTTGATAGCGGGGCTGATGTAAATGCCTGTAATGAAAATGGCGGAACGCCGCTTATGCATGCGGCTGTTTCTGGAGATTTAGCCATTGTTTTACTGTTTCTTGATTCGGGTGCCGAGGTTAATGCCCAGGCCGGTAATGGCTGGACACCACTCGCGCTGGCGGCGGCCAAGGGTCACGTGCAGATTGTGCATCACCTGTTGAAGTCAGGTGCCGACGCAAATCTTACCGATGTTTTTGGATGGACAGCGTTGATGCATGCGGCAGAGCAAAAGCGACTAACAGTGGTACAGCTGCTGGCAGCCCAACCGGGAATTCAAATTGATGCCCGTAGCGTGAACGGAACGACCGCGCTTCACCGCGCTGCAGCGCAGGGGTTTCCGGCAATCGCCGATATGCTTATCCAGGTGGGCGCTGATTCAAAAATAACAGATAACGAAGGACGTACGGCACTCGATTACGCCCGCGAAACGGGACACCCTGAATTGCTAGAGGGTCTCGGTGGCTAATGGGGATTCAACAAAGAATCTGACGAGCACAAAAAGATTCCAGCTCGATAACTCGAGCTGAGCCACGGGCCGCCTCGGTAATGTTCTGGGTCTTAAATTCAAGTTCCAGGCGATG
>DTZW01000406.1 GCA_012961165.1 Gammaproteobacteria bacterium | reverse complement strand
GTTTCATCACCCGCTGCAGTTCGCACATCCGAGTTGGAAAGACATCGCGGACGTGGATGGTGCAATAGCAGAGCAGACACGCCTGGCTTTTATGCAAGAATACGGTGACGAAACACTTGTGCTTGGCACTCATTTCGCTTCACCCACTGCCGGGCATATTGTGCGCGATGGAGAGTTCTGGCGGTTCGACGTTTGACAACAGGGAAGCTACGGCCCGTTTTAGGAAACCGCTGAAAAAGTATCGTTTACTCAGAGGTTGTCCACCTAAAGTAACTCGAGACTGCCAAGATCCCGGATAGCCTCACAAGCCCTCCTGCACATCACGATGAACATGTCATCTTCTCGCTCGGCGTTAGCCAGCCAGCCGTGTCGAGCGAACCTACAAGCTCAACGCGAGCACTATCGACCATCTGACCGATGCCAATCGGCTGGAAGTTTAGGTCAACTATCTCTCCCCCCACAGCCAGAGCCTCTGCCATCCAGGCGGGTGACAAGTCTTTAATACGGTAAACCGCCTTATCACTCATTCAACAGCTTCCGGTTCAAGAAATAGAAAGGGTGTTAGCCACCGCGTGTTGGGTTACTAAGTTCTAAACTAACACCTTCATTATGTCGTAGAGTTAGTTTCCGAATGTGCACACCTGCAGGACAAGTTCGCCTGCAAGCATGAGCGTATATCATTGCGTGACATATCCAGATTCGAAGTCGCTCGCCATTCCCTTGTACGCCATAGCCAACAACTAGTATCATGTTTATTGACTCGGTTGAAGTAAACAACAGAGCATTCACCAATTTTGGAGATTAACATGTCCGCCAGCCTGGCTCCCAACTCAGACAAGGATGCATCACTCACACTGCTCGCAGAACTCGACGTCAGCCGGCCAGAGCTCTATCAAAATGATACCTGGCAGCCATTGTTTGCCAGGCTTCGCAAAGAGGCACCAGTGCACTATCTTGCCGACAGTGTGAACGGTCCATTCTGGTCAGTCACCAGTCACGAACTGATCAAAGAGGTGGATTCCAACAATACTGCTTTTTCTTCTGAAAAAGGCGGTATTGCCATCGTCGATCCTGTGCCGGTAGAAGGCGAGAATCAGGGAAAAAGCTTCATAGGCATGGATGAACCGGAGCATGCTACGCAACGGATGGCCGTTGCTCCATCTGTAGCCCCAAAAAACCTGGTGGAACTCGAGCCTCTCATTCGAGAGAGAGCTATTGATATTCTGGAAAACCTGCCTGTGGGCGAAACCTTCAACTGGGTGCAGGAAGTATCAATTGAACTGACAGCCAGAATGCTCACAACGTTGTTCGATTTCCCGTACGAAGAGCGTCACAAACTGGTTCACTGGTCGGATCTGGCCACAAACGTTCCAGAGGTTACCGGCAACACTAACATCGATATGAAACAGCGCTATGAAGAACTTATGGAGTGCGCGGGCGCGTTCTACCAGCTATGGATGTCGAAGGTAGGCCAGCCGCCGTCTTTCGACCTCATCTCTATGCTGCAGAACAACCCGGAAACTGCACATATGAACGAAGATCCTGAACTGTTCTTCGGCAACATCCTTTTACTGATCGTTGGCGGTAACGACACCACCCGCAACAGTATCAGCGGGGGCGTCATCGCACTTAACAAATACCCCGATCAATACCAGAAGCTGCGCGACAATCCGGCATTGATTCCCAACATGGTTTCAGAGATGGTTCGTTGGCAGACGCCGGTGATCCACATGCGTCGCACCGCGCTTGAAGACTACAAACTCGGTGGCCAACAGATTAAAAAAGGTGACAAGGTTGTGATGTGGTACCTTTCCGGTAATCGGGATGAAACTGTGTTCGAAGAATCCGACAAGTTAATCATCGATCGGCCTAACGCCAGGGCGCATGTTGCATTCGGATTCGGCGTGCACCGTTGCATGGGCAATCGTCTTGCCGAGCTCCAATTGCGCGTATTGTGGGAAGAAATCATGCAGCGTTTCCATAGCGTCGAGATTGTCGGTGATGTGACGCGCCTGCCTAATAACTTTATTCGTGGCATCAAAGATGTGCCGGTGAGGCTACACCCACTATAGCGATCAAGACATCACTGGGGGATACGTAACCCACCTCATTGTAAGCTCGGAGCTGCACTGCACTGAGCGCCTCACGCCTGCTGATATCTACGGGGTAGAAACTCAGATCGCGATCACCTTCGGTTGGGTCTGGTTTTCTTTCCATGGTTCACGCTTCTCGTTCCGTATAACCAATACTTGAGAAGATCCTCTTCAACGATGGTTACTACTAGATGCCAACAACCTCGTAGCCATTTAGAAACTCGGCAGGTTCTGTGTACTTAAGAAAATTGTCAGCACCTAGCTGACGCAAGTGCGCAGCCGCCGCGGCATCGTCCGCGTAATACACCTCGGCCAAACCGGCGTACTTAGGTTTTGACCCACCCATGGTCGCGTGAGAAACCACGTATCGCAGGCCACCGGGTGTCGATTCCAGCGCACTGGAGACATTAGGCACATGATCCTCAAGCCAGCTTTTGTAAAACGTAGCGGTATCAACATCTGGCTTGCGTCGCAGCAGCCCGGTCACCTTGATTGCACTAGCGGGCGTCGGACCGTCGATGATGACATGTTCCTCACAGACTAAAATCACCGGTTTCTGGTCCGTCACCTCGAAGAAGCCATCGTTTAGCGTGGTGACCATATCCGGCGTGGTATACCAGCGTCGGGCCTTATCGGCATCCTTAAACCACAACACTGCCATGCCATCGTATTGCGGCGCGCTCGCGGCATCGAAAAACGTCACCTGATAACGGTCCGGTTGTACGTGCTTGATCACTGCTGGCATGTGCGCGTCCTGCCATTTTTCAACTAATTCTTCATGGCTAACGTTTTCACCACGGCGCACCAGAACAACCAGCTTAAGCATGTTTATCACCCCCAAAATCGATTCCGTCAAAAGTGCCAGCCGCCCGCCATTGTTCTAGAATGCGGAAGAACTTGATCGGACCGCCGCCATAGCCGCTGGTTAACAAGCCGTTGGGGTTATTTTCAGCACCTTCATTGTTGTAATAGCCAGGCGTGCACTCAGCGCGAAAACGTTCACCAAACCTTGCGGTGCGCTTGATTTCATCCTGCCAACCCTGCTCGCCCTCAGTGCTCGCCTCGATGGATTTTGCACCCCTGTCACGGGCTTCCGTCATGATGGCAGCGATGTGTTTCGCCTGCTCATTCAGCGCGTGGGGCGCATTAACGGTTACCGCAGCCTGGGTGAAGCCAAGGAAGAAACAGCTTGGGAATCCGTGAGTGGTAAACCCATGCAGGGTCTTTAGCCCGTTTTTCCATTTGTTACTCAGTTTCTGACCATCGCGGCCGGTCACGTCATAGCCCGCGCGACGCGTATAGCTGGTGCCAACCTCAAAGCCTGTGGCAAATATCAGACAATCGAGTTCGTGCTCGACGCCGTCGACCACCACACCCTTTTCCGTCATTCGCTCAACGCCTTTACCCTTTGTGTCGATTAAGTGAACGTTTTCTCTATTGAACGTGGGCAAATACTCATCATGGAAACACGGCCTCTTGCAAAACTGACGGTACCAGGGTTTGAGTGCCTCAGCGGTTTCCTTATCCTCAACAATGGAGTCGACACGATCTCTCACACCGTTCATCTTTTTGTAATCGGCCATCACCATGAGTTGGCCTTTTTCTTTTCCGGTGAGCCGACGGCCCAGCTTTCGCGAAGCCTGTTTGGCAGCTATCCCAGTCAGATTCCGAAAAATGTCGGTCCAGCCGTCAGCCACCAGGTCTTCATCCTGATCGCCTCCACTTACCAGAACGTTGAAATTTTCCATCCTTTCGTTTTGCCAGCCGCTCTGCAAGGAATCGGCCCAATCGGGTTCGGTGGGCCGATTGTTGCGCACATCCACCGACGATGGCGTTCGTTGGAAGACCTTGAGCTCACCAGCCCACTCTCCGAGGTGCGGCACACATTGCACGGCGGTCGCACCAGTGCCGATAATGCCCACCCGCTTGTCTTTGAGGTTCGTCAGATTGCCGCTGGCATCTCCACCCGTGTAGTCATAGTCCCAACGGCTGGTGTGAAATGTATGGCCCTTGAAATCGTCAATGCCAGCAATGCCAGGTAACTTGGGGCGATTGAGCGGGCCGTTGGCCATGGCTACAAAACGCGCACGCATCCGATCACCACGATTAGTGCTAACGATCCAGAACTGGTCTGCTTCATCCCAGGTGAGATCCGTTACCTCTGTAGAAAGGCACGCATTTTCATACAGTCCGTAGTGCTTCGCGATATTCTGCGTGTGCCCCATGATTTCCGGCGCAAATGAATACTTGTGCTCGGGGATGTAGTTGAGTTCTTCCAGCATCGGCAGATAGCAGTAGGATTCCACATCACACATGGCGCCCGGATATCGATTCCAGTACCAGGTACCGCCAAAGTCACCGCCTTTTTCAATGACCCTAATGTCTTCAAATCCCGCTTCGCGTAGCCTGCCGCCTAACAAAAGACCGCCAAAACCGCCACCGATGATGACAACCTCAACTGTGTCATTGAACGGTTCTCTGTCTACCCTCGTCTCATAAGGGTCGTCGACGTACTTGGAAAAATCACCTTTAACTTCGATGTACTGATCGTTAGCGTCATCTCGCAAACGTTTGTCGCGCTCATCGAGGTATTTTGCCCTTAAGACATCGGGATCAAAGTCGATTTCCCCGAGCGCCAGACTAACGACATCTTGCACCTTTTCATCTTGGGCTGTTGGTTCTTGCATAGTTGAAACTTCCAATGGTAATTTAACTATTATCATAGTTATTGAGTGATTCAATGTAAATGGAGTGACGAAGCGGTACACGGAACATGTTTGTCCATTCCACTTAGTGGACGGCGCTCCAGACATTCGCTACCTTCTGATCAAACTCGCAGGACGACAACGATGAAAAAGACTGATTTCTACCGCAACGCTCGCACTGACATCCCAGGTCCACTTTCGGGCATTCGTGTCCTTGAGGCCACCACCACCTGGGCCGGGCCAATGTGCGCAGCCGTGCTTGCCGACTTTGGTGCTGATGTTATCAAGGTCGAGATCCCGTCCGGTGACGTAAGCCGCAGTCTACAGCCCAATCTGCCAGGTACCGAGATCAGTTTTGCGCACGCCACTGTTAACCGTAACAAGCGTGCCCTGTCGCTGGACGTACGCACTGAACAGGGTCGTGATATTTTTCTTGAATTAGCTGCCAGAACAGACGTCGTCGTTGAAAACTTCAAAGTTGGCACCATGACCGGTTACGGTCTCGGCTACGAGCAACTGTGTGAGGTGAAACCCGATATCGTTTATGTCTCGATCACAGGCTGGGGACAGTTTGGCCCCAACCATGCGGCCGCCGGATATGACCCTCTCGCACAAGCCGCGTCAGGCTTCATGTCGGTCACCGGCTCACCAGATGGGCCGCCCACCAAAGCAGGCACCTATCTGGCTGACGATCTGGGTGGGCTCCATGGCGCGCTCGGTACGATGGCTGCCTTGCGCCACCGCGATCAAACAGGTGAAGGCCAGCACGTTGACGTTGCCTTACAGGATGCTTTGCTGTTCCAGAGCAATGGTTTGCTAACGCTTGGCGCCATGGGCATGGAACCTACACGATCAGGCAATGAATTTGGCGCAGCTGCGCCAGCCAATGTGTATGAATGCCAGGACGGTGCCGTATTTGCCGGGATACTACTGGACTCGCACTGGCGCACACTTGCACCCATTATTGGCGAGCCGGATCTCGCTGATCACGAGAGCTTTGCGACACGCCAGGGGCGGCTCGAAAACAGAGAACTATGTAACATCCTGCTGGCGAACTGGTTTGCTTTGCGCACGCAAGAAGAGGCTGTTTCCACCTTGCGCGCAGCTGGATTACCCATCGCACCGGTGAACACATATCCGCAAGCGGCAAAGGATCCACACGTTCTTGAACGTGACATGCTGCAGCAAACAAAGCTTAAGAATGGCGACACTGCGCCTATCACGGGGCCTGCAGTCAAATTCTCTCGCACGCCAACCCGCGTGCGAAGTTGTGCGCCCGAAATCGGCGAAGACAATGCTGAAATCTTAAGCTCTATTGGACTTGATGCAAAAGCCCAACAGGCGCTGTCAGCATCAGGAGTAATCAGCTAATGGAACGTAGCGCCCTTGTGATCGGCGGAACCGGTCCAACTGGCCCGAGTCTGGTCAACGGGCTTCTAGCGCAGGGGTTTAAGACGGCAATCCTGCATACTGGGAGGCACGAGGTCGACACCATTCCTCCTCAGGTTGAACACATCCATACCAATCCATTCAAGATTGATGAACTGGCTGAGGCACTCGATGTCGAGATCGAACTTGCCAGTAATCCAGCGGCACTGGCAACACCGGCTCGTCCATTCCTGATTTCAGAGCATACGCTGCACCAGTAAATGGGCATAGACGCATCCGATTCGACCTCGGGTTTAGCGACGTGACACCAGTAGGGGACGCCCTCGGTTTCGCACTCGTTACGCCCCCCGGGTCCGAAGACTGGCGGTTGGTGCAGGCGAAAAACTAGCGTAGAAACGTCCATGCTGCACGGCTGCTGCAAAGTTCTAAATTTCTGTTTCTACGTATTAAACTCGGAAGCCATCTTGCTGTATTTGTCAGCCAGGGTTTGAATACCCGCTGATATTTCCACATCGTGCGGTGTGTAGTTCGGCAGATAGATACGTAGCAGACCGGGCATTAGGCTAGTGGCAGAGGTTGGTTGCGCGAACACTGACATCGTCTCTGCCGGCACATCTTTCAACCCGGCGTCAGGTTGCGGTCTGACTTTCAGCATATAATTTTTGACTCTTCGTATCCAGTTGGTGAAATGCCACTGGGCCCATATACCAACGAACAAGCGATATAGGTAGCCACCGCAGACATGATCATAAACATCAAAGGCAACCGTACGATGTTCAAGCTCTTCAACAAAATGCCACTCCACCATCTGCAGGAACACCGGCAGGTCTTCACCAAAACCATTCGGTTCCATCATATTCTTGACCGCGTTCATCGTCAGCGCCTCAAAACCTTCGGCATAAGCCAGGTTAAAACGAAGTGATTTTGTTTTGGTGAACCGATGGTAGTCATCCGACAGCTCTTTCTCGAGTAATTCGAGCTCAGGAAAGCCATCGAGTCGAATTGTGTCATTGAACTTTTTATGCATCTGGTAATGCTGACCTTCCTGAGAGGCGAACTTTTTCAGCCCTTCGAGCACCACGGGATCTGTAACGTGCTTTTCCGCTGCTCTCATCGACCGAATCAGATAGGGTTCCAGATGTGGCAGCAGAAGCGAACCAGCGATAAAACTGAATGATCGTTCATGGTCTCCATCCATGAAATCAGGCTCAATTTCATCCGGAAATTCAAACGGCATCTTACGTACCGTCATAGTGTCTAACATATCAACTGTTCCCTTCAGTCACGTTTGTTCCCACTGGCATAACCAGTATGCCTATTTATCGCAGATGCAAAAGTAAACTGGCGGACCGTTCAACCCACCGTTCAATTGCTCGTTCGCCGCCTATTCTTCATCAACAACTCCAAGCATGTTAGATGAAAATTGATTTTAGCACATCATATAACTATGATACTAGTTGTAAAAGATCTGAACCCAGAGGGTGATATGACCGCTAAAACAGATATGTACAAAGGACCGTTGTTCGACGCCGACAACCACTACTACGAAGCGGAGGATGCGTTTACTCGCTACGTGCCAAAGCGCATGCAGAAACGGTGTGTGGAATGGGTAGAAATGAAGGACGGTAAAAAATTTCATCTGGTAGCCGGAAAACTGAATAAATCGGTTGGCAACCCAACGTTCAACCCTGTATCAAAACCAGGCGTATTGCGAGAATACTACCATGGCAACCCTCGAGGTCTGACGTTTGTCGAATTGACCCACTCCGCCCTCGGACCCATGCCACCAGAATATATGGACAAGGATGCTCGCATTGCACGAATTGATGAACAGGGACTGCAGGCGATCTGGCTGTTCCCCACCGCCGGTATTCTGTACGAGCAACCCATGATTAATGATATCGACGCGATGTGTACTTTGTTTGAAGGCTTTAATCGCTGGCTGGATGACGATTGGGGTTTTAACTATCAGGACAAATTATTCGCAGCACCGTATATCACACTGGCCGACGTTGACTTTGCCTGTCGCGAGTTGGAACGGGCTTTAGAGCGAGACGCTCGAGTATTAGTGATGCGCCCATCTCCTGTCCGCACCCGTGATGGCTATTTTGCGGTTTCTGATGAGCGTTTCGACCCGTTCTGGGCACGCGTCAATGAAGCAGGTATTACGGTGGTTGCACACGTGGGCTCCAACGGCTACACCTCTAACGGCTACGGTGGCAATGCAGCGTTGGCGACGTTAGGTGGTGGACGCAAGCCCTCAGTTGCCGGTCTGATTTCAGAGCGCGCCATCTACGACTTTCTACTCACTCTCGCTTATGACAAGTTGTTTGAGCGGTTCCCAAAACTTCGCATCGCATCGGTGGAAAACGGTTCAGCTTTCCTCGGTGATCTGTTCATCAAATTGGAGCAATCCAAAGCCAGAATGCCACATTATTACGACCAGGACCCAAACGAACTGTTTCGTGAACACGTGTGGATTAACCCATTCTGGGAAGACAAAATTTCAGATGTCGCGAAACATATGGGCGCTGACCGGGTGATCTTTGGTTCTGACTGGCCCCACATGGAAGGCATGGAACATCCACAAGACATCTATAAAGATTTGGATGGCATCAATCTGGACCAGCAACGGTTGATATTGCACGACAATGCTGCAGCGCTGAATCAGCGTCTAGCCTGATGTTGATTTATGCATCACGCCAGACGCCAAACTTCAAACCACCAATTTTGGACATGGGTAACCTGCCATGAGCGATGCTGAACAAAGGAGATGAACAAGTATTCTATGAGCACAAACACTGTTGAAGAAGCGGTACTACTGGAAGAGACGCACGGCCACGTGCGGGTTCTTAAACTTAATCGCCCGGCAAAGAAAAACGCATTGTCCAGCGAGCTCACGCGCGCGTTGGTTAACGCACTGGATGCGGCTAATTCTGATGCCGCAATCAGAGTCATTGGCATCACCGGGGTTGGTGACACTTTTTGCGCTGGTGCTGATTTAAGTCCCGCAAAAAACAAGGAGCGCGGGGCAAACACCATAGAAACCACCGTGCAGCTAGTCACGGGCATACGGGTTAATTGTCATAAGCCGGTGATCGCAGGGATCAACGGCCTTGCCATTGGCGCGGGCTTGTCTCTCGCCATGTGTTGCGACATGCGCATGGCCAGCTCAACGGCGAGTTTTCATCCAGGTTATGCCCGTGCAGGTACATCACCCGATTGCGGCTTAACCTGGAGCCTGCCACAAGCTGTTGGCCACGAGCGTGCCATGCGGTTTCTTCTTGAAGTTGACTTTATCAACGCTGAACAAGCGTTCGCCATGGGCTTGATCGGAGACGTAAAAGCGGCAGATTCATTTAGTGATTCGTTTCTGACCTATTGTCAGAAAATTGCTGAAGTGGCGCCTCTTGCCGCGACTCAAACCAAACGCCAGTTGGCTGAAGCAGGACTACCAGACGACCTTGAAGCGCTGGTGCGCAGCGAACTGCGTTACACCGGAAAAGGTCTGGCGAGCAAAGATGGCAAGGAAGCTGTTCGCGCAATTTTCCAAAAACGTAAACCTGTGTTTACCGGCGACTAAAATAGCCAACAACCGATCTTGTAGACGATCCGAGAAAAAACGTCCGAGCAGGAAATAAATATGGCAGAGAGCACAAATCGAGACACGCCAGAACAGGCAGAATTCAGGCAACATTGCCGTGAGTGGCTCACGACCAATGTCCCTGCTTTGCCAGACTTCAAACCGGTAAATAACGGCGCGGAAGTGGCAACGGACGAACATTTGGCTTACTACATCGCCTGGCAGAAGTCTGCTTACGATGCCGGGCTTGTCGGGTGCGACTACCCTTCCGAATACGGCGGTGGCGGCAGAACCCGGTGCCAGTCGGTTGCCAATCAGGAAATGTTGCGCGCCGAAACGCCAATTTTCCCCGGCATTATCGGTCTGGGTATGGCAGCACCAACCATCTTTTTTCATGGTTCAGAGGATCTAAAAAAGAGACTGCTACCAAAACTTCTAAGGGGCGATGAATTGTGGTGCCAGGGATTCAGTGAACCCGGTGCTGGTTCTGATCTGGCCAGTGTGCAGACTTTTGCCGAACGCAAAGCAGACAACAAATGGGTGATCAACGGACACAAGGTATGGACTTCAACCGCACAGTTCGCAACCTGGATGATACTACTGGCGCGGAACGACAAGTCAGACAAATACAATGGTCTCACCTACTTTGTCGTCCCCATCAAATCAGAATTGGGTAAATCCGTCACCGTTCGCCCACTGATTAAAATCACCGGCGAAACCGGGTTTAACGAAGAAATATTCGAAGGACTCGTTGTCGACGATAGCTATCGACTGGACGATGTTGGCAAGGGTTGGACGGTCGCCATGACCACACTTGCCCACGAACGCGGTGCTGGTCCATTGACCACCCCAACATCCGGTGGACAAGGCAAATCCGATGCAAAGGAAAAACAGCCTGGTTCTGATACCAACGAATTCCCGCTACTGAAACTGGCGAAGAACTGCGCCAGGAATGGCAAACCCGCAATCGATGATCCGGTGATTCGCGACAAGGTCATGGACATGATGATCCGCCAGGTGGGTATCAAACAGAACCGCAGACTGCGCAGTGTGGCGGGGTTAGCAGACAGGCAGCGATTGACATTGCAGGACAAGCTTCTGGGCACGGAATATTTGCAGGACGCGGCTGCGCTTGCGCTGGAGATAGCGGGCGCCGGTGGAACGCTATCGCAGTTCGACGTTGACGCACCAGATGGCGGCAAATGGCCGCAGGCGTACCTCAGTTCATTCGGTGGCACAATTGCAGCCGGTACCAGCGAGATTCAAAGAAACATTTTGGGTGAGCGCATTTTAGGCCTGGACAAGAGCAAATAAGCGAATGAGCGCGAAGGAGAGCACACAATGACTGCAAACACACAAACACAACAACCGAAGGATTTCGGTTTTAATGCTGACGAACAAGCGCTCACCGACGTTGCGAGAAAATTTTTTCAGGACAATCTGCCGACACAGAAGCTGCATGCCCTGGTTGCTCACGACAGTGACTTGGCAAACGGAACGGCAGCACACTGGGACCGCACTCTGTGGCAGCAAATAGTAGATCTTGGTTGGCTCATGATTGGCATACCAGAGCGGGCTGGTGGTCTGGGTATGTCTGCTGTTGCGGTTGCAACACTCTTGGAACAGGCTGGCCGAGCGGCACTGCCTGGACCATTGCTGCCCACCTTAAACGCAGGTTTCATTCTGGATGCTTGTCACAATGACAACGCTGATGCAGCGCTACGCCTTATCTGTGAAGGAAAAACCTTCAGCTACGCAAGCTGTGATCAATATGGCTCGTGGGAACACGCCACCTCTCCCTTGACACTTATTGACGGTAAGCTAAATGGCGTTGTTCACTTTGTTTGCGATGCCCAGAAAGTGGACTATTTCCTGGTGAACGCGAAGCTAGGTGATGACGTTACATTGATGGTTGTCCCTGCTGACACAGAAGGTCTTTCAATAGAACCGAACGCTATCATTGACCTGACCCGTGACCAGGCTCGGTTGCGCTTTGATCAAACA
>DTZW01000405.1 GCA_012961165.1 Gammaproteobacteria bacterium | reverse complement strand
CCCTCTCCTGGCTGCACAGTGTACGCGATACCTTTTTCTTCGAGCGCCAATGCAAGCGCTTTCTCGGCGCGGTCCCACAACGCGTCCTCGCCTACTCGTTGCTCCGGGCGTGTCGACAGAGCTACTTCAATATCTTTAAAGCCAAAATCCCGATACATCCGATAGGTGAGTTCAATTAACGTCGAAACTTCTTCTTGTAACTGATCCTCAGTGCAAAATACATGGGCGTCGTCCTGCGTGAAACGCCGTGCACGCAGCAGACCATGGAGCGTGCCAGAGGGTTCCTTGCGATGGACAATTCCAAACTCAGCGATCCGGATCGGGAGGTCGCGGTAGCTGCGTAAGCCCTGATTAAAAAGCTGGACGTGCCCGGGGCAGTTCATCGGCTTAATCGCGTACTCACGATCATCCACCTGGGTGGTGAACATATTGTCCCGAAACTTATCCCAGTGCCCAGACCGCTCCCACAGACTTCTATCGAGCATCTGCGGTGTGTGCACTTCCTGATACCCATACTCGTCAAGCAACTCTCTTACATAACGTTCAACCACTGTGTACAGCGTCCAACCGTCCCGGTGCCAAAAGACCATTCCTGGGGCTTCTTCTTGAAAATGAAACAAATCAAGTTCTTTACCAATCCGTCGGTGGTCGCGTTTTTCGGCTTCTTCAATACGGTGTAGATAATCCTGCAGAGATTTTTTATCCGCCCAGGCCGTCCCGTATATACGCTGCAGCATCACATTGCTTGAGTCGCCTCGCCAGTAAGCGCCGGCGAGTTTGGTCAGCTTGAATGCTTTAAGGTGGCTAATATCCGGAACATGGGGTCCCCGACACAGGTCCACAAAATCCGCCTGCTGATAGAGCGAAAGCTCTTCTTGCGCGGGGATTTCTTCGATAATTTTCGCCTTATATTCTTCGCCAAGATTACGAAAAAACGAAATCGCATCATCTCGGGCCATCGTTTTTCGTTCGATGACTGTCCCTTTTTTTGCGAGCTCTGCCATTCGCTGTTCGATACTTTCAAGGTCGCTTTCGGAAAAGCCTGGCGCGTAGGCAAAATCGTAGTAAAAGCCGTCTTCAATTACTGGGCCTATAGTTACCTGGGCGTCGGGGAAAAGCTCTTTCACGGCTTGCGCAAGCAGGTGGGCGCAGGAGTGGCGAATAATCTCAAGGCCTTCGATGTCCTTTCCAGTAATGATGCGAACAATCGCATCTTGGTCGATTTCAAAAGATGAATCGACCAGTTTGCCGTCAACTTCTCCGCCAAGGGTCGCCTTTGCAAGACCCGGACCGATATCCGCGGCAATCTGGGCGACGCTGATTGGCGCCGAATATTCGCGTGTGCTGTTGTCTGGTAATGTGACCTTCATTGTCGCGATAGCTTTTGTGTTCAGGTTGTAATTCGGGAAAGTAGAATCGTAATCCGAAAAAAAGGTTGCCGGCACGGGGCCGGCATTACCAGACGAGGTCGTCGTGGCTGAAATGGTAGGCGCGAGTGGGATCGAACCACCGACCACCACCATGTCAAGGTGGTGCTCTACCACTGAGCTACGCGCCTGCTGGCCGGATTCTAGCGTATTTTTAAGGCTCCTGTTATGTAATGCGCCACCTCGATAGCGAAGATCCACGCAAGATGGCAATAGAGACCTTCGACCTTGCCACTCAGATATTGGCGTCAATTCCTTGGAGGTTTGAAACCGTCGAAAACCAAAAAAACGATGAAGCGCTTTTACCTGATGTTCAAAAAAGCGATTGTTATCGTTAAGCGGCTCTTCGATTATTCTGAAAGGTTGTCGGCCTCAAGCTTTCGCCCAAAATGCTGCTTGGCTCCAGGCGCTCTGATACCTACGGGCAACCAAGGACTGGTGTGCGAAATTTATCAGCTAAGTCTAATACCCTTTTTCGCGGGGTCAGGGTTCACTCTATGGTGTCACCCGCACTAGAATAAGCCGCCAACCGGCCGGAGCCCACCGGCGTACGCTAACAACTGGAGACTCCT
>DTZW01000404.1:609-2004 GCA_012961165.1 Gammaproteobacteria bacterium | reverse complement strand
TTTTTTGATCGTTTCGAGTGAAAAGATTCATTTGACGAATAATGGTCGCCGCCATAGGGTGGGCAGCCTCGGGAGAACGATACCCTGGCGAATGTGAAAAGTAAGGACAAAGCATGAGCGAAAGGCGTGAAGGAAGTCTGGAAGCACCCACCCGGCATCCGCTGGAGTGGCAGGCTGAAAAGTTCTGGGACAAAGAAGACCTGAATTCAGAACTGGAACGGGTCTATGACATCTGTCATGGCTGTCGCAGGTGCGTCAGTCTGTGTGATTCGTTCCCCACGCTGTTCGACCTGGTCGATGAGAGTGACACCATGGAAGTCGACGGTGTCGACAAGGATGATTACTTCAAGGTCGTGGACCAGTGTTACATGTGCGACCTTTGCTACATGACCAAGTGCCCTTATGTTCCTCCCCATGAATGGAATGTCGACTTTCCGCACCTGATGCTGAGAGCGAAGGCGCAGCGTTACAAGAATGAAGGCGCCTCGTTGCGCGATAATTTGCTCACCAGTACGGATAGGGTGGCTAAGCTGGCGACGATTCCGGTGGTCGATATCACCGTTAACGCCCTTAACAACAATGGTCTTTTCAGGAATGCGCTTGAGACCACCCTTGGGGTGCATAAAGAAGCGCCGTTACCCGAATATCACTCGAAGACCCTGCGTAAGCAGTTCGTGAGTGACACGATTACGCCAAAACCTGTGGGCAGGACCACCGGAAAGATAGCTTTCTATGCCACCTGTTATGGCAACTACAACACGCCTCACCTGGGCGAGGATTTTTCAACAGTATTCCGGCACAACGGAATTCATATGGAACTTGTCACGAAAGAAGCCTGCTGCGGTATGCCGAAGTTTGAGCTCGGTGATCTGGATGCGGTTCACAGGCTGAAAGAGAAAAACATTCCCGTGCTGGCAAAGCTGGTAGATGAAGGTTTTGACCTCACGGCACCGATTCCTTCCTGCGTCCTGATGTACAAGCAGGAACTGCCGCTCATGTATCCGGATGACCCGGATGTGTTGAAAGTGCAGAAAGCCTTTTTTGACCCGTTTGAGTATCTGTTCCTGAGACACAAGGAAGGCGAATTCAATACTGAGTTCGCTAACGCTTTAGGCGACATCAGTTACCAGGTAGCGTGTCATCTTCGGGTGCAGAACATTGGCATCAAGACAAGGGACATCCTGAACCTGGTACCGGATACAAACGTCAATGCGATAGAACGTTGCTCTGGTCACGATGGAACCTATGCCGTGAAGAAGGAAACTCGCGCGAAATCACTTAAAATTGCCAGAGCAGTACTCCGGCAGGTCGACCAGAAGGAAGCGGATCACTTTGCCTCTGATTGCCCCATGGCGGCCACCCACATCGCGAATCTGACCGACAAAGTGGACAAAG
>DTZW01000404.1:0-464 GCA_012961165.1 Gammaproteobacteria bacterium | reverse complement strand
ACTGTGTTGGAAAGAAAAGATTTATGGAGCCTCGAGCAGTATGCCGAGAAACGTGAGGGGTTTCGGGCTGAGGTGCTGGCGCACAAGCAGAACCGAAGGGTTCAGATAGGCCAGCATATTCTGCTGGTATTTGAAGATGAGAAAACGATCAGGTACCAGATCCAGGAAATGCTTCGAATCGAAAAAGTGTTCGAGGCGGCTGGCATAGAAGAAGAACTGGAGGCCTACAATCCGCTGATTCCTGATGGGGATAACTGGAAGTGTTCCATGTTGATCCAATATCCGGATGTGGAAGAGCGTCGACAGCGTCTTGCCGAGTTACTGGATGTCGAGAACAGGGTTTGGGTACAGGCCGGTGAGACTGAAAAGCTCTTTGCCCTCGCCGACGAAGATCTGGAGCGAGCCAATGACGACAAGACATCAGCAGTGCACTTTTTGAGATTCCAGCTTGGGGCGTCCCAGGT
>DTZW01000403.1:11554-11834 GCA_012961165.1 Gammaproteobacteria bacterium | reverse complement strand
TGCGCTTTTGGCCACGTCGGGGATGGAAATATTCATTTCAACCTCTCCCAGCCACCCGAGATGGATGCCCAGGAATACCTGTCATTACAAGGAGAGATGAACCGGATTGTCTTGGATATTGTCGCTGACCTGGGTGGCTCTTTCAGTGCCGAGCACGGCATCGGGATGCTCAAACTTGAGCAAATGCAACGGTACAAAGACCCGGTATCGGTGAACCTGATGCAAAGCCTAAAAAAGGCAATCGACCCTGAGCGCTTATTTAACCCCGGCAAAGTCCTGC
>DTZW01000403.1:10729-11397 GCA_012961165.1 Gammaproteobacteria bacterium | reverse complement strand
TCCCGCAATTGGGGCTGGTGTCGCCAACAAGGCCGGGACCCACGGGAATTACCTCTGGTGATCGCCTCTCTTGCCCGGTGGGCCAATATGGATCACCGCACTGGCGAGGCAACCGGGTTTACTCGCTGCGGCACTTTATATCTTGCTGAAAACGAACAGGCGTTGGAGGATCGACGGGCCTGGTTAGTGCATGCCCAAGCATTTGACATTAATGCCCAGTTAATCAACGCGGAGGATACTCGCCGACTGCTACCGGGTACGAACCGGGCGTGGGCTGGCGCGCTGCATTGCGCATCAGATGGTCGGGCGGAACCTTCCATGGCCGCGCCGGCAATCGCCCGGGCTGCGCAACGCGCTGGGGCTTTCATTCTTACGAACACTGCCGTGCGTGGGCTGGAATCTGTCGGGGGTGAATCTCAGTTGGTCGTGACCGAACGCGGTGCAATCCGGGCTCAGTCTGTACTGATAGCGGGAGGGACCTGGTCACGATTGTTCTGTCGTAATCTGGGTATTACCCTTCCACAGCTCAAGGTGCGGGCCTCCGTTTTCAGAACAGCGCCACATAAGAACGGCCCAGACTGCTGCGCTAGCGGGCCGGATTTCTCATTGCGGCGACGCCTTGATGGGGGATATACCGTCGCTTCGGGCAGCCGCAGCAAGATTGATCT
>DTZW01000403.1:9683-10665 GCA_012961165.1 Gammaproteobacteria bacterium | reverse complement strand
CCGGCGTATGCCAGGCTTGCGTGGATGGCGCGATCTCATTTGCGAATTCGGTGGTCCTCACGATTTGCCACCGAGTGGCGCGAACCAAAGCACTGGGCGCTTGATACACCCTCGCCCTTTGAATCCCAACGCATTCTGGATCCGACCCCTTCGGCAAGCGCAATTGATCGCGCTCATGATGGTCTGGTGCGCGATTTCCCATCGTTTCAAGGCGTCCCGATTGCGCAGCGTTGGGCTGGCATGATTGATGTGACCCCGGACGCGGTTCCAGTTATCTCCAGGGTAGATAGCCACCCAGGGCTTTATATCGCGACTGGATTTTCAGGGCACGGTTTTGGCATTGGGCCAGCGGCTGGGGAACTCGCGGCAGACCTTATGACCGGTGGAGCCCCACTGGTCGACCCGACCCCCTTTCAGTTCTCTCGCTTTAGCGACGGGTCACCTATTCAACCGATCGTGGGTATTTGAGAGGCCAATCTTTCAGCTCGATCCTGCAACTTAATCCATCTCACAGCGGGCGTTTATCTCTGCGCTGTTTCGCCAAATGGCTAGTGAAAGCCGGGCAGTACTGTGCGATGATCCGATAGAGTTGGATCTGCTCAAGCCGGTGACGCTGGTAACAAACAGCATGCGTGCCCCAGATAACACTCCCTGACGCCCCCTTCATCTACCTCTTAAATTGAATGAACGAACCGGTTGATCTTTCATCGCCTGACCAAGGACGGAGTGTGTTAGTCCAGCGTGTCGTTATTCTGGGTACGTGTACGTTGGTCACTATCCTCTATGCCATGACAGTCACCATTGCGAATGTGTCGTTGCCGCAGATGCAAGGTGCGTTATCAGTCACGCAGGACCAGATTACATGGGTCGTGACCTTCAATATTGCTGCCACCGCAGTCGCCACCCCTTTGTCAGGTTGGCTGGTGGGTCGTTTCGGACGTCGGCGTCTTTTGATCTACGCCATCATCGGTTTTGCTATCGC
>DTZW01000403.1:0-9643 GCA_012961165.1 Gammaproteobacteria bacterium | reverse complement strand
TTTTTTTCGGGTACTACAAGGCATTTTCGGAGCACCCTTGGCGCCGGTGTGCCAGGCCATTGTCCAATCAACTTTTCCAAGGCATATGTACGCGAAGGCAATGGCGTTCTTTGGAATGGGGGTCATCATAGGACCGATCATTGGCCCTGTCGCCGGTGGTTACCTGAGTGAAGCCTACAGTTGGCGCTGGGTATTTTTTATGATCGTACCATTTACGCTAGTGGCATTGGTGGCGGTTTTGGTTTTCATTCGGGACACATCCACCCGAACTATTGTTCGATTCGATTGGGCAGGGTTTCTGGCTTTGTCTGCAGCGGTGACTTGTCTGCAGATTACGTTGGATCGCGGCCAGCGGGCGGATTGGTTTGATTCCTACGAGATTATTATTCTGACTTGCCTGGCCGTCGCTGCTTTATACATTTTTTTGGCACGTGTGGCGACGACAGATCGACCGTTCCTCCGGCCGATATTATTTAAAGACCGAAATTTTACCGTCGGGGTGGCGCTGATGTTTGTTTTTGGCCTCCTCAACTTCACGCCAATTACGCTGTTGCCTACACTGCTGCAGAATTTGAGAGGTTACCCAGACTCGGTCATCGGGTATGTGCTAGCGATCAGAGGCTTGGGTACCCTGGCCGGCTTTTTCTTTATGATAGTGGGGAGTCGAATTGACCCACGTTTGATGGTAGTGGCTGGCTTTGCCACCCAAGGAATTTCCGGATGGTACATGGCACAGATGGATCTTAACGTCATGCTGGCCGATCTTTTCTGGCCTATGATTGTGCAGGGATTCGGGGTTGGACTCCTTTGGCCGTCGATTACGGCCATCACCTTTTCCACTTTGAGCCAGAAATATCTGGATGAAGCTACGGCGTTTTATCATTTGATCCGTAATATGGGGAGCAGTATCTATATTTCCATCAGTATGGCCGTCATCATGCGAACCAGCAGCCAACGTTATGCCGAAATGACAGATCATATATCACCGTTCAATCAGAATTTCGATTTACCCTGGGCGAGTGGCGGATGGAGTGCAACAACTACCGAGGGGCTGAGTCATCTGGGCAGTGAGATCGGTCGCCAGGCTGCCATGATTGGTTACAATAATTCGTTTTATATGTTTTCGATCACAGCATTTGCATTTATTCCACTCGTATTGTTAATTCGCTGGAAGAAAGGGGGAGGACTTGTAACGGTGAAGGAGGATGAGGAAAATGTTCACGATTAAGAGCATTGCAGTCGACCATTTCCGAATACCCTTGCCGTTAGCATCAGCTGATTCGACCCATGGCGAGATTGCTCACTTTGGCCTGATCGCTGGGTGGCTGCTCGACGCCCGAGGTCGGGAGGGACGGGGCTACACCTATATCGTTGACAATATTGCTGCCGCAGCCATCCGCAAGTTTATCGGGCAGGATCTTGCTACGTCTATTCTTGCCTCAGCTCAGTTTCTATTGAAGGCTTTTGTGAGGAGATGTGCTGGCACGTCCATTTTGTAGGCCGCGACGGATTAGCTGTGTTTCCTATGGCCGCTGCCGGTGTCGTTTTATAGGTCCTGTGGACTAAAGCCGCCAACAAGCCGATGTGGCGATTGCTCGGCGGTGGCCGTTGTGAAGCAAAAGCTTGCGCGGGTGGCATTGATCTCGATTTCGCCCTTGATCAGTTGCTTGCTCAGCCGGAAGGATTTCTGGCACACGGACTCCAGGCAATCAAAATGAAAGTCAGTCGTGATGTACTGGAACAGGATATTGATCGGGTGCAGGCCATAAGGTGTGTTCCTCGGTTTTGATGCTCTTGAAACCCCGCGCCATACGACTTGATCTAGCCGACGTTTTTACTTAATTCTGCCTCGACCAATTCGTTTTGCTTTAAATTGACAAGCCCTGCCTACTTAAGTCGGTACAGAGTCAGGAGCCGCTGTCCCGATTACGCCAGACCATCGCTTTCTGGCCCACATCCCGGATCAGTTCCAGCACATCCCGTTCGCCCAGCAGGTCACGTATCTGTCCCGACAGTTCGCGTTTTCGCCGGGTATCGATTCGAACTAACACCGTCATCCCTGCCCGCAACTGGGGGTCACCTGCCTGATTAGTTATTGCAAGGTTGATGGGTATGCGCTGAACGACCTTGACCCAGTTTCCCGATGCGTTCTGTGGGGGTAGGATTGAGAATTCAGCGCCGGTGGCTGGTGCGATGCTGCTGATTACAGATTCCCAAATTTTGTCGGGATAGGCATCGGCCACAATGGTCGCCTGTTGCCCAGGCAGAATATGGGTAAGTTGCGTTTCCTTGAGATTGGCTTCAATCCAGATCGGTTGATTCTCTATCAGGGTGAATATCGGTTTGCCGGCCTGCGCGAACTCACCCACCTGCAGTTTCATATTACTGACGACACCGGAGGCGGGCGCGCGGATAGTGGCGGCCTTTAGGTCAACCGCCGCTTGATCATAGGTTGTTTGAGCGGCCAGATAACGTGGATGCTGGTCGGCCGGTAGTAGTTTATTGCCTGCCAGTTGAGCCAGCACTCGCTGTACACGTTGTTCAATGATTTTCACCTCACGTCTTGCAACCTGCAGGTCATGCCTGGCTTCGTCATGCTTTTCTTCACTACTCAGACCTTGCTTCAGTAGTTTTCGTTGGCGTTTGTAACGTCGATCGAGATATCGCACTTTGTCCTCGGCCAGTTGGGCCTGAACAACGGTTTCGCCGTAATCGGCACGCAAAGATTCGAGTTCGGTTCGGATCACTGCCATCTGCGCTCGGGCCCGATTGAGTGCGATCTCGAGCGGTGAAGAATCCAGCTGTAACAAAATATCATTGGCTTCAACAGCCTGGTTATCCGCGACCAGCATGGAGGTGACCCGACCTGAAACCTCTGTGCTGATGATGATGACATTGGCCTTCACATAGGCGTTGTTCGTGCTGACATACCGGCCGCCAGCCGCGTATAGATACAGGGCCACACAAATGGCCGTTAGGGGGATAACGATAAGAAAAAAAGTTCGTTTCAGCCTGCGACCGCTCAACATGGAGAAAAGTTTGTGCTCCGGCATCACGTCTTACTCTTATTGGTCACGGGCAGATTCAGCAGATTTGTCTTCAAGTGAATCAAGCTATCGACTAACCGCTCTCGTTCCTTCTCGTTCAACCCCTCGAGCACCTCTTGACGGAGATCAGCGGCGATTCGGCGAAGCGATTTCATGGCAGGTTTGACTTCGTCGGTCAGATACACCCGCTTGACACGCCGGTCACCAGGGTCGGGTTCACGGCGAAGCCATCCTTTTGCTTCCAGGCGATCGAGCAGTCGGCCAAGGGTGGGTCGTTCTATTTCCAGAATTTCGGCCAATTCAGCCTGAACAAGTCCGTCGCGACGATAAAGGTGTGTCAGGACCCACCACTGCGATCGGGTCAACCCGATGGATTTTGCTCTCCGGTCAAAGTTGGTTCGCATTAACCGGGAGACATCATTAAGAATAAACCCAAAATTACGATCTAGATTTTCACGTTGCATGGCAATCATGTAGTAGGCTGGCTAATAATAAGCAAGGTTATTATAGCCAAGGTTATTAATCTATGAATCAGATAGGTCTGTCAGGTCGACTGGCGGCGGGAACTGGTAACATTGGTAGATACTTCTAGAAGTGCCAGATTGAGAACCGCCCAGCTGAATGCGGGTACAAATAATTTGATGAGTAAAATAAAGTTGCCCGCATCTCTGTCTTTATCTTAGTCTTAAAACGCTAACCAATACACAAGAATGGTAAGCGTGCGTGTTACTGCCACCCTGCGTGGCCACAAATCGGAGGAATACAATGCCCGGATTGAGACTTGAAGGAAAGCACGCAGTGGTTTCTGGGGGTGCTGCAGGGGCCGGAGGCGCTGCATCGGAGGTCTTCGCCCGGGAGGGCGCCAATGTCGTCATTGTTGACATTCAGGAAGAGGCGGGCTTGACACTCGTTAAAAAGATCTGCGAGGCTGGCGGCAAGGCCAGTTTCGTCAGGGCAGATGTATCCTTGAATGACGAGGTAGATGAAGCGATTGATAAAGCGAACAGGCTTTTTGACAATCGAATTGACGTCCTCTTCAATCATGCCGGCACCGTAATTATCAAGCCATTTCTTGAAACGACCGAAAGTGACTGGGACAGGATGATGGCTATCAATGTCAAATCCATGTTCCTGATGACCAAAGCGGTACTGCCATCCATGCTCGATCAAGGGGGTGCAATCGTTAACACCTCTTCGATATCGGCAGTTGCGGGAACCCCCATGGAAGTCCTCTATTGCACCAGCAAGGGCGCATGTCATATGTTTACCCGCGCCATTGCGACGGAGTACCGTGACAACGGAATTCGTTGCAACGCTGTTTGTCCTGGATTTATCAGAACGGCACACGGAATACGTGAACTCAAGGAACTCCGGGAATATGGTGTGGAGGTCACTGAAGAAGATATCTGCCGCCTCCAGGGCCGCATATGTGAACCGGAGGAAGTCGCCAACGCGGCACTATTCCTGGCCAGTTCTGAGGCTAGCTTTGTAAATGGAGAAACAATGTTCGTTGACAATGGAATGTTGGTTCGCACATGATTGCAGCAACCCGGCAGGTTTTCTTGCGCGCCACGTAAAGGGCTGCCTCAATAAGAATAATCGGGCGATGCCAGTCGCTTTTCGGTCAATCGGAAAAACAACATTGTGCATGAATTCATAAAGCGCTACGTACGTGTCGTTGACAATGTGAACTACCGCATCGGTCGGGTGACGATGCTGGTTATTTTCGTCATGGTCGGGGTGTTGTTCTACTCGGCGATATCAAAGACCTTCTTCGATCCGTCTTTGTGGACCTATGAGTTCGCTCAGTTTCTGATGGTGGCTTATTTCCTGCTTGGCGGCGCCTACTCGCTGCAGACCGACAGCCATGTGCGCATGGATCTGTTGTACAGCCGATGGAAGCCGCGCACGAAAAACAGGTGGGACGCCGCAACCACGCTTGTCATGATCGCATACCTCGTCCTGCTGCTGTATGGCAGCCTTTCCAGCACCTATTATGCAATTGAATACGGGGAGCGAAGCTATTCGATCTGGCGGCCTTACATGTGGCCCATTAAGGTGATAATAAACATTGGAATCCTGTTCATGCTGCTTCAGGCAATCTCGCAATTTTTCAAGGATCTGGCTGCCGCCAGAGGTATATCACTGTCATGAGCTACGAATTCATCGCACTGTTGATGTTCACGACCATGATGCTGATGCTGCTCACCGGGCAGCGCGTGTTCGGCGCGATAGGGTTCGTAGGTGCATTTGCGGCCTTATTGCTGTGGGGCGATGGCGGATCGGAGATGGCATTCACCTCCATCATCAAGCTGATGAAGTGGTATCCGTTGATGACGCTGCCGATGTTCATCTACATGGGCTACATCATGTCGGAATCGCGAATTGCCGACGACCTGTATGAAATGTTCCACGTCTGGATGGGCCCCATCCATGGCGGGCTGGCGATCGGTACGATAGGGCTGATGGTCATCATATCGGCGATGAACGGGTTGTCGGTTGCGGGGATGGCGATCGGTGCAACCATTGCGCTGCCGGAACTGCTGCGTCGCGGCTACGACAAGATCATGGTGACCGGGGTCATCCAGGCAGGCAGTTCGCTTGGTATTCTGGTACCGCCCAGTGTTGTTCTTGTGCTGTACGGTATGATTGCCCGTCAGCCCGTGGGGCAATTATGGCTGGCCGGCGTGTTTCCCGGCCTTCTGATGGCAGGTCTTTTCGTAATTTACATCTCAGTGCGCTGCCGGCTTCAGCCGCATCTCGGCCCTCCACTCGCAAAAGAAGAACGGGAAGTTTCCTGGAGCACAAAATTAAAACTGCTGCGCGCGGGTATTCTGCCGTTTCTGATCTTTTTTTCGATGACGGGCCTTTTCGTCATGGGGGTAACCAGCCTAGTCGAAAGCTCGGCGGTAGGTGCTACAGTTGCCACCCTGGTAGCTCTGGTCAAAGGCCGTTTGACCTACAAGGTGATGGAAACCACGCTCCGCAAAACCCTCCAGGTGTCCTGCATGTTCATGTGGATCATCCTCGCGGCACTTTGCTTCGGGGCGGTATTCGACGGTCTCGGTGCGGTTAAGGCTATCGAGTTCTTCTTTATCGGCCGAATGGAGTTGAGTCCCTGGGAAGTGCTGATCATGATGCAGGTTTCCTACATCCTCATGGGGATGTTCCTGGATGACACGGCGATGCTCATCATCGTCGCCCCGCTATATGTTCCGCTGGTTGGAGCACTTGGATTCGACCTGGTATGGTATGGTGTCCTGTACACGATCACCTGCCAGATTGCGTATATGACTCCTCCGTTCGGGTACAACCTGTTCTTGATGCGGGCGATGGCGCCGCCAGAGATCACGCTGTCGGACATCTACCGATCGATCACCCCATTTGTATTGGTGATGACTTTTGGTTTGGCAATTGTGATGATATTTCCCGAAATTGCACTATGGCTGCCTAATTGGCACTATGGAAAATAGTTGTTGTCTGATTGAGAAGACACTCTACGAGTATTGTGCCGAGGAGAATATGCAAGGCACGTTTTAACAACCCCAAAGTAAAGAGGAAAATGAAATGAAGAAAACCAAATCAGCAAATACCAACAGACGTGACTTTCTCAAGAAAGTCGGTGCTACAACCGCAGTAGCGGGTGCCGCCACGCTGGCCGCCCCGGCCATAATGGCCCAGGAGCCGATCAAGTGGCGCTTCCAGACTTACGCCGGGTCGGCCCTGGGTCAGCACGTCACCAAACCTGCTATCGATGCAATCAATAACGCATCCAATGGTGAATTGCAGGTCGAGTTGTTTTATGCCGACCAGTTGGTTCCCACCGGTGAACTGTTTCGTGCCTTGCAAAAGGGCACCATCGACGCGGTTCACTCCGATGACGATTCGATGGCATCTCCGACAGAAGTGCGCCAGTTCGGTGGTTATTTCCCGATGGGAACGAGACATGCCCTGGACGTGCCTGTGTTGTTTCATCAGTATGGTTTCGACAAGATCTGGTCGGATGCTTACAAGAAAGTCGGCGGCGTTGTCTGGCTGTCAGCGGCCGGTCAGGATCCATGCAACTTCAATACGAAGAAGCGGATCACCAGCCTCGACGACCTCAAAGGATTGCGGCTTTATACCTTCCCGACCGCGGGCCGTTTCCTGGCGCAGTTCGGCGTCGTGCCTGTCTCGATCCCCTACGAGGACGCCGAGGTTGCCGTTCAGACAGGTGAACTCGACGGCATGGCCTGGTCCGGCATTACAGAGGATTACGCCGTTGGCTGGGCCGATGTGACGGACTACTTTCTGACCAACAACGTCTCGGGAGCCTGGATCGGTTCATGGTTCGTCAATGAAAAGCGCTGGGCCGATCTTCCCAAGCACCTGAAGGCAGTGGTCATGGCCAGCGTCGAAGCTAGCCATGAGTATCGTAACCAGTGGTACTGGGGTGGCGAGGCCAAGCTGCGTGCCGACGGCACCAAGTTGAAAGTCGAGACCGTTCCCGCAGAGCAATGGCGAGAGGTCGAAGATGCCGCTGCCAGGTTCTGGGACGAGGTTGCCGAAGAGGGCGAAATTGAAGCGAAGGTGGTCGGCATCTTCAAGGAATACAAACGTATCAGGGAGGCAGCGGGGGGCATCTACAACGCCAGTTAGACGTTTTCTCAGCATCTCCCAATTCGAGGCGGCCGCCGCAACCACGCTGCGGCCGCCTTTTTCTTGATGCGATAGTTCTCCAGTGGGAAGAACGCGAGTTCCGTAAGCATAGTACGGACTGGGAAATGGACTGTTATTTTGAAATTATCCAGGATTTTGTACGAATGAACGTTAACTGGAATTACCCTACGGCCGTGCGCACCGGGCCCGGTCGGATCTCCAAACTTGCCGATGCCTATAAAGAGCTCGGCATGCGGAACCCTTTGTTGGTCACCGACCCCGGTTTGGGAGTATAGGAAGGATAAACACCCTTTTCACCCAAGTCCAATAGCCGATGACTACTGTCGAATCGACCGGTAACCGTGTAATACCTCCCTGAATCCGGCTGCTATGGAGCCGGGGTTACTGAAACCCCGCTCCCTTCTTTCAGCAATCGGCAACGCTCCCGCCATCGGGCACACTCAATCTGTACCGCAGTGGTGAGAGCGCAGCATATTGATTTGAGCCGTTGCTGCTCGGGCTCGTCAGTGAAACAGTCCCTTCACGTGCTCAAAGCAACACTGTTGAATGCCTTAGCCACGAACAAGCCCGCTCGCCACGCTAAGTCAAAAACCAGCCAGGAATTTATTCCCGATACCGGTTCACTTCTTCGCCACGGAGCGGCCCCACGGCAATGCGGTAGGTGATGGAATGGCCCACATCAACATGTGTCTGCCTGCACGGGCTGAACAAACCTAAATTCACCTGAATTTTTGAAGCTCCTAGTCACTTTCCCACCAAACGAATGGCCTCGCATAAAGGCCAGATCTGCACTGTAATTCCCTAAAATCTTTTACCAGGCGCCCGGGATTCCCAGCAATAACCGAGTATGGTGCAACATCCTCAATCACAACTGACCCTGCGTAAATCTGAGAATGATGACCTATTGTGACCCCTGGAGTAATTGTCACGTTCGCACCTATAGAAACCCACGACTCGACTTGAGTTTTCTGGACGCAATCCGAGTATCTAGGGCATGGCGGGTGAAGGTCATCCGTAAATACCGTTCCTGGACCAACAAATACGTTGGAACCCATCTCTACTCTTTCAACAAATACCTGAGAATTCAAACGTATATTGTCCCCAAATCGGCAACCATTTTTGACTACAGCTTTCGGTCCAATTCTGCAGTTATCACCAAATTGGTTATCGAAAAATACGGTTGTCTGGTCACTGACGTCAAATTGTTCCCCGCTGACAACGCCCGAATAAATAGTCACCCGCGAACCAAGAAAACTATTTTGACCAATGACACATGGCTTTTCCTCATGAAATCTATCGACCAACCCTATAATACATAGCGGCTCCACGATGATCCCATCGCCTAACTCAACGTTCGGCAAAATTATCGCACTTGGGTGAATACTTCTCTCAGACACTGAGTGTTTACCTGTAGTTACTAGCCACACTTCTAATTAGTTATCGAAATGCACAATGCACCAACTTCCTAACAGACTCATCTCCAAAACATTCCACACTATGGTCGAATAATTCTCGTCCCAGGTCTACCCTTTTCATCCAGTATGCACTAGATTCATGCAGGTGCTGTAGTTCCTGCTGAATCTCCGACATTGCTCCAATCAAAGGTATCGAAAAGTCACTTTTCGATACCCGCAAAGCAATTGGCAGCTTATTACCCGGCACTATAATCACCGGTACACCTGCCCAAAGCAACTCTAATATAACTCCCGAGATACTGCAGATCTGGGTATAGGAAGAATAATCACCCTTTTCACCCAAGTCCAACAGCCGATGACCGGCGTCGAATCGCCCGGAAACTGTGTAATATCTCCCCGAATCCGCCCGCTACGGAGCCAGGGTCGCTGAAACTCCGCCCCCTCTTGCAACCATCGGCAACGCTTCCCGCCATCGGGCACGTAGAATCCCTGCCGCAGTGGTGACAGCGCAGCATGTTGATT
>DTZW01000402.1 GCA_012961165.1 Gammaproteobacteria bacterium | reverse complement strand
TACGAACTTTGTGGTAACCATGTCAGTAGACGGTTAAAGGGGCTGCATCTCTTTCCGTTTGGTGGGCTTGAAAGTGCAGCCAGATGGCTGGACGAGGAATAGGGGAAACATGAACGTTAGACCAGAAAATAAAGCATCGGAACCGGATCGCCTTGATCAACTGCCCCCGGGAACGCCGGATATTGAGATTGCGCGGTCTGTTGCGCCACAATCGATCCTTCTACTTGCGCAACAGCGCCTGGGACTGCCTGCTGAATCCCTGATACCCTTTGGACACTTCAAAGCCAAGGTTGATCTCTCAAATATCGACACGGGAACGGCCCACGGGAAGCTGGTACTTGTGACGGCGATTACGCCAACTCCAGCGGGCGAGGGTAAGACTACAACCAGTGTCGGATTGAATGATGCCCTGAATTTGCTGGGTAAAAACTCCATGGCCTGTCTGCGTGAACCTTCGCTTGGCCCGTGTTTTGGGATGAAAGGTGGTGCCGCAGGTGGTGGTTGGGCGCAGGTGATTCCCATGGAGGATATCAACTTGCACTTCAATGGGGATTTTCACGCAATAACCTCTGCACACAATCTTCTTACCGCAATGATCGATAATCATCTGCACTGGGGTAACGAGGAAAATATCGATCCACGGAAAATAACATGGAAGCGGGTGGTTGATCTCAATGATCGCGCGCTCAGACACGTTGTTCAGGGCCTGGGAGGTAGTGCGCACGGTATCCCGCGGGAGAGTGGTTTCGACATCACTGTGGCATCTGAAATTATGGCAATCATCTGTCTGGCTGAGAACCTGAAGGACCTGCAGGTGCGTCTCGGTAAAATTGTTATTGGCAGAAGGTACGACAAGACTGTTGTGACCGCGAGTGACGTTGGCGCAGACGGCGCGTTGACAGTACTCCTGAAGGATGCATTCTTACCAAACCTCGTTCAGAGCCTTGAGCACAACCCGGTATTTATACATGGCGGACCATTCGCGAATATTGCACATGGTTGCAACTCCGTTGCCGCGACAAGGGCAGCGCTTAGCCTTAGTGAGATCGTCATTACGGAAGCGGGGTTTGGTGCAGACCTTGGAGCGGAAAAGTTCATCAATATCAAGTGCCGTCAGTCCGGACTCCGGCCTGATGCAGTTGTCTTGGTGTGCACAATACGCGCGTTAAAGATGCAGGGTGGTGTTACAAAATCCGATCTGGTTACCCCGAATGCCGAGGCACTTGTGAAGGGTGCCGCGAACCTCGAACAGCATGTCCGAAATCTTCGACTGTTTGGATTAACCCCGATAATTTCGATTAACCGTTTTCCCTTTGACACGGAAGAAGAATTACGTGCGCTGCTGGATATCTGTGATCAACTTGACGTTAAGGCCGCGGTTGCCGATCACTGGGCGAAGGGGGGCGAGGGCGCGAAGGAAGTAGCCCGGTTGTTGGTTGAACAACTGGCGGAACCTTCCGCTGAGGTCCAGATGCTCTACGATGATGAAGATTCGCTAATTGAAAAAATCGAGACAATTGCAACGACAATCTACGGTGCGAACGGGGTTGAGCTATTTCCGGAGGCGAAGCGCCAGTTGGCTGAATTCGAAGCGCTTGGTTTCGGTCATCTGCCGGTCTGTATCGCCAAGACACAGTATAGTTTTACCGCCGATGCGAAGCAGACCGGGGAGCTTAGTGAACACACGCTGCCGGTGCGTGAAGCCAGGCTCGCTGCCGGTGCCGGTTTTATCGTTGTGGTGTGCGGAGATGTGATGACCATGCCCGGTCTACCTCGACATCCCGCAGCGCTTGATATCGGCCTGGACGAAAACGGACTTGTAGAGGGCCTTTTTTAGAGCCCTGACACAACTCCCCTCGACGTTGAGAGCCATGGTCCTTCGCGCCCACGGCGTCGTCGATATCGGGAAACGTTTATGTTTCGGCTGCACACACGTAAAATTGCCGTGACGTTTTTGTGCATGTTTTTGTCGTTTAGGCCTAGAGATTTTATCCTGTAATCGCTATTCTTGCTGGTAGTGACACAAAATCAAGAAAAATAAAGAACCGGACCTTTTAACTAAAAGAACCGGATCTTTTAACTAAAAAAACCGGATCGTGCTTATTTAAACCATTCTTATTTAAACCATTCCGTATCGTGTGACGCAAAAATGTACACGTGCCTGGGATAATCCAACGAGATCTAAGGGGGAAATATGAATCGCAGAACAAAGCTCAGCTCGGCTGTAGCAACAGCAATTCTGGCCAATGGCATCGCCGTAGCACCAGCGTATGCTGAAATTGAAGAAATCGTCGTTACCGCAACCAAGCGTGCAGAGAGCATGCAGGACATCTCTGTTGCTGTACAAGCGATGGACGAGCGCAAACTGGACCAATTGGGTGTCACCAACTTCGAGGATTACCTTCTTCAGTTGCCTGGCGTGACCGCGGGCGGCAATGGTCCGGGCAACCGCACGGTCTACATACGCGGTGTGGCCTCAACAACACCAACGCTTTCGGTGGCCGGCGTAGCGGGGCTGTCGCCCAACGTCGCTTTCTATCTGGATGAACAGCCTCTAGGCCAACCTGGTCGAAACCTGGATGTCTACGCCGCGGACGTCAATCGCATTGAGGTGCTTGCCGGGCCCCAGGGGACTCTCTTTGGTGCCAGCTCTCAGGCTGGCACGGTGAGAATTATTACCAACAAGCCGGACCCGTCTGATACCTACGGCAGTTTCAAACTGGAAAGTTCATTTACCAAAGATGGTGAGCCGAGCCAGAAAGTTGAAGCCATGATGAATGTTCCGATCTCTGACAAGCTGACAGTACGAGGGGTCGTGTTTGTCGATGACAAGGGTGGTTACATTGATAACGTACACGGTACGCTTGATATGAGCCAAAGTGCACGGTTTCGCGCGGAGGGAACCGTCCGTGCCAACGGTGTACCCGTAAACGGGTTTCGTGCCGGCTTCGGTGCTGGCAAGGACCTGAGCCAGGTCGACTTCAGGGTCGCTGACAATACTGACTTCGTCGAAGACGATTTTAATGATGCCACTTATTCCGGCGCCCGTATCAGCGGACTCTATGATATTAATGATGACTGGAACCTGCTGGTGTCATATATGCATCAGGAACTGGAAACCGACGGAGCCTTTTTTGCCGATCCGAATCTGGGTGACTATGAAGCCCAGCGTTACGTTAATGAATCTAACGACGACGAGTTCGACAATATTGCATGGACGCTCACCGGCCGGATCGCGAATCTTGATGTGGTCTACACAGGGGCGTTTACCGACCGTGAGATGGACCAGGTCATTGACTATACCTCATACCTGTTCGTCGGCCAGTACATGCCTTACTACAAGTGTGACTATGTGGTCTATTCTGGCTTCTACGATGGCGATGACCTGGCTGGTTCAACCTGTTACGCACCCAATGCCCATGTTCCTGTGCATGCTGAGTTGCAGATCCAGACACACGAGATCCGGTTTTCAACCGATGCGACCAATCGGTGGCGGGCTACTTTTGGCGCGTTCTACAGTGACCTGGATCTCGAGGAACGGGTCGATTTTCGCTATCTAAGCCAGGATGTGCTTTTTGCCGGGGTTGCCGGATTTGCCGATAATTACTCACAACCCACCGCATGGAAGTCCGAGGAAGGGGCCTATCCTAAAAATACTGCATTTCGAAATGACATTCATCGAACCGATGAAAATTACGGAATATTTGGCGAGATCACGGTTGATATCAGTGACCAGTTCGCGGTAACGCTCGGTGCTCGATATTACGACTATGAAGTCGATATGGAAGGAAGTGCTAACAGTTCCTTTTGTAACTCTCTGGGGTTTTTTGGCAACAACGACGCCAACGCGTTTGGCACAAATATCAGTGATTTGTATGACGGCGATGGACAGTTCACCAATATTTTTAGCTGCGCCTCACCGCAGCAAACATTCACGGAAGCAGACCTTACGCCAGGTACCGACCCAAGAGTCATCGGCGGTGTCCGCGCCCCTGACGTTGCTGAAGACGATGGCGTAATCGGCAAGATCAACCTCTCCTGGACGCCGGACGACAATCAGTTGTACTACATTACGTTTTCAGAGGGATTCCGTACTGGTCTGCTCAACAGACCCGGAGGTACGCCCAATCCCCAGGGGAATTTCACGGTTCCCTATGACCTGACTTCAGACGAGTTGACCAATGTCGAAATTGGTTGGAAAGTCGATTTGCTCGATGGTCAGTTACGGTTGAACGGTAATGTGTTCCTCATGGAAATCAAGGACATGCAGACGACGATCTTTGACACCAGCATCGTTAACCTGTTCTTCTCGGATAACGCTGCCGATGCCGAAGTCAAAGGCATTGAGGGCGAATTTATCTGGGCACCGAACAGCATTGATGGTTTGACTGTGTCCGGCGGATACTCCTTCCTGGATTCTGAGATTACGAAAAAGATCACACCTACCGACGATATCGTTAAAGGTGATGAACTGGCGTACGCACCGGGTTACCAGGGCAATCTTGCAGTTCGGTACGAATGGCAACTCAAGTCCGGTCTAACGGCACATGTCATGCCACACATATCGTTTTCCGATGACTCCTGGAGTGACGTGATCCGGATTAACCGGATCAAGATTGACAGCTGGATGTTGGCTGGGCTAACCGTGGGTGTCGAGTCTGATACCTGGTCAGCTACCTTGTTCGTTGACAACCTGACTGATGAGAAAGCGGCGATGAGTACCTGGTTTGGTGCCGACGTTGAACGAACCGTTTACGCGCGACCGCTGACCGCCGGAATACGTGCTTCGTACAATTTTTGATACGCTAGCCGAAAAACAGGACCAGCAAACACGCCCCGTTAAGGGGCGTGTTTTTCGGTAAATAAAATAGTGGATACAGAACCGTTATCAAGGTCCTTGTCAACATCGTTAACTGCGATCCAGGAAAGAATCGTCGCCCGTGAGTTTGACGGTGCGCTGGCAGATCTCGCCGAACTTCGTAAATCCTATCCAAACAGTGAAGATGCGCTCTACATGTCAGCGCTCTGCAATCGATACACACGCCACTTTCAGGAATCCCTGACGCTACTGAGCCGACTGGTTGAACTCGCACCGGACAGCGGTCGCGCCTGGCAGGAAACGGGTCACACACACCGTGACCTGGGTCAACTCCAGGAAGCACTGCACGCCTATACGCGTGCCTGCCAGCTAAACTCCGCGCTTGAAGCTAGTTGGAAGTCAATGCAAAAGATCGCAACTCAACTGGGAAGAACGCAGCAGGCAGCTTATGCCCAAAACAATATCGAAAGAATAAAGAAAACACCTCAGCCACTGATTGTGGCGGCGGACATGATTGCTGAAGGCAAGTTGCTTCGAGCAGAAGACATCTGTAGGGATTTCCTGAAGAAGGTGCCACATCATATCGAGGCGATGCGCCTGCTTGCAGATATCGGTCTCAAACTGGGCGTATTGTCAGATGCCGAATTCCTGCTCGAAAGTGCTGTCCTGTTTGCGCCGAACAACGCGCAGGTTCGAATGGATTACGTACAGGCACTAACCAGGCGGCAGTTTTACGACAAAGCACTAGAGCAGTCGAAACACTTGCTCGATAGCGAGCCGGATTCGACGCAATTTCAATCACTGCATGCGGTGAGTGCGGTTCAGGCAGGCGACCTGGATACCGCCCTGGTTATGTTTGACAAGGTGCTTACAACGCTGCCCAATGATTCAAGAACCTTGACCTCCAAGGGACACGCGCTGAAAACCCGCGGTGACTTTGATCTTTCCGTCGATAGCTATCGACAGGCATTGCTTGCCCATCCAGAGCATGGCGAAGCCTATTATGCACTGGCCAACCTTAAGACCTACCGGTATTCAGATGCTGAACTTGCAGCGATGCACGCCCAGCAGGCCAACCCGCAACTGACGCATATGGATCGAGTCTACCTGTCCTTTGCCCTGGGCAAAGCCTATGAGGACCAGGGAGACTATGAGCGCTCATTTAGTCAGTATGCGCGTGGCAACGCGCTTAAAAAAACCCAGAGCCGTTACAACGCAGAAGTGACCACCCGTGATATCCAGGCGCAGATTTCGGTATGTGATGCTGATTTTTTTCGAAACATGGACGGTACCGGTCATCAGGCGACTGATCCGATCTTCATTGTAGGCCTGCCACGTGCAGGATCCACGCTGCTGGAACAGATCCTGTCTTCACACAGCCTGGTGGATGGTACGCAGGAGTTGCCGAATATTCTGTCCCTGTCTCAGTCGCTGCGGCGACGTGGCCGTCAGGAGTTTGGCAGCGACTACCCCCAGATTCTTGAAAAATTGGACAAAAATGAACTGGCAGAATTTGGCAGGACTTTCATCGAGGAAACCAGAATCCATCGACTTGGTGCGCCCTATTTTATTGACAAGATGCCGAATAATTTTCGCCACATCGGTTTAATACGACTGATGCTCCCGAAAGCCAGGATCATTGATGCCAGACGCCATCCCTTGTCCTGTGGCTTTAGCGTTTTCAAACAGCTTTTTGCCGAAGGACAGGAATTCAGCTACTCTTTGGAAGATATCGGCCGGTATTACGGCGACTATCTTGAGCTGATGGATCATTGGGACAGTGTACTGCCGGGGTTCGTTTTAAGAGTTCAGCACGAGGATGTCGTCGATGACCTGGAATCGCAGGTTCGACGAATACTTGAGTTCTGCGGGTTACCGTTCGAGGAAAGCTGCCTCAATTACTATGAAACCGTGAGGGACGTGAGAACGCCAAGCTCGGAACAGGTACGCCAGCCCATTTTTAAAACCGCACTTGAACAATGGCGTAATTACGAAGCTGAACTTCAACCGCTCACCACGGCGCTCGGGCCTCAGGCGCTGGCGCGGTATCCCATTGAGCCCTGATCGGCCACGTAGCCCGAGACTTTAATTTTTCGATGAAGGTACGTGCGCCTTCGAATGCTGTATATACCAGCAGCATGGACATGGCGAGGGCGGCGACTACGTAAAGAGCAGCCTCTGTCCAGTTGGAAACAATCCCGGTCATCACCGGGCCGACGATGGAGCCAGCGCCGTTCAGCAGCAGGAACAGCGTAGCGATTTCAACGCGTGACAGATGACTCTTTGCATTTGCCTCAGCCGCACAAAGCGCGTACAGACTGAGACTGGTCCCGCCGAAAAGAAACATGATGATTGCCAGATGCCCTGTGTTCTGAGGAACCACCAGTATTCCCATAACGGCGACTAACGTGCAGGCTAATGAAGCGGCAGTGATAACCCTTACTCTGCCGATGAGATCTGCAAGGTAGCCGAGCGGCAGTTGAAAAACGCCTCCTCCAATAACCATAGCCATCATCACGGAACTAACAGAAGAGGCCTCCAGGCTATTTTTTTCGGCGATGAGTGGTGCCATAGTCCATAGACTGCCGGTGACCACCCCCGACAGAAACGACCCAGCCCGGGCAATCGGTGGTAGACCATAGACGGACGCTGTTCGAAATTTCTTTTGTTTCAGCGCCATGGGCTGGTCTCCACAGAACAGGCCGACAGGAACGAGCGCCAGCATCATCATCACAGCAGCGCCGGTGAAAAGCATGTTGACAGGTAGCAGACCATAGAGAACCTGGCCTCCGGCGATGGCGATTAAGGTCACCATGACGTAGACCGCAATTAATCGGGCGCGCTGATGATCGAGAGCGTGCTCATTGAGCCAGCTTTCAGCGGTCGTGTAGATGGCTGCCAGGCACCAGCCGTTGGCAAGTCTAAGTAGTATCCACACGGGCAACAGTTGGATTGCTTCAAGCATTAGGAGGCTGGCCGCAGTGAGACCGGCAACTGTGAGGAAAACACGGATGTGACCTGCACGGGACAGAAGTTCCGGTACACTCAGGCAGCCCAGAACGAATCCGAAAAAATAGGCAGCAGCGGTTAGCCCGATTTCCGTATCGGTCCAGCCAATCGCGCGCGCATGGACCGGCAGCAGTGTCAGTTGCAACCCATGACCGGTCAGTAGTATGCCGATTGAAACCAGCAGTAGTTTGATGCTCTTGGCCACGATAGCGCTTGTCCTGTGAATTGGTTTAATCGCGCGCATTGTATGGATGGGCACGCTGAGGTAAATCAAAATAAATTTGATGCGACGTAAAAAAAATGTAACATCGCCTGCCCACCTGGGAGTATCCGGTCATGGATATCGATCTGTTGAAAACATTTGTTGAGGTCAACCGCACACGTCATTTCGGCCGTGCTGCTGAGAACCTGTTTGTGACCTCCGCTGCCGTTTCGGCCAGGGTAAAACAGCTTGAGAGCCAGCTTGGTGTCCACCTTTTTATCCGCCAGCGTGGAAACCTGAGACTGTCCCTTGAAGGCGAGAGATTGATGCCCCATGCTGAGACAATGATCGCCGCGTGGGCGAGGACTGTGCACGAAGTTCAGCTGCGACCGGAGGTCGATGCACGACTTGCACTCGGATCAACACCAGGAATCTGGTTGCTGTCGTTACAGGAAAGATTGGCGGAAATCAGAGAAACGACACCCGAGATAGCGATTCAGGCGGAGGGTCATTCCTCGGAAGAATTAGTCGGGAAGGTTATGAACGGAACCCTGGACCTGATTATTCTCTACGATCCACCAACCAGTACGGATCTGACATCTGTGAAAATCGGTGAGTTGAAGCTGGGGCTGGCTGCTTCCGTAGAGGGCGAGAAGCTGAATGAAGCGATCGCTCAAAATTACATCTACGTGGACTGGGGAACGGCGTTTGCCAACTTCCACGCGAAGCGGTTTGGTGAAAGTGTGGTCGTTGGTCTGCAGGTTAACATGGCCAGTATTGCGCTTGAGATCCTGTCGCGGTCATCTGGTGCGGCGTATCTGCCTTCAAGCCAAATAGCATCGAATGACTTCCTTCATCCGGTGAAGGGCGCACCAAGCTATCGCCGGGGTATTCATGCCAGCTACCGCGAATCGTCCGAGAGACTCGACACGATCAGAACGGTACTGGAACAGGTGAAGGATCTCAGGATTTGACAGGATCAGATTCCTATCGGAAGACGAAACCGCGCCGATCTGCCTTAGCATATCACTCCACCGAAAAGATGGGTTTCGTGTCTCTCTTGACACCAGGGCTTTAGTTAACCGGGAAAGCCAAGTGTGATCCACCTTCCCCGGCGTGGCGTATTTATACCTATCAATCATTCAAACGCTATTACCTCTCCGGGAAGGGAGCGAGCTTTATGAGTAGCGTAATCAGGTTAATAAGCTTTACCACTTTTCTTGTCCTCAAGGTCATCGTTACGGCTTATGGCTCAGTGCTGCATTCCGTAGGAATTGCGCGCGGAGTCGATGCGGGTGCCGGGGTCTCAGGACTATGAGTATTAGGATTCGACTAATTATCTCGCTCTTGGCATTACTCCCGATTGAATCTTTAGCGATCTATAAGCCTGAATACCTTGTGCTGGAAAAGACCGGTGAGCTCGAGATTCGCCGGTATCCAACCCTGATAGTGGCGCGCACCCGTGTTGAGGCAGATTTTGAGGATGCTGGAAATCTGGCGTTCAGGCGGCTTGCAGGACATATATTTGGGGGCAATTCCGGGAAGCAGAAAATATCAATGACAGCGCCGGTGACGATGGCACCTGAGTCAACTGGTGAGGGAGCTTACTGGATCAGTTTCTTTATGCCCGCAGAGTACCAACTCGCCGATCTCCCAGAGCCCACTGATAGTATGGTAGAAATCACGCGTCTGCCTGGCGCGAAAATGGCGGTCGTGGCTTACAAAGGCGGTTGGAGTGAGGGGAATTACCATGTGCACGAAGAGCGTCTTATGACGCTGCTGGCAGGTGCACTCGCGGTGGCGTTAATGCAGAAAAGCGCTTTGTGAAATCCTGGCCGATTAGGACGATCATGAGTAACCAGTTAGAGACGCTCTATTACGATGGGCTATGTCCTCTGTGCAATGCGAAAATGGCGCGTCTTGGCGCGTACCAGCCAGTTCATTTGAAACTGGTCGATATACATCAGGTTGAAATGGATGAAGAGTATGTAATTAGGCTGAGGCCAGTTCCAACTGACCTCCTGGGACTACAGCGAGAGAATGAGCTAGCCGATCAATTTGGCCGTTCGTTAATCTGTTTTTGCCGGCACGCGCTAAACCTTTATAATGACCCTAGCTATCGCTAGCCGAAGATTCGGCCGTAGATTCGGCTTCGGAGGGATCAGTGGGATCAGGCGGCGCATTCAAGGGTGAAGGGCTCGGTTGAATCTTCTGGCTGACAAGGCTTTGTGCGAGCGGTCGCGTGCACTCATCAGTGCAATCTTCGGACGTATTCCCGACACTCAGGAGGTTACCGTCAACCAGGGAGTTGACCAGTATTGCCTGGGTTGCCGGTCCGCCAATACCGTTACCCTCAAAAGTTTGGATAGCGACATCTAATAAACGGTCTATTTGAGGTGAATTATTGCCCTGCATACCCGCCAGAAGCAGGGTACTCAGGTAACCGTCGAACACTGTTGTTGATCCGGATGTACCGTTGCTCGGAATCATTTTGATAGTGATGTCCAGCAGAAGCGCTTTTAGTTGGATAGACTCCGCGTTCTTCATGGCTTGCACAAGCATGTTAAGTACTTGATCAAAGGGTGCTGCGCACTGGCAGCCAGCAATCCTGGGTTCAGGGTCCACGTCTTGAGGAATTGCCCCGGTTATCGAGTTCGAGATAGGAATTGCCCCGGTTATCGAGTTCGAGTCAACTGTTGCTGGAATATCGGTATCGCATTGGCTGGCGATGTCGATCTGGCATCTAGCAACTATGAGTTCAGGGTCCGCATCCTGGGAAATTGCCGCGGAGACCAAATCTGGGATAATTCTTGCTGGAATATCAGTATCGCATTGGCTGGCGATGTCGATTGTTGATGCACCAGCCTGCATTGCTGAAATAACGATGGGGGTAACTTGATCCGGGAAGTCAGCGAGCCCCTGCCTGACGACCTCAAAGGCCAGACTCTGGTCCTTTGCGATCTTTGTTCTGATCAACGCTAAGAACCGCTCCTGATTAAAACTCTGGTCGCTTACAGTTAAGGGCGAGTCAGCCTGTTTAGTTGACTGGCCAACAAGATCTTCTGCGGAGGGACCGCAATCAGCGCCAGGGTGGTCCTCAAATGCCTGCATAGCGGTGGCTAAAAGACCTTCTGCTTGCGTGACGTCTATATTTTGCATAGCAGCCATAAACACCACGTGTGCTTGATCAATAGGTACCGCACGCAGGCATCCGGCAATCATGAGTTCAGGGTCCGCGCCCTGGGAAATTGCCGCGTATACCAGACTCGGGATAATTCTTGCTGGAATATCAGTATCGCATTGGCTGGCGATATCGATTGTTGATGCGCCAGTCTGCATTGCTGAAATAACGATGGCGACAACCTCATCCGGGAAGTCTGCGAGGCCCTGCATGACGACGTTAAAGGCGAGACTTTGATCCTCTGCGATCCTGGTTTTGATCAAGCCCGTGACCAGTTCCTGACCGAGAAACTGCTTGCTTGGTACTTCAGAGCTGACGGTTTCAATTGCCAGAACCCCGATGGGCATTGTCATTATCACCGCTACAATTATCTTTCTAAGCATAGTCACCTCCGGATGTTACCTCGATATCTTTAAGATGTTTATTTTAGCGTCATTTTAGGACCGAATTCTTGATTTTCGTCTATTAATATCAGCGTAAATGCCTTATTTTGGCGCTTGATTGTCTTCATTTTTGGTAAAGTGATCGATTGCGTTACTGACAATATCGGCAATTTATGGGGGAAAGTCACCTTTGCGCGATTTTACTGGCGTCGAATCGGCTTCACCCTGGGCGGCCTGCTTGATAAAATAACTCGGGTAGTGTGGTTA
>DTZW01000401.1 GCA_012961165.1 Gammaproteobacteria bacterium | reverse complement strand
CGATGTCTGAAATCCCTGTCAGACCAAACCCTTTGTGCCGATGAACTGGTCGTCGTGGACAATGCATCGACTGAGGCAGAATCACAGAGCATGCTTGACGCAATTACAACGGCGACCGTTATCAGAAGTGAACAAAACCTTGGGTATGGTGGGGCAATAAACCTGGCTGTCCGGAAGATCGACACCACCGATTACATTGTGTGCCTAAACCCGGACGCCTTCCCTGAACCCGATTGGCTGGAGGCCATGGTAAATGCCGCAGACAGTCACCCTGACTATGGCTCCTTTGCATCCCTAATGCTGAGGGAAGACGACACCTCTGTCGTAGACGGCGCGGGAGACGAACTTCATTTCACGGGTATTCCCTGGCGGCGCTTCCATCAACAAGAGCTGCATGACAATCTTCAAACAGAACCGGTATTCAGCGCATGCGCGGGTGCGGCCCTTTATCGAACAGTTTTATTCAATCAGCTTGGCGGCTTCGACGACGTGTACTTTATGTATGTTGAAGACATCGATCTTGGCTTCCGGCTTCAGCTCGCAGGCCATCCATGTCTTTTCGTGAGGGATGCCATCGTCCATCACATCGGTTCTGCTGTCACCGGTGAAGGCAGTGATTTCTCTGTTTATTTTGGGCACCGGAATCTCGTTTACTGTTACTTCAAGAACATGCCGCTTTTACTATTACTCACCACGCTACCCTTTCATATACTGGCGAACCTGGTCACCCTGTTAGTGCTTGCTGTAAAAGGCCGTGGTGGCGCGATTGGGAAAGCCAAGTTGGATGCCCTTAAAAAACTACCATCGGCTATCCGGGCAAGACATAACGTATCCAGAAAGGTTTCAAGTCGAGACATCTGGAAACTGTTGAATAAATCCATGATTGGATAACGATTCACTCCTGGTCTAGGAGTGAACCATCCGCTGTGAGCGGTTGTATTCGTTCAGCACTGCATCTACCTCACCACTTGCGACGACAGTGCCATTTTCTACCCACACCAGACGATTACATATTTCCCTGACCAGCGCTTCGCTATGCGACACGAGAACGACGGTCTTGTCCGACTTCATTTTCCGTTTCATCTCTTCCGTCGACTTCTGACGAAATTCCCTGTCGCCAACCCCCAACGCCTCATCGACCAGGATAACATCCGGGTCTGAAGTGAGTGCGACACCAAAGCTCAACCGCGCCCTCATTCCCGCCGAGTAGGTTCGAATCGGGTCATCGATCGCGCTTCCAAGTTCAGAGAATTCAGTCACCTGGTCAAGTTTCCCTATCGCCTGTCCTCGGCTTAAGCCGAGCAGCATGCCACTGACAATTGCATTATCTCTTCCCGACAGGTGAGGCAGAAAACCAAGATTAAGCGTCAACAGCGACGCCGTTTTAATGTTTCTCGTCACCTTGCCTTCATCAGGTACCAGAAGGTCGGCCAGAACCCTGAGCAGGGTGCTTTTACCAGCACCATTTCGCCCAATAACACCCAGCGTCTCGCCAGTATTAACCTCGAAACTGATATTCCTGATTGCCCAGAATTTTTCCCGGTTCAACAGCGAGACCCGCCGTCGGTAAAACACACCAACCTGATCAAGGGATAATGCAACTGACATTAGTTGTGCTCCGCTTTCGGCATACGAAAATCTTCCGCAATGACCTTCAACACGGCATCCGTACTGAAATGCTTTGCTATCGTATCCAACCCGGCGATCGAATATCGTTCCAGCATTCCCAGATCACCATATGACTCAACAATACAGTTCGCAAGGTCCAGAGAAACATCCTCAACCATCAGGTTTGTCCCAGCGTTGGGTATACCCTCTGCACCAATGGAAGTTGTTGCGACCGGTATCCCCTTCTGCATTGCGTCCAGCACCTTACCTTTAATACCCGCCCCGAACCGTAGAGGAACGACACTCATTCGAATACGTCGATACAACTCACCCAGTGCTTCGTCAGAAAGAAATCCTTCCACCTTGATATTGCGCGATTCGAGACGCCTGATTTCATCTGGCATATTGGAACCCACGATATGCAACTGAAGATCCGGCAGAGATTCCAACACTACCGGAAATACTTCGTCTACAAACCAGACAAGCCCGTCGCTGTTAGGTGGGTGATTGAAACCACCGACAAAAATCAGCCCCTCACGTGAATCGAACTCTGGGGGCTCATCCTCAAACTGGTCGAAGGCGTACAAAGGGATTGCTTTAACCTGCAAGTTAGGCTTCCTTGCAAGAATTTTGTCCACCTCAACTTGGCTCGGGTAGTAGATTTGGTCAAATTTTTCGAACAGATCATATTCCTTTTGCTCCCACTGCGCTTTCTCTGCAGCAAGCTTTTCGTCCGGCTGCAGTTCAAGCTGCCTTTGCAAGCGAAGGTAATGCAGGTCGTGCCCAAAATAAATGGTCCGAGGGCGCGGCTTGAGCTCGTTCACGACATCTACATAGGGCCCTGCTATATGTGGTCGCATCATATACGCTACATCTATGTATCCCGTATTATCACGTAACCAACGCTTCCAGTTGCTCTGGTAGTAGTTGCCATATAACACTTCTATACCCATGCCCTGAAGCAAAGAGGTGTAGGGCTCGTGTTTGAAAAAATTATCTCCGAGAAATTTCACATTAAAGCCGGATTGAACCAACAGCTTCAGATATAAATACGTAGACCGTGAGCCAGCATCTTTATCAAAATGTGGCACATAATGATCAATGACAAGAACCGTCGTCTTTCCACGACTACGTTCTCTTGCCTGTAAAACTTGTTCTGCATTCTCGAAATGTTGTTCATCGAGAACCTCCGCCCATTTCTCCCTGAACTTACCCTGATTGATCACCTGATTCTGTTTGATCCCAGAGCTCTCATCGGTGCCATGAGATTTACCCTCGTAATGTGTTATGACTGAAGCTGGCTGGTAGTAGACTTTTTTGCCATTTTTACGAACAGAAAACGCTAAATCTGTATCTTCGTAGTAGGCAGGCGCAAGATTATCGTCAAACTTTCCCAACGCCAGAAAAAGCTGGCGCGGGAAAAGGATTGCCGCACCGGACACGTAATCAACTTCCCTGAAATAGTTGAACTCCGGGGCATCTGGATCTCCATTTCTACCATAATTCCAACCCGACGCATCCTTCCAGACGATACCACCCGCTTCCTGCAAAGTTCCGTCGGGATAAACGAGCTTTGAGCCCACCAGCCCGGCATCAGGATGTACGCTAAACGTCTCGACCAGCTTATCGAGCCAGCCGCTGTGAACCGTGGTGTCATTGTTCAACAGGAAAATAAACTCACCACGGCAGGAATCAACGGCCCGGTTGCATGACCTGAGGAAGCCCAGGTTTTCCTTATGCCTTACCACCTTAATACCCTCTAAACGGGCGAGAACTTCAGGTGTCGAATCGGTAGAACAGTCATCAGCTACAACAATCTCAATCGTTACCGCCGGCAAATGTTGCTTAATCGACGCCAGACACTTCAACGTGTAATCGATCTGGTTATATACCGGTATGAGCACCGATACGAGAGGATTCTCACAATGGGGAAACGACAGGTTGATTTCGCTTAGTTCTTGTCCTGAGTGGTGATAGATATCCACATCAGGTACCGGCACCTCTTTTTCCATTTCTAACTGATAGTTCTGCACGACCTGTTCTGCCAGGTTCTGGCGATCGGTGAGCAGTAGATAGAAGTTTTTTATTCGTCTGGGCGACATCATTTTTAGGGCAGCAAGAGGTCTTGCGACACAGGTACGGACGAACTTCACGACTGCCAGCCCCCCATTGTTCCCCTTCAGCCTCGGTAGGAGCCAGGCGGTCAACGGTTTCCTCACCGGATAAGTCAATGCTCGCCCGAGCCTGAAGGACACAGAACCAAGAACATCCAAGTGAATCCTGTTGAAAGCTTCTAAGTGCTGTTGGTAACCCCCAATCTGTCGCTTGAGATCCTCATTCTGCTCAAGCAATAACCTGGTTTTATAGCGTATCTCATGTATCGTTGTATCGAGCTCATGTATCGTCGTGTCGCGCGCATTGATTGCCGTGTCGCGGTCATCGCTCAGACTGGAGAATTCCTTAGACCACTGATTTAGCTCAAACGCACGTTCCTTCAGTAAGTCATCACGTTCTTTCAGGGCTTCATTACTACGCGCAACGTCTGCTACCAATCCGCTGACATCAGCAGTCAGCAGCCCAACGTGAGCATCACGTTCCTTCAGTAATTCATCACGTTCTTTCAGGGCTTCATTACTACGCGCAACGTCTGCTACCAATCCGCTGACATCAGCAGTCAGCAGCCCCACGTGAGCATCACGTTCGCGCAGCCTGCCACGAACGTCTTTAAGCGCTGCTTTTTGTCGTGTTAGGGTTCCCTGTAATAAGGTGCTTCCCTGATCCTTTTCTTCAATCTTAGCGCGCAACACCTCTTTCGTTTTGAAGTCGGCTTTGATTTGGTATTCACAAAGACTCAGGGCAACTGAGCTTCTAGGGTCCGGGTACTTTGTCATATGAGAATCAAACGGTTCTATGCTTCCACCCGCTATTCTGGACATCATCGCCGCAAGGTCGACCATCTCTGGGAAAGCAAGCTCATGTCCTGCGAAATCTTCCTCTGTGAAGCCATGATGCTTGAGGTCGGGATTAACAAAATTCTCGATGAAGGAACCAGCCTCTTCTTTATCGAACTCTCCCCCGATCCTAACTGCAATTCTGGACAATTCGCCCAGCGGATTCTCAAGAAATTGACGATAACCTACAAGGAAAACGTTATCGCCCAGAAAGGTCATCAATGCCCTATTGTAAACGTAGGTAAGCAAAAGACCGTGCTCCCTCTCCATGCCATTCCTTGCATGAAGTGACGCTGCTATTTCGAGAGGCTGTCGATAAACCACCAGGTATTCCACAGGAATATCAGCTTCAACAAAACGCTCGGACCAGAAGTCGAGTAAAAGCGACATTCTAGGGTCCTTAACGACGAACCTTTCGGTGTTTGAGAACTTCGATTTAAGCAGCCTTAGCGCTTCCCGCTGTAACTTCTTCGGGTATTCAGCCGAACGACTGCCAACCGGTGACTCCCAACTTGTCTGATTATTGCCAAGAAGCTTGTCATTAAACTGCACGATGTCGAGATCTTCCCAGAACCCCGTTGGGTTATCGACGCCCGGCGGCATCAGATTGTCACCCAACGAATAGCCCAGCAACTCTATGCACTTGGTAATAAGGCTGGTACCTGAACGGTGCATACCCAGTATGACAACTAACTGCCTCGACATTATTGAATCGCTTATAATTAGAGAGAGATTATCAGCCGAACTTTAACACGCTAGCGAACTTCCTTATTGGCTAAATCCACCGACTTTCTATTATTGATATCGTTAATTTCCGCTTGGAATCTTGTTGAACGGTATGCCCTTATCGGCTCGCATGTCTTCAGGTAACCCAAGCACTCTCTCAGAAATGATATTACGAAGAATTTGATCTGTACCTCCCTCAATCCGAACAGCAGGCGAACGCATCAACATCGCCTGCAGGCGAGCGGATCCAGCTGCAATCTCTGGATCGACAATCGCGCCGGACAATCCCTGGAGGTCGAGCGAAAACTTGGCAATATCCTGCATCATGCCACCGGCAACGAGTTTGCCGATGCTATTTTCAGGTCCTGGCGTTTCTCCCTTGGATAGTGCGGAGATCGCACGTGCTGCGGTATTTTTAAGACCAGCGCTCTTTGCGTACCAGTCAGCAAGCTTCGAGCGCACCGCGGGATCATTAATCGCGGTGCCCGATGCAACCCTGAGCTGATCAACCAACTCCTTGATCTCTGGAAACCCCGTAGTAATGCTGCCCCCAATCGCCAGGCGTTCGTTCATCAGCGTGGTCAGTGAGACTTTCCACCCTTCCCCGACCTCTCCGAGTCGCTGGGCATCAGGAATGCGTACGTTGTCGAAGTAAACCTCATTAAAACCGCTGTCGCCATTGGCCTGTTTAATCGGTCGGATGTCTATCCCGGCAGACTTCATGTCGAGAAAAAACATCGTCAACCCCCGATGTTTCGGCACCTCTGGATCCGTTCGCGTAATCAGGATACCAAAGTCACTATGCTGCGCACCGGACGTCCAGATCTTTTGGCCATTGATGACCCAGTCATCGCCATCTTTTTCGGCCCGGGTACGAAGTCCAGCCAAATCTGAACCGCTGTGTGGCTCAGAGAAAAGCTGGCACCAGACCTCTTCACCACTCGCCAGCTTCGGAAGATAGCGCTGTTTCTGGTCTTCACTGGCAAACGTCATCATCGTCGGCGCGCACATCCCCTGACCAATAATAAACATACGGCTAAGCTGGCCATAAACACCCTCTTCCTGGTTCCAGATCACACTCTCGATTGGGGTGGCGCCTCGACCTCCGTAATCTTTTGGCCACTGAAGGCAAGCCCAGCCGGCCTCTGCTTTCGTCTTCTGCCATTGCTTCGCCTCAGCCATGGGATCAAAGCCATCCATCTGAATAGACCCAAACCCGCTGGATGAAAGGGGTTCAAATAAATAGTCGGGTGCGTTGTTATCGATCCAGGTTCTGATTTCGACCCGGAAGGCTGCTTCTTCTTTTGTATCGCTAAATTCCATCATCTATCTCCTAATTTTTTGTTGCTCCCGTCATGATCAGACTCATGATCAGACTCATGCCGCATCTGGCAGGGCTGAAACCAATTTGTCTTCCCAGGCAGAAAGCCCCCCGAGCACCAGGGTCAGATAATTGGATCTACGGTAATAAAGATGGCAGTCATACTCCCAGGTGAACCCCATACCTCCGTGGACCTGGATGTTGTCACGTGAACAAAGCTGGAATGCCTGGGTGGCTGAAACTCGCGCGGTTGCCGCTGCTAGCGCCAACTCATCCGCATCATTTTGAAGCGCCCAGGCAGCGTAGTAACAGTTCGATTCCGCCAGCTTCAGGGCAACATACATATCGGCCATCATATGTTTCAGTGCCTGAAAAGAGCCTATGGGTCGCCCAAACGCAAATCGTTCTTTGGCATATCCGACCGCCATGTCCAGGGCACGTTCCGCGCCCCCGAGCTGCTCAAACGCAAACATCACCGCCGCCCGGTTATAAACCGTAGACATAACTGACCAGCCATCATGGGGCTGGCCCAACAATTTTGCTGGCGAATCCTTAAACGTGATCGTGGCAGAACCCATGGTTGGGTCTACCGTATCAATCGACCTTCGCTCCACATCCGATAAAGGGGCAAGCACAAGAGACAGGCCATCATTGGTCCGGGCCAGCACCACCGCCACGTCAGCCATCAAGCCATGAGGAACAACCAACTTGGTGCCATTCAATTTTCCATTCACAAAGGTCGTCGTGATGTCCTCCGGGACCGGTTCCTGAACAGTTTCAGTTACCGCTAGCGTGCCAATAGCCTGTCCGCTGGCTAGTTTGGGCAGCCATTCCTCTTTCTGGGCTTCTGAACCAGTACCTTGAATCGCCTCAGCCGCGAGGTATATTGAAGAGGAAAACGGGACCGGTGCCAGATGGGCACCCAATTCCCTCGCCGCAAGGCAAAGGCTCAGGTATCCGGCTTCAACCCCCCCATAGGCAGAAGGAATCGCGGTGCCCTGCACACCCATCTCGGACAGGCCACGCCACACGCTTTCTGAATAAGTGGCCTCTCCTTCAAGTACCGAGCGAAACTCCCCAAAACCGCAGTTGTCGCGAAGAAACCGGTTTATCTGGTCCTGAACCATCTTGTCATCATCGGAAAAATCGAAATTCAAGGGTCATATCCTGACTAAAAAGAAAGAAGGCAAGCTACCTGTTAGAGATTCCACAGTCAAACTGCGCCAGGCCATGCTTCTGGAACTATGGATACTTAAACGGAGATTCCCTAGTATTGGGTTCCTGATTGTAATCCAGCGCATCGAATGTCAGAGAACAACACGCCGAATACGGAAGAGAAACGGCCGCTAACCAACGCAGAAGCCCGTGCAAAATGGTCGATCGATGTAAATGTCGATCCATACGCCCTCTCATTGGATAAGCTGGACCCGGCACATCCCTCACTGTTTGAACATGACAAATTCTGGCCATACTTTGAGCGCCTGCGAGCTGAAGACCCCGTGCACTATTGCGCCGACAGCATGTCCGGGCCTTACTGGTCCGTCACCAGGTATCGGGACATCATGCATGTGGACACCCATCATGATGTATTTTCTTCAGACATCAACAACGGCGGAATTCGAATGGGTGGCCGGCCTGTTGAAAATCCAGACGAAAACTCGATGTTTCACCTGCCCATGTTCATCATGCAGGATCCGCCAAAACACGATGCGCAGCGAGCAGTTGTCGCGCCTTCGTTCACACCCACCCGGCTGCAGGAACTAGAGGAACTGATTCGGGAACGGGCCGCCAACATCCTGGACAATCTACCAAGGAACGAAGAATTCAACTGGGTACGGAAAGTATCTGTCGAACTCACCGGCCAGATGCTGGCCACCATTTTCGGAGTTCCCCAGGAAGACAGGCACAAATTAATTCACTGGTCAGATACCGTTGAGAACCTTGGCAACCCTGAGGTATTTGAAACCCCCGAAGAAGGCTTCCAGGAATTGTGGAAGTGCTTTGAGTATTTTGATGCCGTGTGGAAAGACCGCCAGAACAGTTCGGAACCCGGAACAGATTTGATCTCGACTCTGGTTCATGGCGAATCGACCAAAAACATGCCACCCAACGAGTTCCTGGGCAACATGCTCTTATTAATCGTCGGCGGGAATGATACAACCCGGAACTCGATTTCCGGTGGAGTTCTGGCATTGAACCAACACCAGGACGAATATTCGAAACTAAAATCCAACCCTGGACTCATATCAAAGATGGTGCCTGAGATCATTCGCTGGCAAAGCCCGGTGGCTCATATGTGTCGTACCGCGATGCAACCCGTGGAACTAGGTGGCAAACAGATTGCTGCGGGCGACAAGGTCGTCATGTGGTACATTTCCGGCAATAGAGATGAATCTGTTATCGAGAGACCAAATCAGTTTATCATCGACCGTATGAACCCCAGGCAACACCTGTCATTCGGGTTTGGCATACACCGCTGCGTCGGGAATCGCCTCGCAGAGATGCAGCTGAACGTACTATGGGAAGAAATTCTGAAACGTTTCGACAATATCGAGGTCGTGGCTGAACCCCGATACCTTCGATCCAACTTTATACACGGTATCACTGATCTGCCGGTACGAATTCCAGCTTAATAAAGGAGAAAACCATGAACTTTGAATTTTCAGAGGAACAGAACATGCTACGTGAACAGGCCCAGGGCTTTCTGGCCAGCAACTGTTCCATGGCAGTCGTCAGAAGAGTCCTCGATGGAGATGAGCCATATGATGCTGACCTCTGGAAGAAGGTTGCCGAGATGGGATGGACTGCCACTGTCATCCCGGAGGAATACGAAGGACTTGGTCTTTCTTATCTCGAGTTATCTGTAATCGCTGAAGAACTCGGTCGCGCCCTTGCGCCCATCCCGTTTTCTTCTTCTGTTTACCTGGCAACGGAAGCAATCCTGGCTGCCGGCTCAGAAGAACAAAAACAGGCTTATTTGCCTGGTCTGGCTGCCGGGACCTCTATCGGTTGTTTCGCCCTTGGCGAATCTGCAGGACAGACCAGCCCGGCATCACTGACAACAAAAGCAGACGGCTCATCAATCACCGGGGTAAAGATCCCAGTGGCCGATGGCGATATCGCAAACTTCGCGATTGTGGTCGCAACATCGGATAAAGGAGATGGCGCGAGTCTGTATATAGTGGACCTCGACCAGGGTGGGGTTTCTCGTGAAAGTATCACCACCATTGACCCGAGCCGCTCACATGCAAAATTGACCCTCAATGCTGCCGGTGCACAGTTACTGGGTAATGACGGCGAAGGCTGGTCGCATGTTCAATCAATACTCAATCGTGCCGCCGTGCTATTTGCCTGGGAACAGGTTGGCGGCTGTGATACTGCACTGAACATGGCCAAGGAATACGCCATGGGCCGGTTCGCATTCGGTCGCCCGATTGCCACCTACCAGGCTATCAAGCACAAGCTTGCCAACATCTATGTGAAAAACACCCTTGCCCGATCTAACTGTTACTACGGCGCCTGGGCAATCAGCACTGATGCCGATGAGCTACCCATTGCTGCCGCCACGGCGAGGGTTTCTGCCATTCAGGCCTACTATTACGCTTCCAAGGAGAACGTCCAGACCCACGGAGGTATGGGATTCACCTGGGAATTCGATTGCCAGTTTCCATACCGGCGCTCCAAGCTGCTCGCAACAAATATCGGAAGCGAAGCAACCTGGCAGGACAAACTTATTACAGCCATCGAAAAGCAGCGCGCAGCTTAGTAACCGAGGACGGTTGCTGGATAAAAATTTTAGGAGAAGGACATGGATTTTAACGACACGGCGGTAGAAGCGACATTCCGAGAGGAAGTCAGAACCTGGCTATCAGCAAACATCCCGACACCAGACGAACTGAAAGGCCTGGACTATATTGGCCGAGCCAAGCTCTGGCAGAAACGAAAATATGATGCGGGTTGGGCATGTATTCGCTGGCCAAAGGAGCATGGCGGACGTGATGCAAGCGCCATTGACCAGGTGATCTGGAATCAGGAAGAATCGAATTTTGATACGCCTGACAGCGTTTTTGGTATCGGTCACGGTATGTGCGCCCCAACCATGATGGCCTGGGCGACAGACGAACAAAATAAAAACTACATACCGAAACTAGCCAGTGGCGAAGACGTCTGGTGCCAGCTATTTAGTGAACCTGCAGGTGGTTCAGACCTCGCTGCACTTCGCACAAGAGCAGATGGCGACGACTGGATCATCAATGGCCAGAAGATCTGGACTTCGGGCGCACACTATTCGGATTATGGTGTCCTGGTACTTCGAACCGACCCCACTGTGCCAAAACACCAGGGACTGACTTACTTTTTCATAGATATGAAATCGGCAGGTATCGAAGTGAAGCCAATCAGACAGATTTCCGGCGGTGCGAACTTCAACGAGGTCTACTTCACTGACGTCCGTGTATCCGATTCCCAACGCCTGGGCGCTGTTGGCCAGGGCTGGCAGGTGGCACTAACTACCCTGATGAACGAGCGTGCTTCCATCGGTGGCGGCGGCGGTGGTGTCAACTTCGATTCCGTCTTTGATCTTGCAACAAGGGTGAACATTGACGATGCACCTGCCATTAAAGACAAGAATGTTCGAGCACAACTTGCCACCTGGTACGCGCAAGAGTCGGGCCTTAAGTTCAATGGGTATCGATCGATGACCGCACTGTCTCGCGGCGAAATTCCTGGGCCTGAAAACTCAATCGGCAAACTGGTTGGTGCGCCAAAACAACAGGACATGGCTTCTTTCGCACTGGACCTGCTGGAATCAGGCGGCGCTATCTGGGACCCGGAACTGTCCGACGCGGCAGGCATGTTCCAGGCAACCTACATGGCTTCACCCGGTTTACGAATCGCAGGTGGTACGGATGAAATCATGGCCAATATCATCGCCGAGCGAGTCCTGGGCTTGCCCCAGGATATTAGGGTCGATAAGGGCATACCCTTTAATGAGGTGCCTACCTCGAATTCCTGATGGAACTACCCTGGCAAGATTCAACCTGTGCAACGCTATAGCAGGGCAAAGCCATTTATCGCAGAGGTTGAACCGCAGCAGTTGGCGGCATTTGAAGAGCCATTCCGGACTCTTTGACCACCGGCAGGGCTAAACGTCAGGGTTCAACACCAGGGTTCAACACCAGGCTGAAAGCAGTTTGGACTGCTATATTATTGGCAGCACAGATCAGCACGGCTTCAACTTAGCCTTTTAATCAACCCTGAAAA
>DTZW01000400.1 GCA_012961165.1 Gammaproteobacteria bacterium | reverse complement strand
CTGAAGAAATTATCAGCGCAGCCAGAAACGGAGCCTGGCAGGTGGTTCTCACTCCATTAAAGCCAGTACCCAAATCATGGTTTGGAAACCTTCACGGTAAAAAAGTACTTTGCCTTGCTTCTGGTGGCGGGCAGCAAGCGCCTGTGCTTGCAGCGGCAGGTGCTATCGTTGTTAGCTTTGATCTTTCCGATGTGCAGTTGGAAAAAGATCGCATGCTTGCTAAGCGTGACAAACTAGACATTACCTGTATACGTGGTGATATGGCCGACCTTTCGCAATTCGCTGCGGAAAGCTTTGATCTGATTTTTCATCCGGTTTCTAATGTATTTGTACCCGATGTTGAAATCGTATGGCAGCAATGTTATCGCGTACTAAAACCTAAAGGTGATTTACTGGCGGGTTTTATGAATCCAAGCTTGTTTCTTTTTGACCACGACGAAAGCGAGCGTAGCGGTAAAATTGAGGTGAAATACAAACTGCCTTATGCAGAACCCGATAGCCTTGACCAGGCTGGCCTTAAGGAACTGGAGGAAAGCGGGCGCGCCCTTGAGTTTAGTCATTCATTGCAAACACAAATTGGCGGACAACTAAAAACCGGTTTCGTTATAGCTGATTTATATGAAGACTATTGGCCTAATGCCGTTCCTTTAAGTAAATTCAGTCCAACTAGTATTGCCACCAGGGCGACAAAGCCCTGAGGTGAATCTGCTGAAATAAATTTTGATCGTTAGTTAAAAATCTAGATCGCTAGTTAAAAATAAAGATCATATTATGAGGCGTCAGGTACGGTTTGCTGGTGAACCTGTTGGTGTCACACGCTGTTCACACGCCGGCCGCTTTTCAGCCTTCAGCGTCTAAATGATCATATTGAAAAATCTGTCCGGCGATGACTGCGTCGTCAGAAACACCCAAGAGAGAACAGCCTTTGCAACGACTATTCCTTTTCATCACCCTATTATTCGCGTTGTTCCATGTTGGCCGCTCATACGCCGAAACCAGCGTACTCTTCATTGGTAATAGCTTTACCTATGGCTATGGTTCTGCCTCGCGGTTTTATCGAGCAGACACCGTGACTGACTTAAACCTTAACGGCATAGGTGGGGTGCCAGCGCTGTTCAAATCCTTCACCGATCAAGCCGAACTCGATTACGCGGTGTTTGTCGAAACGCACCCGGGTAGCGGGTTGGATTTTCATTTGGAGAACAAACTGGACGTTATCGGGCATCAACCTTGGGACAACGTAGTGATGCATGGCTACAGCACAATGGACCGCGATAGACCCGGGGACTCAACGTTGCTTGTGACCACCACCGCGCAAATGGTTGAATTTTTGCGAGGGATCAATCCGAAGGTCGAGATATTTCTAACGGCAACCTGGTCGCGTGCAGACCTGGTGTACAACTCGGGCAGCCCCTGGTCGTCAACACCGATCGATAAAATGGCCAGCGATTTACGTGTCGCCTATGAATTGGCTGCCGCAGGGCCACAAGGCCTCATCTCCGTAAACCCCGTTGGCGAAGCTTGGACGCGGGCTATGGCGGCTGGCTTAGCTGACCCGAACCCCTACGATGGTATCGACTTCAATAAAGTGAATTTATGGGCAGATGACCATTACCACGCTAGTGATCATGGTTACTATCTTGGGGCATTGATCGTTTTTGGTAATCTGACCGGCGTAGATCCTCGTGCGCTCGGGGCGAATGAATGCTCAGGCTTTGAGTTAGGCATGACGGTCTCGCAAGTCGCGGGACTGCAGCAAGCCGCATTCGAGCAACTCGCTAGCGACAAACGAGTAAACCCGGCATCCAAGTTGCGTCCCAAATCCGTCACAGCACAACCTTGCGGCAAGACGCGTTAGTAGCAACGCGCCGCTGCGTTTTTTTGGCTGAACAACCTCGCCACGTTACCCGGCAGGCTTAACACTAGGGTTTACTGCACCACCTATCAGTCTAAGCAGTCATACCACGTAAACGCGGTTGCGGGCAGGGCCTCCTGGCGAATCTCAGCGCGAGTATTCTTGTGACGGTTATTCACCACGTCAGCCGATACATCAGTTCTCTGAAAGCCAATCGCTGAAAAAAATTAGACCAAGCAGACATGCTTTCTGAACAAGGGGCTTTGCATCAGAGCGGGGTTTCGGGGATATTCTAATTCCCCCTTCGCTGGATTTTGTTGAATCATGCCCGCAACTGCTATTGCCCTGACTCACCTGCACGTTCTTGAACTCGGCGCCGGCGTGGCGTCGGCCTATGCCTGCAAGCTGCTTGCCGAGCAGGGCTGTGATGTTGTGAAGGTGGAACCGCCCGAGGGCGATGCCCTGCGCCGGCATCATCCCGAGGCAGGGATGATAGATGACAGTAGTGGCTACTTCGCCGCGCTGAATGTCGGCAAACGCAGTTGCACAGTCGATTCAGACAACCTTGAACAACTCATTTGCTGGGCAGACATTGTTGTACACGACCTGAGCCCTTTGATGGCCACCGAAAAAGGCATCGATGCAATTCGCCTGTTCAGCCTGAAACCCGAATTGGTCGTGCTTGCCATCACCGCTTTTGGCAGCGATGGACCCGAAGCTGAATTCCTGGCCACGGATCTCATCCTGGGGGCCGCTGGCGGCTGGAGCATGCTGTGCCCCGCGACGAGCAGTGACCCCGCCTTACCCCCGCTTAAGGTTTATGGAGATCAGTGTTATCTCATGGCATCAATTTCAGCCGCGGCCGTCGCACTTGCCACAGCGCGCAACGCTGCCGATACAGGGGAAGGGGAATTTATCGACTTCTCAGTCCAGGCTTATGTTGCCTCTGTGCTGGAAGCTGCACTTCCGATTTACACCTACAAACAAGAGGTCGCGACTCGATGTCACGAGCGGCGTCTGATCCCCTGGAAAATTTTTCACGCGATTGACGGTCCCGTTTTCATCGTCTGCGTTGAACAGGACCAATGGGAGAGGCTGTTGGAATTTATGGGTAATCCAGACTGGTCATCACTTGAGGTTTTTGTCGATCAAACCAGCCGCGCCGAAAATCAAGATATGGTGCATATGTTTGTTCAGGAATTCGTGGCTACCTGGCATGCGATGGATTTTTACCACGAAGCACAAAAGCACCGAGTCTGCGTGGCGCCTGTGATGAGTGTATCTGAACTCGGGGACACCCCGCATCTACTCGAACGCGACTTCTTTAACGATGTGCAGGGGACAAAATATTTAGCGGCCGCGACACTGCGTAACTCAGGAAGAGCCGGTAATCCACTGGCTGCCCCGCAGATCGGCGCGCATACCCAGGAAGTTCTGCACGAGGCCCGTGCAATCCAGGTGAACGGCGCTACTTCAAGCAGTCATTCACGGTCCAGGAAAAACCATCTTGATAGCAGTAAGAAACCCCTGGATGGCATTCGTGTACTCGACATGACCTGGGCCTGGGCGGGGCCTTTCTGCACCATGAATCTTGCCCACATGGGCGCTGAAGTAATACGCCTTGAATCGGAAGTGCGCCCTGACCTATACCGACGCCTGTCTATCTTCCCCACGGACATGGACGAGGGTATCAATCGTTCGGGTATGTTCAACCAGTGGAATCAGGATAAAAGCAGTATCGGCGTCGATTTGAGCAAGCCCGCTGGCATTGAACTGGTTAAGTCGCTGGTGGCGGAGTCCGATGTACTGGTGCAGAACTTTGCCACCGGCGTCATGGAGCGACTTGGGCTCAGCTACGACGTGCTGGCAGCGATCAACCCGCGGCTGGTCATGGCCAGCGTCAGTGGTTATGGCCAGGTTGGACCCTGGAAGGAGTACATTGGCTATGGCCCGGCCATGCCACCCCTCACTGGGCTGTCTGCCGCAACAGGTTATGTTGACGGCGCGGCGCAGGAAATCGGTTTGTCGATGCCCGACCCTACGGCAGGGATCACTGCCGCATGGGAGATCGTCGCCGCCATCACACGGCGTGATCAGTCGGGTAGGGGCGACCATCTCGACGTCTCACTCTGGGAGGCAACGGCCGTGTTAAACATGGAAGCCTGGATGCAGTATGCACTCACGGGGACTGAGCCGAAGCGGCAGGGCAATGGCAGCCAGACCATGTGTCCGCACGGTATATTCCCGTGCCGCAGCAACAATGATGAAGAAAGCTGGATCGCCATCGCCTGCGAGAGTGATGACCTGTGGCGAAAATTTGCGCCTTGTCTTTCAGATGAGTTACTCACTGATCAACGATTTACCTGCTTCAAGGCGCGCAAGCAAAACGAACAGGTATTAAATGAGACCATCTCTGTCTGGACAGCCACACAAGATAGATATGAGTTAGCGAATCACCTGCAATCGGTTGGCATCGCGGCTTATGCTGTCATGACGACGAAAGATATTGTAGATAACAGACAACTCGGTGCCCGTGGCTTTATTGAGCGGCTGGATCATCCGGAAGTTGGTCGACGGGCCCACACCGGGATACCCTGGCGATTTCGACATCGGAAGAATGGTGTACAAAAACCTGCGCCCTGTTTAGGCGCAGATACTGTCAGCTGTTTACGTACGCTTCTGGCGATGGATGACGCCCAGATCGAACGCCTGATCAAAGATGGCGTCGTGTCAGCGGGCGGTCGCGAAGGCATTAAACAACGGGGTCGGAGTAGTTACCCGGGGTAAAGTACCGGAGTAAACGCACCAACTTCCCAGTCTGACATTGACCATTCTCTGGCGGAAAACTGCGTTCCCCAAGATTTATTATAAGCATGCCTTATGAGGATACTTTTGTATTCTTGGCAAAACACGCTTTGTAGTTCTTGTTCTCGAACAATGTTGGCAGATAGTAATTCATTACCGGCATAGAAATTCAATAACCGTCGTAAGCTGTGCACATTGATCGCCAGCTCAACAAGAACGACTCCACTTTCCGCGCTGGATCTATCATTCTTGCCAATCTCGGCCGGAACGGACAACCAGAGTAAAGCAGGAGAACGCCCTTATATTTTCGCTTCTCCTGCTCTATCTCAAGACACTGTTATAAAGGTGCTCTTTGCCCTGAAAAACTTTTTATCAATGTGGCTGCAGTAGGGTCATTCTCGGAGTTGAACTTAGCCCAGGCTTTGCTGCCGTTCAGTTTCGTGGTGAAAGCCGCCATATCTGTCCAATTTTTGAAAGATACGATGTAATGATAATTACCAGTCCCTCCTATCCCTTCCGCATAGGTATCAATGCGCGCACCGAGGCCTTCATGGAGCTGCTTTGCTTCGGCTATACGAGAAACCAGAAGGCCAGTCTTGCCTGGCGCGGGGTCCCAGACAAAAGCGTTGTATACCTGCAAATCATCAAAGCTACTTGCTTTGACTGACTCATCGAGATTAATCCCAATAAGACTAGATTGAAGCTCACTTGCTCCTGTCTTTCCGGCTTCAGCAAAGAACTCCATCCACTCAGCGCTTGAAGCAACCGCATCCTTTTTAGAACCCCAGTCTGCCATGGAATCAAAGCGCATCACATAATCAACGCTTAAATCACTGCCAACCTGCAGGTTATAAACATCAACTCTAACACCCAGGGTTTCATGAATTCGTTTTGCTCCGGCCATCGTTTCAAACATCTGCTGCCCCATACCTGGCCTTGCTTTCCAGTTGTAGACCTCCACAATTTCAGCCATGGTAGCGAACGGGAATAAGGAAATCAGTAACAGCGCAATTGGTCTATAGATTGATCTCAACATGATATTTTCGTGCTCCAGTTGGGTTAGCAATACAAATTATCACTTAAGTAATTCAGTATCTAGAATGGTTCGATTATGGTTATTAGCCTGCCCGCAGTCAGGATAGTTGCACTCCCCTTGCGGCGGTTCTAATAGTCCGCTAAATCGCATGGCCATTAGCTCAGGTTGTCCGAATTTAAGGCCAAAGTTCTTTTGCCTATAGAAGATTTTTCTTCGGGACCTCAGTCAGGGATCGAACTTTCACCGTAGCGCTATTGATAGTGGCGACAGTGGGCCTAATAGACGGCTAATAGTAGACCCATTGATGCCCTGCGCGATTCATCATTCTGCAGCGATGCCCTCCGACCGCAAAGCTACAAAATTACAGTTTCTTGCTCGAGGTGCCGTACTTGTCGAGAACAGCCTGGATACTGCCCGTTATCATCGTCACGGTAATGTCCTCAACCAGCTCGCGATCTGTCCCCTCGCGGATCAAGTAATGACCACCTGCGGCCGGTAAACCAAAAGAGATATCCACCACAGATTTGGCTAAACCCAATTCCAGGTCGTAGTTGTTGTGCAGAATGTCGGCCAGGTAATTAACCGCGCTGCTCCGGTTGTATTCGGTTGGGTCGCCATGATCTGCGAAACTGGGTTCTGCTGACAGTCGCTCCAGTATCAGGCCGCGCTGATCCATGTAGTTCATGTAAGCGCCCGTAATCAGCCTGATCATTTCCGCAAAAGTGCCTGCCTGCTCCGCCGCCTCGATTTGCTGGTTTCGCAAACGGCTGTATTCGCGTTTCAATAAAGTGCTGAGCACGTCCTGCAGATTCGGGTAGTAGGCGTATATCAGGGACTTGCTTACACCGGCCTCTCGCCCCAGCCGCTCCATGCTCACCGCCGAGACACCTTCTTTGGCAACCAGGTCCGCCGCCGCATCCAGAATCAGTTCTTTACGAACCTCAGGTTCCAGTCGAGTCCGGGCAGGCTTGGTTGGTTCGGCTGGAGTTTTTTTTCGTGGCCTTTTTTTAAGCATGGAGAAGCAAGAGTGCGCTTTAGTGTCCGGGCAATCTGCAGTGTATTATGATGTTGACGTTTGTTGCAATAAGGTAGAAAGAAGCATGACTTCGTTCATTGAGCGCTACTTCGAACTGGGCGATATTAGGCTGCACTATGTTGAAGGGGGCCAGCTCGATGGAACCGCGCCGCTAATCCTGTTCTACCACGGCTTCCCTTCTTTCTGGTATTCGTTTCACCTGCAAATGGAAGCCTTTGCCGACGATTACCATGTCGTTGCGGTTGATGGGCTAGGTGCCAATTTATCCTCACGACCCGCTGACCTTGAGCACTACAAGATAGAAAACCTGGCGAACCAGGTTGACGAACTTGCGCTGCATCTGGCGGGTGATGAAAAGTTTTATCTGGTTGGCCATGACTGGGGTGGCGCCCTGGCCTGGGCTTATGCACAGCAATATTCAGCGCGACTCAAGAAACTTGTTGTATTAAGTGCGCCGCCCTACAACCAGCTCTTATCGATGCTGCAAACCAACGCGACGCAGCGCGAGCGATCTTCCTATATGTACTCCATGAGGGACGGCGATCTGAATCGCAGCATGACCCGGAATAACAACCAGCGGGTTTGCGATAACATTTGCAAGGGTCTTGGCAAGCTTCCACACTTTAACGAAGATATGGAGCGGGCGTTTCGTCAGGGGTTGAGCGTGCCGGGTGCCATAGACGCAGGTATTAACTGGTATCGAGCCAACATTCCGCCGGTCGATGCAATTGCTGACGAGGACTTCTGGCCCGGTAAGCATGCCAGTACGTCGGTGCCATCCCTGTTAATTTGGGGAGACGCGGATCTGACGTTTGTATCGGAATTTATCGATGATCTGGCCGACTACGCGGAAAACCTGAGTGTTCACCACCTCCCCGAAGTGGGTCATTCACCGATGCTGGAGAAACCTGTCGAGGTGAACGCGGTCATTCGCCGCTTTCTGGCTACCGGGGCAGGCTAGGCAGTTTTCCAGGTGATGTTTTTCAGATGATCAATGGATAGCTGGCTATCGTTCAGTTGCACCAGGCTAAATCGATTGCCATCAGGATCGGCGGCATAAGCCTCAACACCAATGGGTGTGGCAAGCGGCTCGCTCGCGAATTTTACGTCCCTGGCCTTAAGTCGCGTAATCTCTCTCGTCAGGTCTGACACTTCAAAGGCAAACTTGTTGTAGCCCATTTTTTCGAACGGTCGCGCTGCGCTGGTGTCAGGGGTCACCGGGTTAACAAATTCCCAAATTTCGAACACCATGTTCGCAACATTGAACCACGCGGCCCGCATCCGTGCGTCCTTAAGACCCGTCACCTCGTCGACCCTGGGCCCTGTGGCTTTATTCACTCGACGATAGGGCTCGATGCCAAACACGTTCGAGTAAAACTCAACAAGCCTGTCAATGTCATGGCTGGCTAATGCAACGTGGCCGATCCATACCTGTCCTTCGAACGGTGGCCGATCAACCTGCTCTACTTCGTACATGGTCTTGTCCGCATCTCTCAAATAAGCGTAGTGAACGCCATAGCCGCCCAGGTCAACCGGGCCTTCACCCCAGGACACGGCCGTGGCTCCCGCATCCTTGAAACCGTTGTACATGAGGCGTTCACTGGGTGATTGAAAGCACAGATGGGTGAAACCTGGCCCTTCAACCGGCACTGGTTCGGGAGTCTGGCTGTCGAACTGCATGAGTTCCAGGTACGCATTGGGGCCCTTCATGATCGTTGATGCGGATGGCGCTGACGAAGCGATGCCCGTACCGCTGAAACTGCCTTCACCCACGCGGGTCAGGTTTGCGGCATCTTCAAGGAATCCTGAAGATGCGGCCACATCGGCCACGGAAATACCAATGTGATGAATACCCTTGATTGCTGTAGCGCTTGTCCTGATATCCTCTGCAGGATTCGCCATCGTACTCACCGTATTTTCAATATTTGCGGTCAGACTATTCCCTATTGACGAATATCACAATAGAGTTGGTGGCAGCAACGGCATCACAGTTTCCAGGGTTAGCCTTCAACCTGTTATCCACCGACACTGCGTTGCGGTAATCGGCATGTACTAAATCATTCACTAATAAAATTTATGCGTCTCAAGTATTATTGACCAATCAAAACAAAAGCAAACTCAGGAGAATATCTATGGCACCAATACCTCAAGGTGGAACAGTCGCCGTAACGGGCAGCGCGGGATTTATTGGCGGCTGGGTCGTCCGGCAACTGCTGGACGAGGGCTATCGGGTGCGTGCTTGCGTTCGTGATTTTAACGATGAAGACAAGACGTCATTTCTTAAGGCCATGCCGGGCTACGCTTCCGGTCGTTTGACACTACATTCGGCGAACCTTGATGAAGCTGGCTGTTTTGATGAGATATTCAAAGGTTGTCACGGCGTCGCGCACTTGTCTCATGTTTCCAGTTACGATGATATGGACTATGTCAAAATGGTTTGTGATCACGTCATCAACAGCGTCAACCTGTCAGAAACTGTCAACCGTGTGGTGGTGACCTCTAGTATTGCGGCTGTTATTTCCGAGTCGGATATGCAGGAACTTGTCCGACGACCGGTCCTTTATGAAGACAGATATCCTGATGAACAAAATCCCAAACGTCAGGCCAACCGTGGTCAGGGCTATTCAATGGGCAAGGTGCTCGCTGAACGTACTTTCGCGGATGCTGCCGAGGAAAGTGGGCGCTGGGACGCTATCACCTGTTGTCCCGGTGACAACGTTGGCCCTATCCAGTCAGCGCACCAAAAGAACTCTGGGCCGTGGCAACACAATATCGAGACAATGCTGCTTGGCAAGTACTCACAGAACGTAGTAGGCGCCTATCGCGCATGGTATACCGTCGATGTGCGAGATGTGGCAGAAGCACACATCAGGATGCTCGAAAGCGTTAACGTTAGTAACGGTGAGCGTTTTATTGCCTGGTCAACCGAAACCCGCAATGTCGAAGACGTCTGCGCCAGTATTGACCGTCTGCTTCCGGAGCTGGGATTTGCTGGGGCGGAACTCGTCGACCCGCTTCCTGAAAAAGTACAAGCGAAAGAGGCTGAATTCAGGGCCATATGGGGAGGCTGTGAACTTCGCAATGATCGCATCCGGGAAACACTTGATATGGAATTTCGTCCGCTAGACATTTCGATTCGCGACTGTGTGGAATCGCTGATTTCGGTGGGGAAAGTAACGCCAGTGCGAAACGCCTAAAGCAAGAATCATGAAGTAGAAACAAGAAACAAGAAACAACAAAGGAGTGGCTGCCGCAGATATCTATCTGCGGTTTCGCTCTATCTGCCCGTCACGGTTTGCTTCGAAGTCTACTGTCTCATTTTTCTCAAGTTCCGGCGGAACATACCAGTGTAGTTTCGTCCCGTGGTAGGCACGCCACACAACCTCGGCAACCTCCGATGGAGCAATGGTTCTGCTAGCGTCTGTTCTGTCCGCGTTTCTTTTGGGTGTTTTTGCGAAAGTAGCCACAGCTTTGCCATCGACGTATCTGCTACTGCCCCACAGTGGTGTATCAATAATGCCGGGCATGACATCTGCGGCTCTGACACCATATCGTGCCAGCTCAACACTCATCGCATGGGTAAAACCTTTGACTGCGTATTTTGTAGCACCGTACACGGCCATTCCGGGTGCGCCAAAGATGGCTGCCGATGAAGATGTGGTAAAGCAAAGTGAGTTTTCTGTCTGCTTTAAGAGGGGGATCGCCGCATAGGTGCCATTTAAGACGCCGATCAAATTGATATTGACGATGTCCATGATCTTGTCAAAAGGCATTTCATCAAAATACCCCCCGACGGTGATTCCCGCATTGTTGAACATAAGGTCTAAACGACCATCTGTTTGTTCTGCAAACAAAGCAAGCGCGGTATCAAACGCCTGTTTGTCACGCACGTCTAGATATGCTGTGCAATATCGATCACCCAGCGCCTTGCCAAGATCCTGAAGGGCATCGTTATCGACATCGAAGCATCCGACAAACCAGCCCTTGCTATGGAAAAGCTCTGCCGTGGCGCGCCCAATGCCGCTGGCAGCGCCGGTGATAAAAATCGATTTGTGTTCCATGGCGTCCTATTCGTCTCGCTGTATTGAGGATGGGGATTGTAAACCACATTTTTCAAAAGAACGGTCAAGTACTGCAATTAATGATTTCATTGAAGATTAAAGCGCCCGCCCTTTTGAGCAGCCCGGTGGAGTTCACCAGTGGTGACCGGGCATTTTTTGTAGGTTATTCATACGATGGTCTTCGACCCAGGCAAGTTTCTGTTGCCGGCACCCGTTCAAGGATCGAATTTTCACTGTAGCCTATTGATAGCGACGACAGTGGGCCTAATAGGCGACTAAAAATAACTCCACTGATGCCCCGGGCGATTCATCATTCTGCAGAGCTGCAGCGAGCGAAAAGTAAAATGTGACAAGCTGGCCAGCTGCCGTTTACCCTGGCACTTTACTCCGACCCCAATAATTCGCGCTCACCCCAACGGAAGGTTAGAATCGGCAGACATGGCCTGGTTGACGAGGGTACCTATGCAGGCAACGGATACATCCCAACGTTATTTGCTGGACGCCTATCTTGGCGAGATTCGCGGCGAAGCGACCTTCCGGCTATTGGCGGAAGCCCTGCCTGAGCGTGCCGCTGACTTGCACATGCTGGCGGAGGTCGAAAGAGTTACAGCTGCATATTTAAGCCATTATTTGTTGTCCCCGGTTTCAATGGAAGCAGAGGCCGAGTGCCGGGCGGCGGCAAAGAGGCGGGTCACTGCCATGTCTATCGACAGTTGGGCTGCTTTACTAGAAGGAGTGACACCGATTGTTCAAGCGGCGGTAGAGAAGTTCAAAGCCGCTGAAGCACACGCCCCCAAGGAATTACTCCCGGTTTATCAGACATTCACCGCGCACGAACTCGTGCTGGCAGACTACTTGCGGCTCGAACAAGATGGGCAGGGCGGTGCGCACTTGCTCGAGAACTATATCGAACGGGTTGCGCCGAAGGCCCCCTAGCTCAAAGGTGCAATACCAGCGGTGGTGTGTCGAATCGGCGGACATAGCGGAAGCAGTCTCAGCAAGTTTGCTGTAGTCAGCTGACCGATGGATCGTAAAATCCAAGGGCACGATACATATCAAACCCTGCTATCTGTTTAA
>DTZW01000399.1 GCA_012961165.1 Gammaproteobacteria bacterium | reverse complement strand
GCTCATCCCGCCTTTTTTGCCCAGCTTCTTCATCATCTTCTGCATCTGTTTGTGCTGCTTCAGCAATCGGTTGATGTCCTGGATCTGCGTCCCGGAACCGCCGGCAATCCGCTTCTTTCTGGATCCGTTAATACTATCAGGATAATGCCTTTCCCCAGGTGTCATTGAATTGATGATGGCTTCCATCTGAATGAACGACTTATCGTTAATTTTTTCCTGGGCAGCCTGGGACACCTTGCCCATACCGGGCATCTTGTCCAACATGCCCGCAATGCCACCCATGTTGTTCATCTGCTGAATCTGATCCCTGAAGTCTTCAAGGTCGAACTTCTTGCCTTTTTTAATTTTCCTGGCAAGTTTCTCAGCTTTCTTCTTGTCAATTTTTTGTTCGGCATCTTCGATAAGGGACATAACGTCACCCATGCCGAGAATTCGTGATGCAATCCGATCTGGGTAAAACGCGTCCAGCGCATCAATTGTTTCACCGACACCCATAAACTTGATGGGCTTACCGGTAATTGATTTGACAGATAATGCTGCACCACCCCTGCTGTCCCCGTCCGCCTTACTGAGAATCACACCGGTCAGCGGCAACACATCGCCAAACGCCCGCGCAGTATTCGCCGCGTCCTGGCCTGTCAGGGCATCAACCACAAACAACGTTTCCGTTGGGGTCAATACCTGATGAAGATCACGAATCTCCTGCATCATCTTTTCATCAATACCTAGCCGGCCAGCCGTGTCGATGATAAGCACATCGGCAAACTGTTTTTTTGCCTCAGCCAGTGCCCCCTTGGCGATATCAATTGGCTTCTGGTCGATGTTCGACTCAAAAAAGTTGATCTGTGCCTGCTCCGCCAGGGTTCGAAGCTGCTCGATAGCAGCAGGACGGTATACGTCTGTGCTCGCTACCATCACAGACTTCTGGCTTTTGTTTTTCAACCAAAGACCAAGTTTGGCCGTCGACGTTGTTTTACCCGCTCCCTGGAGTCCAGCCATCAGGATGACTGCCGGGGGCTGCACAGAAAGGTTAAGTTCGCCTTCCCCTGCCCCCATAACCCTGACCAGCTCGTCATTAACAATTTTGACAAAAACCTGTCCGGGGGACAGGCTCGCTGCGACTTCTATACCCAGGGCCCTGGCTTTTACGCTCTCAATGAAGTCCTTGACGACGACCAATGCAACGTCGGCTTCCAGCAGGGCAATCCGCACTTCACGCAGGGCATCCTGGATATTTTCTTCAGTTAGTTTAGCTTTGCCGGTAATAGAGGAAAGCGCCGAGCCAAGCCTCTCCGTTAATGATTCGAACACTGATTTACCTGATACTTGTTACTGGTTTGGGCTAGTATAACGAATCCCACCAGCCCGTTGTGAAGTGGTGAATAATTGATTGGATTAACAATATGTTGATGGTCACCTCAGGCGTTGCCGCCAGCCTTTGCTACCTGGCTGCAACCGGGTTACAGCTACAAAGGATGCTGAAAGGTAGCGGCACCGATGGCTGGGTTAAACTGCTGGCCGCACTTGCAATCATTTTGCATGGATTCACCGCGTACAAGGGTTTCATCAACACCAGTGGTTATGACCTGGGGATCTACCCGATGCTTTCGCTGATGTCCCTTTCCATCGGTGCCATCGTTCTAATCAGCAGTCTGCGGCGGCCGGTCGATAACCTGTTCGTTTTCGTCTTTCCACTCGCAATCAGCACCATCATTCTCCAAATTGTTTTAAAAGGTGACTACACGCCCCTCCAGGATATTACCGGCGGCATCTTCAGCCACATTGCCTTGTCTATTATTGCTTATAGCCTGCTTACGATCGCAGCAGCACAAGCCCTGCTCCTTTCCTTTGGTGACAACATGCTCAGGCATCACCAACTCGTCATCCTGAGAAACCTGCCACCGCTTGAAACCATGGAACATCTGATGTTCGAGATGATCTGGGCCGGGCTTGTTTTCCTGACCCTGAGCATAGGATCAGGGTTTGTTTTCCTGGACGATTTTTCAGAGCCAGGCCTGG
>DTZW01000398.1:10263-64250 GCA_012961165.1 Gammaproteobacteria bacterium | reverse complement strand
GTAGCAGCGGGTCCTACAGCGGCACGTTAATTACCCGGGAGGTGAGGGGAACCAGTGACCTTGCGACACTGGCAGGTAGCAGGCACTCGTTGCTGGGTGATCGTCAGTGGCGATTGCAGCTCATTGGTCGGCTCTCTGAGACCGTTCAGAACATGCACGGACATGGTTTTGTCCACAATGATCTGAAATGGCGTAACATTTTGGTCGACGTAACAGTTGATCCCACGGTCTATCTTATAGACTGCCCGCTTGGGCGAAAGATGCCGGGTCCATTTCTGGTGCGAGGTAGAATCAAGGACCTGGCCTGCCTGGATAAAATAGCAAGGCAGCAGTTAAGCAAAATGGAACGGCTGCGCTTCTATCTGGCATACAAGGGGAAAAGTCGATTAAATGTAAAAGACAAGAAGGAGATTTATCGCGTACTTCGATTCTTTGAGGCGCGCGAATAAGGGATATGAACAACTTTGATGCAGATATACTGATTCGGTCTGATTGGGGCCTTCAAGAACCGTTTGTTCTTTCGCTCATTGGCTCTGACGGCGAAGAAACAGAGATGACAGTGCAGAAAATTCTTCGTCTGTTACCGCGGAAGAGAATCGTTGCGGTCGCAGAAGTTGATGGCAAGCAGTATCTGGTCAAGGTTTTTATTGGTCGCTATTCCGGGCGATACGCGAAACGGGAAGTTGCGGGGGCGGCCGCAATTGAAGATGCTGGTGTGTTGACAGCGTCGCTTGAATGGCAGGCTTTGAAGAAGTCGGCCAGGGGGCACGTGCTTGGCTTTGAATATATTTCTGACGCAAGAAACCTGCTTGATGTATGGAAAGAATCTGAAAATGATGAGCAGCGGCTTCGGTTGATTGGCAAGGTGGTTCCTGCACTCGCTGCGCTGCACGAAGGCGGTGTGGTGCAAAATGATATCCACCCTGAAAACTTCCTGTTTTGTTCCGGCCTGATCTATACGATAGATGGCGGTGATGTCACCCGGCATGGGAGAGGTTCCCTGGGAGCGCACAAAAGCCTGGATAACATCGCACTTTTCTTTGCACAATTTCATGCACGCTTTGATCATCTCGTCTCTGAATGGCTTGAGCAGTACCGACAGTTGCGTGCGTGGCCTGTGGATGAAGGCAGGTACCTGCGGCTGATCAATCTCATTGATTCGAAAAGGTCCAGGCGTAAAAAAGAGTACATTGGCAAAGCGTTTCGTGAATGTACGCGATTCATCTGTGAGCATTCCTTCAACCGGTTCTTAGTCTGTGAGCGTGGATACGATTCACCAGCGATGAGAGAACTATTAAGCCGAATTGATGAACGAATGGAATCCGGCAAACTGTTAAAAGCCGGGAACTCTGCGACGGTCGCCCTGGTTGATGGACCGTCTGGCCCGTTGGTGGTGAAACGTTACAACATCAAGGGCTTAGGCCATGGCATCAGCCGTGCTTTTCGCAAGAGCAGGGCCTGGATTTCCTGGGCTAATGCCAATCGGCTGGATTTCCTTGGTATCAGCACAGTGAAGCCGGTGGCGTTGGTTGAGGAGCGTTTTGGACCCCTAAGACGAAGAGCTTATTTCGTCACTGAGTACATCGATGGACCTGATGCGACGGTATTGCCAGAGAAAGAAAACCCAATGGCAGAGATGGCATCCATCGTCGATATTCTAAAAGAACTGGCGGCCGCTGGCGTTTCTCATGGTGACCTGAAGGCGAGTAATTTTCTTCTCGGTAGCGATGGCCCGGTGATCATTGATCTGGATTCCATGAAAGAACACACGAATCCGGTTGATAGAGACCGCGCAGAGAAGAAAGATATCGCCCGCTTTATGAGGAACTGGGAATCTATTCCCCAGGTTAAGCAAAGATTCACTGACCTTCTCGGCTAAAGCCCGACCTTTTCTGTCGATAGTTAACCGGACTTTTACCCGGACTTTCCCTAGAATAGGCGACCTACGTCATATTGAGCATTCACTTTGTCCCTAGTTGTTCTTGGTCTGTCTGGTGCGCTGACCCATGATCCCTCTGCAGCCATCTATGTTGATGGTGAGCTTATTGCCGCCGCTGAAGAAGAGCGATTTACCCGGCAAAAACATGCAAAAAACGCCATGCCACTGCACGCGGCACGTTATGTTCTGCGGGAAGCTAAACTCAAGGCCAGGGACGTGGATGTCGTCGCGTTCCCTTTCGGGAAGATCAGCCTTTTCGGTAAAGCCAGATGGCACTACGCGAAACGGCACTGGTATGCGCCGGAGAGGGCGTTGGATGCGATATTTAACGGTAACAGGCATTACCGAAGAAACGTCAAGAAGGTTCGTGAACTGCTGGTAGCGCTAGGTATCAACTGGGCTGATATTGAATTCGATGCCGTAGAACATCATATAGCGCATGCCAGCAGTTCGTATCACCTGTCAGGTTTTGAAGGAAAGACTGCGATCCTGGGCATCGACGGTAAGGGGGAGTACGCGACAACCTTTTTCGGATATGGAGAGAACGGGCACATTCATAAGATCAAGGAATTCTACGACCCGGATTCCCTTGGACAGTTGTACGCATCTTTTACCGAATACCTTGGATTCGAAATGTTGGATGGGGAGTACAAGGTGATGGGTATGGCGCCTTATGGCAATGCCGATTTGTATGACTTGTCACGGCTAGTCCATTTTGATGGCAAAGAAATCACCGTCAATACTGAACTCGTGAACACCATTGGGCTTCGAAGATACAAGGAAGGCCGCAAGGGATATTATTTTAGCCAGAAGCTGATTGACTGGCTCGGGCCAAGAAGACAGGGTGATATTGCTGACGATCCTTATGTCCACTATGCAGCGGCGATGCAGAAAATGTATGAGGATATTTCGCTGCAACTGATAGATACCTATCTTGGTGATATTTTGCGCGAAACAGGACGTCTTGTTTTTGCGGGAGGTGGTGCGCTAAACGTGAAACTCAACCAGAAGATTCTGGGTCTGCCCTATGTCAAAGAGTTTTTCGTGCAACCCGCGGCGAGTGATGCGGGTACCGCCGTTGGTGCCGCCTCTTTTGCATCCTGGAGACGGGGAGTCACTCCGGCAAAGATGGAACATGTTTTTCTCGGTCCGAGGTATTCAACGGATGAGTGCATCGACGCCTGTGAATCACATCCAGGGCACCCGGTGTATGAAAAACCCGGCAACATTGTCGAGCGAGCAGCAGAGTTGCTTAACCAGGGCAATCCGGTAGCCTGGTGCCAGGGGCGTATGGAGTTCGGGCCCAGAGCGTTGGGTGGGCGGAGTATTCTGGGGAGCCCAAGTTACGGGGGAATTGCCAACAAGATCAACGAACAGATTAAATTTCGAGAGAGATGGCGACCTTTTTGCCCAAGTGTTCTGGATACTGTCGCAAAGGACATGATACAGACTGACCATCCAGCTCCTTACATGACAATTACATTTGAAGTTTCAGAAGAGTGGAAATCTCGAATCCCGGAAGTTGTGCACGAAGATGGCACATCTCGCGTCCAGATCGTCGAAGAATCAACCAATCCAAGATATCATGCTTTGCTAAAGGAGATGGAGCGGCTTAATGGTAACGGAGCAGTACTCAATACCTCGATGAATCGACGCGGCGAACCGATGGTGTGTTCACCAACAGATGCCCTCAATATGTTTTTTGGTTCTGATCTTGAGTATTTGGTGCTTGAAGATTTGCTGGTTACCAAACGCAAATAATAGATGGCCGAGAAACAGCCAGACGAAAAACCCAGAATCCTACAGATCTGTCATGACTACAAAGGACCGTTTCGAACGGTCGCACGGCAGTATGCAGGAAGTTTCTCTGACTGTGAGGTCAAGACCGTTTTCTTGCGCGGCCCGCCATCTTCAGAGCTGGCGTCCACCATCCATGGTGATGTCGAATTCCTCACTTTGCCACCTGGATCTCTTCGCGGCCTTAAACTTGAACCGTACCGACGGGTAAAGGAAATTATTGCCGATGAGCTACCGGACGTTATCCTGGCGCACCGATACAAACCCTTCTTTATAGCCCTGTTGCTGAACTACAAGCTAAAGATCGGTGCCGTCATTGGGGTCATGCATGAGTTTGGTTTTCTTGGCCGGGTATTGCGGTCTTTCTTTTCGAGGTTCTGGAAAGAAAACGTTCAGCTAATCGGCGTCTCCCAGCCAGTTTGCCAGGCACTCCTTGAACAGGCGCCGCACCTGCAGAGTCGAGTTCACCTGTTGCCCCATGCTATCGAAGCGGCGACGCTTCGCGATCCTGTGTCCGCGAGACATGAGTTGGGTATTCCGCTCGGTTCATATTGCTACGGCACCGTGGGCCGACTGGTTCGGAAAAAGGATCACAGATTGCTGATCGAAGCGTTTGCTGGTGTGCATGACGATTCCGTGCTGGCGTTCGTAGGAGACGGTGAGCTAATGCCTGAGCTTAAGATGCTGGCAAAGAAGCTTGGTGTACAGGACCGGGTGGTATTTTGTGGCGCAAAGGATGAAGCGCGAAGGTTGATGAAAGCATTTGATGCTTTCGTGCTTCCATCAACGAGTGAGGAAGCGTTCGGGCTAGTGTTGCTCGAGGCCATGGCAGCTCAGGTACCGATAGTTTGTTCAGATGCACCTGGCCCGGCCAGCGTCATTGGTGATACCGGGCTACTGTTCGAGTGTGGGAATGCCCGTGACCTGACCTGGCAACTGGAAGCTGTTCGTGCACTCACAAAACCCAATTCCGATGAGATGACGCAAAGAGCACTTGACCGGCTTGGCGCCAAATTTTCTGTTTCCTCTATGGCCCAGAAAATCCGAAGCCTTCCGCAGATCGAGCAATATGCGCCTGTTACTGACTAATCCTGTCTCACGGTGGAGCGGTAATGACGGTTGCTTCGAAAAGCCGCATTATCAACTGTCGAGTGCTTAGCAAGGTCGGGCCACCCCTGGCGGGCGTGTTGAATCAATCGATTGTGATAGAATCGCGCGAAATACGCTCTCGATAACAGCATGAAAATTCCAAGGTTTGATAACGCACATATCCTGACCATTGGTGATGCGATGTTGGATAGATACTGGCATGGTGACACCCATCGGGTGTCGGCTGAAGCACCGATTCCGGTGATTGATGTTAGCAGTATCGAAGACCGGCCCGGTGGTGCAGCTAACGTCGCACTGAATGTTGCGACGCTTGGCGCCGCATCTTCCCTGATTGCGGCAACCGGCCAGGATGAAATGTCCGATATTCTGGAATCCAAACTCCGCTCCTCGGGCATCGACTGCCATTTGATCAAGGTTGAGGGGATGTCCACCATTACCAAGGTACGTCTGGTCAGTCGAAGTCAGCAAATGCTTCGCGCTGATTTTGAAGCACTGTTTGATATTGATGCCGACCAGGTATTGAAAGGAATGGATTTAGTCCCTGAGTACGACAGCGTGGTTCTTGCTGACTACGACAAGGGCCTCTTTAGTGACTCTTCGAGCATCATTGAAAATGCGAGAAAGAAAGGTAGGCCGGTGCTGGTTGACCCGAAGTTCAAGCCTTTCTCGGCTTATCAGGGGGCGACTGTCATTAAACCGAATACACTTGAGCTCAAGAATGCCGTCGGCGATTGGAACAGTGAGGCCGAGATGTTGAAAAAATGCCGGGGCCTGATGGCGGGCATTGGTTGTGAAGCTATGTTGGTAACACGAGCATCCGAGGGTATGACGCTCATTGAACGACATGAAGAAAGTCATTTCCCCGCCCGGACGAGGGAGGTTTATGACACGTCAGGTGCAGGGGACACCGTTATTGCCGTGCTCGCAGCCTCGCTGGCATCAGGGCAAACACTGAAGGATTCGGTTGCCCTTGCCAATGTTGCGGCAGGGATTGTGGTCAGCCATTTCGGTGTAACCAGCGTCTCTGGCCCCGAGTTGCGCGCAGAGGTTGACCTTGCTGAGCCGGCTGGCAAAGGAAAGATGTCTGCAGAACAACTGGTTGCCGCGGTTCAGGTTTCAAGGGGGCGTGGCGAAAGAGTGGTCTTTACTAACGGCTGCTTTGACATTCTTCATGCAGGCCATGTCAATTACCTGGGTGATGCAAAACGCGAAGGTGATCGACTGATTGTCGCGATCAATTCTGATGAATCGGTTCATCGACTTAAAGGTGAAGGAAGACCCATCAACCCGCTGGACCGGCGGATGACCATGCTGGCGGGCCTTGCGTCGGTCGACTGGGTCGTTTCGTTTGACAGTGACACGCCGGAAGCGCTATTGCATATGCTGAAACCAGATGTGCTCGTGAAGGGTGGCGATTACGGTATTGACCAGGTGGTCGGCGCGGATATTGTCCGTTCTGCCGGTGGTGAAGTGAAAGTGCTCAGCCTGGTGGAAGATTGTTCAACCAGCGCTTTGGTTGAGAAAATCAGGGATCTTTAGGGCCTAAACGCTGTCTGCGAAATAAACATTTTCTTTAAGGTGCCCTGAATCTATGGTGCCGACAACGGCAGAATGAACACCTCTTTGCCCCAGAGCAAACGCCAGGCTTTCCTCTGCTGTTTGATGACCGCTTGCAAAAACTTTTTTCAATAGGATACCCGTACCCCTTTTTTCAGCTGCCCTTATGACATTAATGTTGGATTGATCTTCCAGGTTTAAAGTGAGCATGAGCACATCACTGACATCGAGTGCGGCGATGCTCCCCTCTACCGACTTGGTGGACATTCCAATGTACCTGATATCCCCCTTCTCCTTGAGCCGTTCCAGGGTGGCGAACGCATCCGTTTGATGAAGAATACCAAGATCATCACCGTTGGAATGAATCAAGACAATGTCCAGGTAATCTGTTCTGAGGTGCTTCAGGCTTTGCGCTACACTGGCGGTCACCGCCTGCCTGGAAAAGTCATAGCTGGACTTGCCGGCGGCATACTGTTCGCCGGTTTTTGTGCAGAGGATCCAGTCCTCCCTGCGCCCGGGTAATAACTGACCAATTCGATGCTCGCTGTTACCGTAGGCTGGTGCAGTATCAAGTAACCTGACCCCCAGTTCCTGCGCCTCTGATAAAAGGTTCACAATCAACTTGTCTTCGGGAAGTTCAAATTTCGCAGGGTACTTAACGTCAGTATTGCGGCCAAACTTGACGGTGCCTAGCGAGATTCTGCCTGTTTCAAGATTGCATCGTCCCAGCTTCACTCCCATGAAGATCTTCCGATTGAGGCTCGGGGGAGATTGGGAGGCGCGGCTAGGCCCGCTTTCGGCTCTGCCATGAGTTTCATGAACATGTCCCCCATCATGGGCGCCAGGGTAAGTTTGGTGGGCCAGCATACAACTACGTTTCCATGCCTGCGTACGTAAGGCGTGTCCGGGCGTAACAGGGTTTCGCCGCCGGCCTCCGCCCGGTCTATTCGGAAAGTTGAGAACTCGCAGCCAGAGTAGTCCATCCAGGGCATGATGGCAGCCAGTTCTGTCTTCGCGAATTCAATCTGTTCTGCTTCATTTCGAGCGACACCGGATTCAGCGAGTTGACCCCCGAGGTACCAGGCTTTGGTGTCAGCCGTGGTGTGGGTGGTGAAGGTAATGCGTGGCTTATCCGCAGACCTTAAAGTCACGGCATGTGCAAACAGATCAGGCAATGTCTTCCCTTTAACAACAACCTGGTGAAGTGGCCGAAGCTGCATTGGCACTTCCAGCCCGAGATCCTCGATTAGTTCTCCGTTTCCCTTGCCTGCTGCAAGGACATAGGTATCTGCACTGACGGTGAGCCCATCATCTAGTTGGAGATGCGTAACCCGGCCGCTTGTGTGCTCGAAGCTCACGTTTCCTTCGAATATGTAGTCTTTAAGCTGATGGTGTAAATGGGTAATCAGGGAGCGGGTATCCAGGACGAGGTCATTGAGTTTATAGAGCAATCCTCTAAATGACGGTGACTGAAAAACCTTTGGGTAGTTAGCTGCAGGAACTGATGCAACCCGTCCTTCGAGTGTCTTACTGCCAAAGAACGCGGTCAGTTTTGAGCTGAGGCGAGCATCGGAAAACATATAGTATGCATCGCTCAATACAGTGACCCCCTTCAGGTTAACGCTATCAGTGCCTGCAAGGCACGAACGCCAGCGCAAGGGCATATCTGCAATAGATTCAGATGCGCCGGTCATTGCGCCTGCGAGCGAATATTTGATTCCACCGTGAATCATTCCCTGGGATGCAAAAGTCTGCCCTGATCCCAAGCCTTCTTTCTCGAGCAGGATCGCTTCAAAACCGTGCTTGCGAAGCAGGCTAAGTAACCATAGCCCGGCGATACCGCCACCGAGAATGATGGTGTCGAACTGATGCGTCGTGTTGGTCATAAAAAAATGAATGAATCCCGGGCCCTGGAGAACCGGAATTATACACGCTTGTGTTTGTATCCGGTTTTACTGACTCTGTAGCATCGTGTCCGGTACACAGTTATTCTTCGATATCATTTCTCCAGGTTTTCAATCTCACTTTGGCTAGATTGTTCTATAGCGCTATTTTTTACCTTTTGATCCCGTTTGTGCTGCTGCGGTTGTTAAAGCGTTCCCTGAAGGAGCCTGGCTACCGCATGGCTATCTCAGAGCGTTTTGGATTCTATCGGTCGAAGCAGCCGGGGAAGGTTGTTTGGATACATGCGGTATCCGCAGGTGAAACGATTGCCGCGGTGCCCCTGGTTCGCAGCCTCCTCGGCCGAGGTTATGTTTGCCTGGTATCCAATATGACGCCAACTGGCCGTGAACGTGTACAAGCCCTGCTGGCCGATGAGGTGGAAAACTGTTATGTCCCATACGATCTGCCGGGTTCGATAGACCGATTCCTCCGAAACAACAAACCCCGGATGTTGATTACTATCGACACAGAATTATGGCCGAACATGATTGAAGGTTGTGCGCGGAGTGGAGTTCCCACCCTGTTGGTCAATGGCCGGTTATCGTCTCGGTCAGCAAAAGGCTACAGGCGAATTGCGCCGCTGATTTTGCCCATGTTGCGATCACTGAGCCTGTTGGCGGTTCAGACTCGGCACCATAAAGACAGGTTTGTTTCGCTTGGAGCGGACGCATCGAAAGTTCATGTGACCGGCAGCATCAAGTTTGATGCAGTGATGGCGCGAGGGTACGTCGATAGGTTGAACCGTTCCCGCCGGCTGGTTGCAGGCAGACACATTCTGCTGGGGGCCAGCACACATAACGGAGAAGAAGCAGCGTTATTGTCACTGCTTCCGGCCTTACAGGAACTGATACCCGATTTCCTTCTGGTTTTGGCGCCGCGCCATACTCATAGATGCGACCAGGTGAGGCGTGCGTTGGAATCCTCGGGGCATTCCGTGGTGAGTTTTAGTGATGGCAGGGCGGTGGCGCTGCACGATGAGGTGTTTCTGGTTGATGTGATGGGTGAGCTTGATGCGCTTTTTGAGCTGGCATCGGTGGCCTTCGTAGGAGGGAGTCTTGTGCCGATTGGCGGTCACAATCTGCTTGAGGCAATTCGTGCGGGTACACCAACCGTCATGGGGCGCCATCTGGACAATATAGAGGATATTGCACAACAGTTTATCGACAGCCAGGCGATCATGATTGTGAGAGATGGTCAGGAGTTGCAGCAAGTTGTCATAAACCTGATGGAAAATGTCGATGAATCCAATCGTCTTGTGAGTGCTGCGAACAAAGTGATGGAGTCGAATCAGGGAGCCCTGGGTAGGGTAGAAAAGTTGATTGTCGAAGTCATGAATCATGAATAGTCAGTCGAAGGATGAAACCTATCAGGGGTTCCCGCTTACCCTCGATGAAATCTGTGCAGTGATGGGTGAGTTTCTGGGCTCTTTTGCAACAAATTCGAGAACAATTTTAGCGAAAATTCAAGAGCAGATCACGACTTTCTTCTAACAAGATTGTGGTAACCTTTTTATACCTTTTAGTTAGCACTTTTGCCCTCCACAATGAAACAGTGAAATGACCAACCGATATATCTACATTCCTGATTTGGCCGCCGATATGGCGGAGTGTGATGCTAATTACATCCGCCTGCGCCAGCTGTTCCCTGGCATGGATTCAGAGAATGATATCGAGTTCGGGATACGAACCCGAACGGAAGAGGGCGCGACAGTTGTGATCAACATTAAGGAACGCTGCCCGTTCACAACAATGGTGGCCGTCACTGTAAGCTCAGAGAACGAGAAACCACTCATAAAGTGGCCCAGCCTTGAGCTTAGGATTTATCACGACGTTAATTCTGCTGAAGTCGTTCGATTCGAGCGGCATCGGAATTTTCGGTTCCGATACCCGACTCCCAATGAGCACATGTTCCAGCCGGATGAGAAGTCCCAGATCAACAAGTATCTTGGTGAGCTCTTAACTTATTGTATTGAGCATGGCTATTCCCTGGAGCCATTGGAATTTTCCTGATCTTTTTTCGAGAAATCCGTGTCTAAATCCTTATAATTTGCCGAGCGACATTCCCTGATTTCCTGTCAGGTTGAATCACCGGGCGAACATCATAGATAGCCGCGACTTTTCGCCTCATAATAATTTGGTCACAAATGTCATCCAGTTATAAAGCAGACTCCATCGAGGTCCTTGAAGGGCTTGAGCCGGTCAAGAAACGACCGGGAATGTACACCGATACAACCAGACCCAATCATCTTGCGCAGGAAGTTATCGATAATAGTGTCGATGAAGCCCTCGAGGGCCACGCGACAGAAATCAGGGTGACGCTTCGTAAAGATGGCTCAATGTCCGTAAGCGACAATGGCCGTGGCATGCCGGTTGATATACACAAGAAAGAAAAGTTGTCTGGCGTAGAGCTCATTCTCACCCGGCTTCATTCTGGCGCCAAATTCAATAGTGACCATTACAAGTTCTCCGGTGGCCTCCATGGTGTTGGCGTGTCGGTGGTCAATGCCCTGTCGGAAACCTTTGAAGTGTTCATCAAGCGTGATGGGAAACTGCATCACATGTCTTTCAAGGGTGGTGAAAAGCAGGGAAAGCTAACCGTCAAGGATAAGGTAGGTAAGCGGAACACCGGTACGATGATCCACTTCAAACCTGACGCATCCTATTTCGATTCACCAAAATTCTCTGTTTCCAGGCTCAAGCACCTGCTTCGGGCCAAGGCAGTACTGTGCCCGGGATTGAAGGTTGTATTTCAGGATGAAACTGCCAGCAAAGAGGAAGAAAAGCTCTTTGAATGGTTCTTTGAGTATGGGCTTGAGGATTACCTCGGAGCGGAACTTGAGGGTCTCGAACTCCTTCCCGAAATACCTTTTACCGGCTCAATGTCAGGCAGAGACGAAGCAGTAGACTGGGCGGTGCAATGGCAGGGGGAAAGCGGAGAGTTAATCACCGAAAGTTACGTGAACCTGATTCCAACGACCCAGGGTGGTACTCATGTCAATGGATTGCGTGCTGGACTGCTGGAAGCACTCAGGGAGTTCTGTGAATTCCGCAACCTTGTACCCAGAGGTATCAAGATTACCGCCGAAGACATATGGGACAAGTGTAACTATGTCCTCTCGGCCAAGATGATCGACCCGCAGTTCGCTGGTCAGGCTAAAGAACGCCTGAATTCGAGACAGGCGGTATCCTTTATTTCAGGCGTTGTAAAAGATAGTTTTTCACTATGGCTGAATCAGCATGTTACAGAAGGTGAGGCGATCGCTGAACTAGCGATCACGAGTGCCCAGGCTCGGCTGCGCGCGGGGAAAAAGGTCGCAAGAAAGAAGTTGACCAGTGGCCCCGCGCTACCCGGGAAATTGGCCGATTGCTCCTGTAGTGACGCCATGATGGGTGAGCTCTTTCTGGTAGAAGGAGACTCGGCAGGCGGTTCAGCCAAACAGGCAAGGAATCGTGAGACCCAGGCGATCATGCCGCTGCGGGGTAAAATCCTGAACACCTGGGAGGTTGATTCGTCTGAGATTCTAGCCTCCCAGGAAGTCCATGATATTTCAGTTGCCCTGGGAATTGACCCGGGCTCAGATGACTTGGCCAAGTTGCGTTATGGCAAGGTCTGCATTCTTGCGGACGCGGATTCGGATGGCCTGCACATTGCGAGCTTGTTGATTGCTTTGTTTGTGCGACATTTTCGAGCCCTGGTTGAAGAGGGTCATGTATTTGTGGCGATGCCCCCACTGTATCGCGTGGACGCTGGCAAGGAAGTCTTCTACGCGCTTGATGAAGGTGAGCGCCAGGGCATCCTGGACAGAATCGCGGCAGAGAAGATTCCGGGAAAAGTGGTCGTGCAACGTTTTAAGGGATTGGGTGAGATGAATCCGCTCCAGCTTCGTGAGACCGCAATGGCGCCGGATACACGGCGGCTCGTACAACTGACTCCAGGGAAAGCAACATCGGTTGACGAAATGCTGGATATGCTGCTCTCGAAAAAGAGGGCGCCGGATCGAAAGATCTGGCTCGAGAAGAAAGGTGACATAGCTGCACTTAGCTAACGTCCCCGAGAAGAACATACAAGAACATACAAGAACATAGAGCCGATCAAGAGACACCAGAACTCTTGTCGAAAGAGAAAGCACAATGACTGAAAATATGATTGATGACGATTTTGAAAAGGTTTCGCTTGCTGACTACACAGAGAGCGCATACCTGAACTATGCGATGTATGTCATCAATGACAGGGCGCTGCCGCACATTGGTGACGGGCTAAAACCGGTGCAGAGGCGAATTGTTTATGCGATGAGCGAGCTGCGGCTTAGCGCAGATGCAAAGTATGTCAAGTCCGCGCGGACCATTGGCGACGTCCTCGGTAAGTTTCACCCTCACGGTGATTCCGCATGTTACGAGGCGATGGTGCTGATGGCGCAATCGTTCAGCTATCGCTATCCGCTGGTCGATGGGCAGGGTAACTGGGGATCCCCGGATGACCCCAAGTCCTACGCTGCCATGCGTTACACAGAATCCAAACTGGCCGCCTATTCTGAAGTTCTGTTAGGTGAACTAAAACAGGGAACGGTTGACTGGACACCCAACTTTGACGGAACCCTTGCCGAACCGCTTAATCTTCCTGCGCGCGTGCCTAATATCCTGCTGAATGGTGGAAGTGGAATAGCCGTGGGAATGGCAACGGATATCCCGCCACACAACCTTAATGAAGTTGTTAGTGCCTGCATTCGACTACTCGACAACCCCAAATCCACGTTGAAGGACATCATGGAGCATGTTCGGGGTCCTGATTTCCCAACGGGTGCTGAGATAATATCCAGTAGTGAAGACATCAGACAGCTTTATGAAACAGGCCGTGGTGCTGTTCGAGCGCGAGCGGTTTATTCGCGGGAGGACGGTGATATCGTAATAACTGCGCTACCGTTCCAGGTTTCCGGAACCAAAATTCTTGAGCAGATCGCCGGACAAATGCAGGCTAAGAAACTGCCGATGGTAGTAGACCTGCGCGATGAGTCCGATCACGAATGCCCTACCCGAATTGTAGTTGTACCAAAGTCCAATCGGGTGGATGCCGACCAGCTTATGGCGCATCTTTTCGCTACGACCGATCTTGAGAGAACCCACCGGGTGAACTTCAACATGATCGGTATCGACGGCAAGCCGAGGGTGCGGCCGCTCCTTGAGTTGCTGAATGAATGGTTGAAGTTCAGAAAAGATACAGTGCTCAGACGGCTGCAATTTCGTTTGGACAAGATCCTTGGTCGATTGCATATCCTTGAAGGCCTGATGATCGCTTACCTGAATATTGATGAGGTGATCAAAGTCATCCGGGCCGAGGAGAAGCCCAAGCAGGCGTTGATTAGGACGTTCAAATTGTCAGATCTGCAGGCTGACGCGATTCTTGACCTGCGCTTACGACAACTCGCCAGGCTTGAAGAAACCCGTATCTCGGGCGAACAAGATGAACTCAATGCAGAAAGAGCCGACCTGGAGAAAACGATTAAATCGAAGGTCAGGCTGAAAACGCTCATTAAGAAAGAGCTGATGGAAGATGCCGAAACCTACGGTGATGACCGCGTTTGCGAGATCGTTGTGCGTGGCGATGCGCAGGCTTTTGCAGAAAAGGATCTAGTATCTACAGAATCGGTTACGGTTGTGCTCTCGCAGAAAGGCTGGGTCCGGGCGGCAAAAGGTCATGAGGTAAATCCGGAAGACCTGAGCTATCGGTCTGGCGATGGCTTTCTACAGGCACTTCCCGGCCGCTCGAACCAGGATGCCATATTTTTCGATTCAACAGGGCGTGCCTATACCGGGGCTATGCACACCTTGCCATCAGCAAGGGGGCAGGGGGAGCCTTTAACTGGACGGTTCAACCCGCCAGATGGAGCATTCTACACCGGTGTGGTTTTGGGTGAGAAGGACACCCGGTTTGTTCTCTCCAGTGACGCTGGTTATGGTTTCATTGGTAGGCTCGAAGATATGGTGACCAAGAACAAGGCAGGGAAATCGGTACTGTCGGTGCCAAAAGGCGGGATTGTTAACCAGCCAGCGCTGCTTGGTGATGAAAAACATGACTATATCGCTGCGTTCAGCAACGAGGGTCGATTGCTGATCTTCCCAGTGGCTGATCTCCCTAGCCTGGGGCGTGGTAAAGGGGTGAAGATCATGAACATTCCCAAGGCAAGAGTGGAATCCCGCGAGGAATTTATGGCGCATGTTCGGGTCTTTTCAGAGGTAGACACGCTTGTTGTCCAATCCGGTAAACGAACGCTGAATCTTAAGATAGATGATCTTGAGCATTATCGAGGGGAAAGGGCTCGCCGTGGCCTGAAATTACCACGCGGTTTCCAGAAGGTTGATGGCGTACTGGTAGAGAAGGGCGACTAGCCAGGAGTCGCAAGCTGGCTCGCCTGATTATTGAGCAGTTCAGGATTGATTAGTCCCGCGATTCTTAACAGGCCCTTTGAGTCCACCAGCGCATGGTGAAAGGATTGTAATTCAACCCGGTCCGACAAGGGTGAATAGCCATGAGCAGCGATCAGGTTGCCCTCTGCAATTGACGCAAGATAGCTTGCAGCTTTGCGAATTTTTTCTGGTTCTTCGTTCAGCAGGTCCAGGGTACCGCCAAACGCGATCTTGCCGTTCACTTTAGCTGCTATCTTCTGGATTAACAGGCCAGAGCAGGTCGCCATGTACATGGCATCCGAGCTGTCAAAATGAATGACCAGTTCTTCGGGCGTGGTTTGCTCAACGATACCCCCGTATAGGTTTGCCGCCTTGAAAAACTTGTCGAAGTGTTGCTTCAGGTGTCTTGCAGGCCGGATTCTAACGACGAGTATGCATTCTTCAGTAGGGCCGTGATCAGTTTGCGGTGGCGTTTCAAGTACCTGGTTGGCCACCGGTTCGGATTGAGTCCCGTGGTTAACCCAGCTGGTTATTGATGTTGCAAATCGCCAGACCAGAAAGCTGTACCCCGCGGCAAGCATCAATAGAATCCAACCTAGCAACTGCTTGTCTGTTTCGGCGTGTGAAACTGTCATTCGAACCCGGCCGACCAGGGAATCCTGAAAAGTCACTTCTGCGGTATAGGATGTGTTTGTTCGTTCTTCCTTGCCGCTCTGGACGATCAGCTGGTTACTTTCATCGTAGATGGCGACGAACTGAAGGGGTTCATTGCGGGTGAGTTGTGCGACGATGACGTTAAGTGAAAGTAGGTTGTCTTCTACTACGTAGCTTGCCACCTGTGCGGCCAACTGCCGTGCTGATGACTGGCCAAATCGGGATTGCTCCAATTCGACTACTCTCGCCTGATATTGGGTAATAGTGAAGAATACGAGCCCGCCAGCGAGAAGTGGAAGTACAACGAGGAGGGCTGTGAGCCGACGCTTCCTGGGGCGTTTCCCGTCAGTCATGGATCTCGCGGTAGGTAATAAAATCGTTGCAGAGTATAGCCGATAACGAACCCCGCAACATTGCTACTGCTAACGTTTGCCGCATAATACGGACTCTCAAAGGAGCCTCCATGAACGAGCTGGTGTTGATCAGTGTGTCGGGTGAAGACAAACCAGGTATCACCGCAACGATTTCAAAATTGTTAGGTAGTCTTGACGTCGATATTCTCGACGTCGGCCAGTCGGTTATCCACAATCACCTGTCTCTAGGGATTCTGGTCAATGTGCCGGGCATTCTTGAAGACGTTCTTGAAGCATTGCGTGAGCAATCTGAGCGATTGGGCGTCCTGGTCAGGTTCACCCCTGTTTCTGAAGAAAGTTATGAGCAATGGGTCGGACTACAGGGTGCATCCCGTTATATTCTGACGCTGCTGGCACGGCGTATCAAAGCTTCACATATAGCGATAGTGTGTGAAATCATCGCAGCAAGTGGCCTCAATATTGACAACATTATTCGGCTCTCTGGCCGGGTGCCGTTACATGAATCAGGAGAGATATCAAAAGCCTGCGTAGAGTTTTCCTTACGCGGGGAACCCGATGAACCCTTCCGGGAGCAACTGTTGGCAGTTTGCGCGGATCTGGATATCGATGTGGCAGTCCAGGAAGATGGGATCTATAGAAGGAACCGAAGGCTCATAGCTTTTGATATGGATTCGACGCTTATCAAGACAGAAGTTATCGACGAGCTGGCGGTTGAAGCTGGAGTGGGTGCCGAGGTTGCTGATATCACATCAAGGGCAATGGCCGGGGAGTTGGATTTTTCGATGAGCCTTGCAAAACGCGTGGAGCTTCTCAGGGGACTTCCCGTTAGCGCCCTTGCGAAAGTCGCAGATCGATTACCGTTGATGGAAGGTGCCGAGCACCTTTTCAAGACGCTGAATCACCTTGGATACAAAACAGCGATATTATCCGGCGGATTCAGCTACTTTGGCAAGTTGTTACAGGAAAAACTCGGCGTTGATTATGTCTATGCTAACGAGTTGGAAATAGCAGACGGGGTTCTCACCGGGCGTGTTCTCAGCCCCATCGTGGATGCAGACCGTAAAGCAGACCTTTTGAAGCAATTAGCTGATAAGGAAGGAATATCGCTTCAACAAACGATTGCGGTTGGTGATGGCGCAAACGATCTAGCGATGCTGGACATTGCAGGGCTTGGAATTGCCTTTCATGCCAAACCCCTTGTCAGGGAAAGTGCAGGTCACGCTATCTCTACACTAGGCCTGGATAGTCTTCTTTACCTGATGGGAATCAGGGACAAGGAATTGCATCATATCTAGAGGAGACCGTTATGGCTTTCTAGAGACCTTCCGAAGAAAAATCGTAGTCTATGTCATCAAGTGGCTCAGAAATGTAGTTGCCCTGAATGTAATTAATACCCGTCATAAACAGCGTCGGCAGGGTCGAAGGGTCTTCCACGCCGGAGATCGCAGTCAGAACGCCGGACGCCTGAAGGGACCGAACTATTTTGATGAGTTCTTCCCGCTTTTCTTCGTTTTTTTCAATCTCGTTTGCGAAAGAACCATCCAGTTTTACAATATCCGGGGTCAGGTGTTTGAGCAGATTGAACGGGTTAAGAGAACAACCGAAATGGTTGATGGAAGATTTGATATGCAGTTCCTGTAAACCCTTCGTGAACTTGGCTGCCTGCTTGATGTAGGAAGTCGCATCATTCTCATGTAACTGGAAGACGATGCTATCGCTTGCAAGCCTGGAAGCCTTCAGGGAGACACTCATCCAAGGCAGGAATTCTTCATCGGCCAGTGTTTTGTGACTGACATTAATGAACAGACGCGCCTTCCCGCCGGCTTCTCTCTGTTTTGCCAGTTGTTTGATAGCATGAAAAACGACCCACCTGTCAATCTTTTGAAGTAATCCTGCATCCTCTGCCGACCCCATAAACTGGGCTGGTCTAAGAGCGTTACCCTCTGCATCCGGCAGCCTGAGTAACACTTCGAACTGTTCTTCATCTTCCCCGTGTAGTGAAATAATAGGCTGGAAATTGAGTTTGAACTGGTCCTCGTCAAGTGCATGGCTTACAAGAGCCTTCAGTGTATCTGCAGATATGGACTGGCCGCCTTCTCCGACAGTAGGATTTTTCGGCTCATAGAAAGCAATGGCATTCCCCTCCTCGATTGAGTCAGATGCCTGGTATGCCCGGGATATTGCTTGTTCAACAGTAGAGGTGTTCTCGGCAATCATTGAAAGTCCGATACTGAGTGTCACCTGGTAATTTTTACCGGATGCCTCGAACATATGCTCCTCAGCCGTGGTCCGAATGGTTTCGGCCAACTCTTCGGCCGCAGCTTTATCGTTGCCCTCAATCAGTAACGTAAAAACATCATCCCCGAAACGGGCTATCAAGTGATCATCCGGGACTTTACCGCGTATCACAGAGGCCAGATCCCCCAATACGAGATCGGCGTTTGAAATGCCCGCATCAGAACGAATGCGAGGGAAATGGTCTATAACCATGTAGAAGATAATGGAAGATTGTTTTCCCTGGTTTGCGTTATCAACAGCCTGGTCGAGTACTTCAATGAAGTACTGCCTGTTGAACAGGCCGGTCAAAAGATCCTGGCTGGATATTTCCTTAATCCTGTCCTCGAGTTCGGACGAATCTACAAGTGGTTTAAAGATGGCCTGCGTGCAGGGCTCGCTATCGTAGGTGGCGGGTGACATGGTGAGTTTCGTCAAAATGGTTGCCCCCTCGTTATCGACGCAACCAAATTCTGCTTCCTGGGTTTCATCCCTATCAAGGGATTTTAGGAAAGTTTTAAACTTTCCCTGATCCTCTTTGGCGATCAGGTCAATGATGGGAATGCCGGCATACTCATCCGGGTCCTCATATCCAAACAGGTCCGCATAGGCCTGGTTGGTGTAGATATGCATGCCTTCATGAACATAGGCGATCGCAGTTGTGGATGAATCGAGGAGCAGGTTGTTTCTTCTGTCTGTTTCTTTCAGCTCGACCTCGGCCCTTCGTTTCTGGCGCCTGGTCTCAAGATTCTTCAGCTCGCGCTGGATTAGCAGTAGCAGTCGTTCATCGTCATCGTCGAGTGCCACATCGATGGCACCCATTTTCAGGCCTTGGGTGATTGATCCAGGATCGCGGTTATCGGCGAGCATGATAACGGGTATATCTTTATCCAGCATTTGCAGCTGGGAAATCACCGACTGTATCGTAAATCCGTTGGCCTCGTTGGCCGCCAGGATCAAGTCCCAAGGCTGTTCGGAAATTTTTGCTAAGAAATCTGCATCGGATCCGATCTGGTGGGCGCGAGTTGCGCGTCCTGCCGATCTTAGCAAGACAATAAGCTCCTCTGCGCGATTTAGGGATTGTTCCAGAATCAGCAATCGAATGGGTTCTTTGTCGCTCATTTACGTCCCTTGGATCAAGCGTAAACTATACCATATGGGATGTCCGCGAAAGGTGAGTCCTTCGCAAATCATTGCCCAGCGATAACCTGTTTAGCGTCAGCGCCAGATATTTCTCTTGCAAGCCTGGGGACAAGGTATCCTGGCAACTGGCCGGATATTTGTCGTATTAGGTTGACTCCCTCGACTTCCGGAACATCGAAATGCTGCGCGCCTGCTACGGGGTCAAGAAGATGCAGATAATAAGGCAGCACACCCGCGTCAAACAATTGTCTCGACAGCTTCACGAGTACCTCTGGCGAGTTATTGACGTCGCGCAGCAAAACACTCTGGTTGAGTAAGGTAGCTCCAGCATCTCGAAGTGCGCTAACTGCATCAACGACGTGGTCATCGATTTCGTTGGGGTGGTTAGTGTGCAACACAAAGACAACTTTTTTGTGACATCGATTTACCCAATCAAGCAACTCCGGACAAATTCGCTGGGGGATCACTACCGGTAGCCGGGTATGCAGTCGGATTGTATCGATGGTCTCGATGGAATCGAGTTTTGTGATGATGTCGCTTAACTGGCGATCACCAAGGATTAATGGATCCCCGCCACTCAGGATCACCTCCGAGAGTGATGTGTCGCTGGCGAGGTGCTGATAGATTCCAGTCCAGTTAGAGCTCGAGGGATTGTTCTCGCCATAGGGGAAATGGCGGCGGAAACAGTAGCGACAATTAATAGCACAAGCGCCGGTGGTGATCACAAGCGCACGGCCATTGTATTTTTGAATCAGCCCGCGGGTCCGGGTGATCAAATTTCCTTCCTGCAGAGGATCCCTGAAATACTGTGGTCCGGATTCGTTTTCCTGTGACCTTGGAAGTATCTGTAGCAGGAGTGGATCAGAGGCATCGCCGTTCACGATGCGATCCAGATAGGGCCTCGGTGCCAGCAAGGGGAAATCCTGGTCTATATCATCCAGTTGGACACCCAGGTGAGATGCCAACGCAGGAATACTCCTGATCGCATGTTGCAAGTGCCATTGCCAAGGCTGGTCGTGGGAACCGGCTTCGCTTAGGGTTATCATTGTCATATGCAAATCTAGGGAAGAGGATTAATGGCAAGTTATTCTACCAACGAATTCAAGTCGGGTCTTAAGGTCATGCTGGAAGGAGATCCGTGCAACATTGTTGAAAATGAATTCGTTAAACCGGGGAAAGGCCAGGCGTTTAATCGCGTCAGGCTTAAAAACCTGAAAACAGGACGGGTCTGGGAAAGGACATTCAAGTCCGGGGAATCGCTTGAAGGTGCCGATGTGATGGAGCATGACATGGAGTATCTCTATGCGGACGGCCAGTACTGGCATTTTATGAAAACTGATGGCAGCTATGAGCAGCTCGCCGCCGATCAAGCGGCAGTTGAAGACAGCATTCGATGGTTGAAAGAGACGGATAAGGTTACCGTGACTCTTTGGGACGAGGTTCCCATTGCGGTGGCACCGGCTAATTTTGTGGAACTGGAAGTCGCAGAAACTGACCCTGGTTTAAAAGGTGATACGGCTCAGGGTGGCACTAAGCCGGCGACATTAAGTACGGGTGCAGTCGTAAAAGTGCCGCTCTTTATTAATATCGGGGAAGTGGTTCGAGTCGATACCCGTACAGCTGAATACCAGAACCGGGTAAAACAGTAATCAGCCAGGGCGATGAACAGAGAGGTCGATCTCGCCTCGAGTTCAGAAGCAGGCTACTGCGCTCAATCAGGGATTACTTTTATTCTAAAGAAGTCCTTGAGGTGACAACCGCCACGCTCAGGTTAACTGGATCAAGCGAAACCCACCTGGAGAATATTCAGGTGGGGCGGCAGGGGTATCTCCAGACCTCGCCCGAATATGCAATGAAGTGCCTTCTTGCCGAGCATCGACTCAGCATTTTCCAAATTTGTCCCGCTTATCGGGGTGGAGAAATCGGTCGACGTCATCGTGTGGAATTCCAAATGCTGGAATGGTATCGATGCGATCACTCCCTGGCTGAACTGATGGATGACCTTCAGGCTATGCTGAAGTATGTCGGCAAGCAGATGGAGAAGTACAGCATTCAACCAATTAGCCGGATCAATGATCGCTATTCATACCGCGAGTTGTTCGAAAAACATCTCAAGGTAAACCCCCACCCGTTAGGGGTTGAGGGGCTGGCTGGGCTTGTCGCTCCGGGAATCACAGCGCACCTGGATGAGCGCTCTACGCTGGGTGACTATCTGGACGCGGTGTTTTCGTATGCTATCGAACCACAGCTATTGGCGCCGACGATCGTTTATGACTTTCCTGCGTGTCAGGCAGCGCTCGCGGAAACAAAACAACTGTCGACGGGTGATCTGGTTAGCGATCGTTTTGAACTCTATGTGGGTGGTGTTGAAATCGCTAATGCCTACCAGGAACTGTGTGATGGGCAAGAGCTAACTCGACGATTTGCAGAGAACAACAAGCAACGGCGATTAACCGGCAAGCCGATAATCGAAGATGACATGGAGTTGCTCGCCGTCATTGATGATCTCCCGAGATGTGCAGGTGTGGCGCTGGGCATTGATCGGTTAACGATGGCGTTAAGAGGCCTTGAAGATATCGCTGGCGTGTAATATCTGACTAAGAAACGATCGATTGGCCGTATTTCACCTGCTCGCCTTCTTTCACAGAGAAAGCCATTCGTTCCTTGAAGACCAGAATTACTGTGGAACCCATTTCAAATTGACCGAGTTCATCGCCTTGGTGAAAGACACGTTTCATTTCGGTGGTGATCTGTAACCTTGGCTTGTAGGCCTCGTCAAGCCAGGCAGGTTTGATAGCCGCAACCAGCATGGCGCCTACCAACACAGCAGCTGTGGGGCCAGTGTCGGTCCGGAACCTGCAGACTAATCGCTCATTTCTCGCGAAAAGGTCAGGCAGGTGCAAAGCTGTTGATTGGTTGACCGAAAAAAGGTCTCCGGGGACATAGGTCGCGTGGTGAAGTTCTCCTGCCCATGGCACATGCACCCGGTGGTAGTTGTGAGGGGCAAGGTAGATCGTGATGAAGGAGCCGGCTGCAAAATCGTCAATGTCGTTGCTGGCGAGGAGTTTTGCCAGTGAGTAAGAATGATTCTTTGACTGGATGAGGGTATCACCATCAATATTACCCAGTGCTGCGACGGTCCCGTCTGCGGGGCTGCTGACGGTGCCCTGGATAGTTCGCCTTCCGGGCTTCAGGGATCTGGTAAAAAAGTCGCTGAAGGATCGGTAATCGGATGCTTTTTCTCGCTGTGCTTCACCCAGGTCAATCCTGTAGAGCATACAGAATATGTTAATGAACAAACCTTTGATCAAAGGCAGCTCGCTTTTGGCAACAGATCCTACGACCCTGCTAAGGAAATGTTTGGGGATGAGTCGTTGAAGAAAAGCAAACACGGGGTCAGGCTGCCGGGTTATCTATTGGCGTATCTGAATCGTTTCCCCATTCTGCCCAGGATCCATGATAAGCCTTAATATTGAGATCAAGAACCTTTCCGACCAGGTAGGTGAGCCCTGATCGATGATGTGTCTGACAATGGGTAATAATTTTACTTGAGGACTCAAATCCTTTTGCGCTGACTAAATTGGCGATGTCTTGCCGAAGTCGTAGCCCTTTTTGCCTGTCCATCAGCTCCAACCAGTCAAAATTAATCGCACCTGGGATGTGTCCACCGCGCGCGGCAAAGACTTTTTCCCCCATGTACTCTTCAGGTGATCTAGCGTCCCAGATTTGGGTGTTGGCGTCATTAAGCGAGGCCAATACCTCTTCTTTCTCGGCGATAAATTCAGGGTGAATAGTCAGGGAGACGCTTGTTTCTTTGGTTTCCGTTGCGCTTGCTGTCAATGGAAGCTGGTCGTCAGCCCAAGCAATAAGTCCCCCGTTCAGGTAGGAGCTGTTTTTATGTCCGACAACATCCAGGGTCCATATAAAACGGCCTGCCCAACCGCCGCCTTCGTCGTCGTAGGCGATGATGTGTTTTCCCGGATCGTAACCGATACGCGAGAAAAGGTTTTCCAGTCTGTCTAAAGGAGGGAGTTTGCCGACCGCAGGCTGTTCGCCCGAGACCAGTTCGGACGGTGAGATGTGGACTGCGCCAGGTATGTGGTGGCGCTGGTAGTTCTCGTCCCGACAGAGGTCAACGACGAGGTATTCGGTGCCTTCAGGCTCATCGTCAAGCAATTCCGCAAGCGCGTTTGGTTCTATTACAAGAGGTATCATGGGACGTTCCGATTCTGGCCGCCGCTTATTCTACACTGACTTACAAATCTTCTTGGAGAAGAAAGGTGTTTTTCAGGTACCATACTGCCTTTGGCTGTCCTGGCCGCGACTCTTTTCGGAAAGAACATGACTAATAGCACGAACCAGAACCTCGTGTGGATGGATCTGGAGATGACCGGGCTGGATCCGGAAGCGGAACGTATATTGGAGCTCGCCACTCTTGTAACAGACTCAGAGCTCAATCTTATTGCCCAGGGGCCTGTGATTTATGTCCGGCAAAGTGAAGATCTGATTGCCGGGATGGACGAGTGGAACACCAAGCATCACAATGAGTCCGGGTTGATTGATCTGGTTCGTGAGAAAGGGATCAGTGAGCGTGAGGCGGAGCACTCAACGCTTGCGTTCCTGAAGGAACACACCACAGCGGGGGTATCGCCCTTGTGTGGAAACAGCATCGGTCAGGATCGAAGATTCCTGGTGAAGTACATGCCCGAGTTAGAGAATTTCCTGCATTACCGTAATCTGGATGTCAGCACCGTGAAGGAGCTGGCTGTGCGATGGCGACCCGATATTGCGGCCAGTCATCAAAAAAAAGGTGCTCACCGGGCGCTGGATGACATCCTGGAATCGATTGAAGAGTTAAAGCATTATCGAGCGCATTTCTTCAAGATGAGCTGATAACGCGCTGATGCTGGCAGATTGCCCATTCAATGTGATGATCTACCAGTGTTGAGTACCCAATGCGGCTCTCCAGTGCTGCTACCACAGCCTCGCTGGACGCAGTCTCTGCAGTAGCGCTTGCTTTAAAATCAATATTTCCCAGACCAATCGCAAGGTTTCGAAGCCATCCTTCATAGCCCGTACGCCGTATGGCAGAGCCTTCCGTATTCTTTAGAAACTCCTCCTCGTTCCAGCTAAAGAGATTAAGAAGGTCAGTTGCTTCAAGCCCGTGTCTCGGCTCGAAGTCTGGTTCCAAGGACTGCTTCGCGTATCGATTCCATGGGCATGTCAGCTGGCAATCATCGCAACCAAAGACCCTGTTACCCATTGGTTTTCGAAGCTCCAGGGGTATAACGCCCCTGTGTTCAATTGTTAGGTAAGAAATACATCGTCTTGCGTCCAGTGTGTAAGGCGCGACGATTGCTTTTGTGGGGCATATATCAATACAGGCGGTACATGAACCACAGCGATTGGTCTGCGCGCTGGGGCTTTGGGTAAGTGGGAGGTTGGTGAGGATCTCGCCCAGGAAAAACCAGGATCCCTCCTTTTCGTTGATCAGTAAAGTATGTTTTCCGATCCACCCCAGTCCTGACTTCTCTGCAAGCGCCTTTTCAAGGATCGGTGCACTGTCGGTAAAAACGCGTGAATCAAAGTCATGGAACCCCAGGTTCTCGCAATGATCACTGATCTTTTTGACCAGGCGTTTTAGTTTGTTGCGGATTACTTTGTGGTAATCCCTCCCAAGTGCATACCTCGAGATGTATGCCTTGTCTGCCTGCGCCAGAATTTCTTCAGGTGCTGGCTGCTTTTGCAGATAATCGATTTTAACGGTAATGATCGAATGAGTGCCCGGATGTAGAAGTTTGGGTTGCCATCGCATGCTCCCGTGCCGGGCCATGTACTCCATCTCGCCGTGGTATTCATCAGCCAGCCAGCCCTGCAGTCGGTTCCGGTGGTCTTCGAGATTGATATCTGCAACGCCGACTCCAGAGAAGCCGAGTTCCCGTCCCCAACCAGGCAGCAGGCCTTTGAGTTCTTCCCATTCAACTTTGTGGTGGTGATTCAGTGTCATTTTTCGAGGAATCTCAGGGCTAATCTCAGATAAAGGCGGGCATTGTCCTATAATCAGGGTTTGAATGTAGGTGAACAAGACCGTGACTTCAATCTATCTGGCGCAGCAGGTTCGTGAACTCGATCGGATAACCATCGAGGAAAAGGGTATCCCAGGCATCAAATTGATGCGTAGCGCGGCGCAAGCCTGTGTAGATGTTCTGCTGGGGCAGGCACCCTCTCCTGGGAAAGTCAGTGTTTTGTGTGGTTCAGGTAACAATGCCGGGGATGGTTTCATCATCGCCGGATTGCTCGCGAACAGGGGAATTGAAGTGACCGTCGGCCTGGTTGGCAAGGTCCCTTCGGCGGAAACAGATGCGGGCAAAGCGTACGGATACTGCCGCGAGGCGGGTGTCGAAATACTTACCGCTGAACTTTCGCTGCAAGATTCAGCATTCGTCGTGGATGCATTACTGGGCACTGGATTAATCGGTCCTGTGAGACCTGAGTATCAACAGGTCATTTCAGCGGTTAACTTGCACGACTGTCCCGTGCTTGCGGTAGACATTCCTTCTGGGTTGTGCGCCGATACGGGCAACATTCTGGGCGCGTGTATTAAGGCCGACATGACAGTCACTTTCATTGGGCGGAAGCTCGGGTTGCTCACCAATGAAGGCCCGGAGGTGGTGGGGGAGCTTAATTTCGCTGATCTTTCGGTACCGGGTAGTGTCTTTGATGCAATCGAACCCAGTGTGCGGATGTTGAGTTATGAAGACCAGATCCGAAAACTGCCTGTCAGAAACAGGAACGCGCACAAAATGAACCATGGCCATGTGCTGGTTGTCGGTGGCGACCAGGGTATGGCAGGTGCGGTCGCTATGGCTGCCGAGGCCGCTATGTATTCCGGTGCAGGTCTTGTTTCTGTGGCAACACATCCAACAAGCGTCAACTCGCTGGTGGCAAGGCGACCGGAGGTGATGACCAAAAGTGTGACGACACCTGATGAACTGAAAGTGCTGATTAACCGGGCAACGGTTGTTGTCGTGGGGCCCGGTCTTGGTAATGACAGCCTTGGTAATGACAGCCTTGGTAATGACAGCCTTGGTAATGACAGCCTTGGTAATGACAGCCTTGGTGGTGATAGTCCCTGGGGTTCTGAATTGTTTGATATTGTGCTCGAGTCTGAACTTCCCATGATTATTGATGCGGATGGCTTGAATCGATTGAGCCGCTTGCCACAACAGTCTACAAGAAGAGATAACTGGATTTTGACACCGCACCCCGGAGAAGCCCGTAACCTCCTGGGAAAGAACGTTCAGGTGAACCGATTAGCCTCAGTTAAACAATTGCAGGAAAAGTACGGCGGGGTTTGCCTGCTCAAAGGCGCGGGCACGTTAATAGCCAGTCGCCATGATGTATGGCTTTGTCCCTATGGGAATCCAGGTATGTCGGTTGCCGGGATGGGGGATGTCCTGTCCGGGATTATTGGCGGCCTGGTTGCCCAAGGGCTGGATATGAATGACGCAGCCTGTCTTGGCGTTATTGTGCATTCGCTCGCAGCAGACAACATTACTGCAAGGCAAGGTGAGCGTGGTTTGCTCGCTACCCAGCTGTTGCCTGAAATAAGAAAGCTCCTTAATGGCATGCCGGGTTAAATAGACCAGATGATAAAATTTGAACTCACGAGTGAAAAAGAGATGCTTGGGCTGGGCGCAAGGCTGGCGCGCCTGTTGCATGGCGAAGGCGTGGTTCATCTCAGCGGGGGCCTTGGTGCGGGGAAAACGACTTTATGCAGGGGCATACTGCGAGCCATGGGTCATTCAGGAGCAGTTAAAAGTCCAACGTTCACCCTCGTTGAGCCTTACCAGATTTCAGACTCAGAGGTTTATCACTTTGACCTCTACCGCCTGGCCGATCCCGGGGAGCTGGAATATATCGGTATTGATGAATACTTCGGCAACAACAAACTATGTCTGATTGAATGGCCTGAGAAAGCCATAGGCTATCTGCCGCAGCATGATCTGGAGATTACCATTGATGTATTGGGCGAAAAGCGGATCATAGGCGTCAGGTCGAACTCACAGAGCGGCGAGAAAATTTGTACCCAGCTAATCGAGGTAGACGAATCAGCCTAGGACGGCTGCTGCGGGCAGCGGCAATGGCCATGCTGGTTTGTCCTTCAGGAGCTTCAGCCGCGCAAACAGGAGCCTCAGCGGCGCAAACAGGAGCTTCAGCCGCGCAAACAGGAGCCTCAGCGGCGCAAACAGGAGCTTCAGCCGCACAGACCGACATCGATGGTCTCCGTATTCATCCATCACCGGGGAAAACTCGAATTGTGTTTGACCTCGGTCAACCCGTTGAGTACAAAATGTTTCGTCTGCGAGACCCTCTTCGGCTTGTGATCGACATTTCCTCCGCGCGGTTCAGTTCGGATGTGAGTAATCTTGTTCTGGAGCAGACCGCCATCCGTCAAGTCCGGACCGCAAGCAGAAACAACGGCGAAGATATCAGGGTTGTCCTGGACCTGAATGAGGAAGTCCAACCAAACTCCTTTGTGTTGCAACCAGTCATGCAGTACGGCCATCGCCTGGTGATTGATCTCCATGGAAAGGATCAGCCGAGTCTGACAGTCGCCCTGAAATCTCAGCGGACCTTGACGCAAATGAGGGATGTGATTATTGCTATCGATGCGGGCCATGGCGGTGATGATCCCGGTGCACTAGGACCTGGCAAACTATACGAGAAGGATGTTGTGCTTGGAATCGCCAAGAAGCTTCATGTCCTGTTTGAGCAGGAGCCTGGGTTCAGGTCGAAACTGATTCGTGAGGGCGATTACTATGTTGCGCTGCGTAAACGAACAGAGATAGCTCGTAGCAGTCAGGCAGACGTCTTTTTATCGATTCACGCCGATGCCTTCAAAACATCAAAGGTGAGTGGTGCTTCGGTTTATGCCATTTCCCAGAAAGGTGCTACCAGCGAAACCGCGAGATGGCTGGCGGAGAAAGAGAACATGGCTGACCTGATCGGTGGCGTGGGGAGCGTATCCTTGGGTGATAGAGAGGATGAGGTGGCGGAGATACTGCTGGATCTGGCACAGACACACAGTCTGTCGTTCAGCCTGGAAATAGGCGATTCGGTGCTCGGTAACCTGAAAAAAGTGAATAAACTGCACAAGAAAACGGTTGAGCAGGCAGCCTTTGCTGTCCTTAAATCACCAGAAATACCATCACTGCTCATAGAGACGGGGTATATATCAAACCCGGCGGAAGCGAGAAAGCTGGCCACCCGAAGTCACCAGGCCAGGCTGGCGAACGCCATATTCAAGGGCGTAAAGAACTCCATGCAATCGAGACCACCCGATGGTTCTTACCTTGCGTGGGTTAAACAAGGCAAGAGTGACGAGGCGAAAACCCACGTCATCGAAAGGGGCGATACGCTGTCCGAAATCGCCGAACGTTATCGGGTACCCTTTAGGAAATTGAAGGACTTTAATGGTCTGCGCAATGATACTATTCGTCTTGGTCAGACACTGAAGATTCCCCCGGGATAACTTCGTGAAAGAGGGGTTAATGCATCAAAGAATCACACAGCTCGATAAGCGTCTTTCCAACCAGATTGCTGCGGGTGAGGTCGTGGAACGGCCGGCTTCCGTCGTCAAGGAGATGCTTGAGAATTCACTGGATGCCGGTGCGACCAGGATAGAGGTCGATGTTGAGGCCGGGGGTGTGAAACTCATTCGTGTTCGCGATGATGGCAGGGGAATTCACAAAGACGACCTGAATCTCGCGCTGGCGCGGCATGCCACCAGCAAGATTAGGGATCAGGGTGACCTTGAAGCCATTGAGACGCTCGGTTTCCGTGGTGAGGCGCTGGCCAGCGTGGCGTCAATATCCCGGCTGAAACTAACGGCTAACACGCAGGAAGACGCTTCATTTGGCTGGAGTGTTCAGGCGTCCGGCGCAGACATGCGGATTGAAATTTCACCGGCACCTCATCCCCGCGGAACGACTGTTGAGATACGAGAGCTGTTCTTCAACACCCCCGCGAGAAGGAAATTCCTTAGAACCGAGCGAACTGAGTTCCTGAAAGTGGAAGAGGTTGTTCGTAAAGTCAGTCTTAGCCATCCTGGGGTCAGTTTTGTCCTGAGTCACAATGGAAAAACAACGAAGCAATATATTGGTGACGATGAGGCGCACCGCGTTGCCAGCGTGTTTGGTAGTGCATTTCTCGAGAGTTCAGTCTTCTTCTCTCAGGAAAGGGGGGGTATGGAGCTCCGGGGCTGGATTGGGTTGCCAACCTACTCACGCAGTCAGGCGGATCAACAGTTCTTTTTTGTTAACGGGCGCATCATTAGGGACAGGGTGGTTACCCACGCGGTTAAGCAGGGCTATGCAGATGTCCTGTACCACGGTCGAAACCCTGTTTATTGCCTGTTTCTCTCGATTAACCCCCGGCTGGTTGATGTGAACGTGCATCCAACCAAATGTGAGGTTCGGTTCCGTGAAACCCGTGATGTCCATGATTTTATCTTCCGGACAATTCACCATGTTCTGGCAGATGTACGCCCGGAAGAACCGGTTGCGGCTGAAGCGGATCCGCATCTCGCAGGAGCCCCGGGAGGCGCGGTCCCCTTGCAGGCGCCGATATCCTTCGGGGGGCGATCGGGGTCGCAAGGGGTCCGGGACCCACAAATGTCTGTATACCGTGAAATGTTCGCAAAAGATCCCGTTGCGGGATTTCCTGAATCCGATGACATCACGATGCCACCGCTTGGCTATGCCGTTGCACAGCTTCACGGCATCTATATTCTTTCGGAAAATAGGGCCGGACTTATTCTTGTTGATATGCATGCGGCGCACGAGCGAATTACGTACGAACACATGAAGACTGCATGCGATGCTGAAGGAATCCGTAGTCAACCAATGTTGGTGCCCCTTTCGATTGTTGTAAGTGAAAAAGAAGCTGATCTGGTTGATGAGCACGGCTCCGAGTTTTCTGCGTTGGGCCTTGAACTCGAGCGGGCGAGTGAGGAATCCATCATTGTGCGCGCGGTGCCAACACTGCTCGCGAAGAGCAATGTAGAACAATTAGTACGTGATGTCCTTTCTGATCTCTCTGAATATGGCCAGAGCGCGCGGATTGAGCAACACCGGGACGAAATCCTTTCAACGATGGCCTGCCATGGTTCCGTTCGAGCAAACAGGCGATTGACCCTTCCGGAAATGAATGCCTTGCTGCGCGACATGGAAGAAACCGAACGATCCGGCCAATGCAATCATGGACGACCGACCTGGTGCGAAATGAGTCTGGCAGAGCTTGATAGCTTATTCCTGAGAGGCCGGTAAGTTTGAAGGGTGTACTCGTGATCACTGGTCCAACTGCCAGTGGGAAATCACAACTTACCCTGGGACTGGCCAGGCATCTCGGAGCAGAGATCATCAGTGCAGATTCTGCACAGGTTTACAGGGGCATGGATATCGGTTCTGCCAAGCCTGACGTTGCTACTCTGGCAGAGGTAAAGCATCACCTGATCGATATCCGCGACCCGGATGATCCGTATTCTGCTGCTGAATTTCGCAAAGACTGTATTGCCCTGGTCTCCCGGATACAAAGCGAAGGAAAGTTGGCGATCATTTCGGGTGGCACCATGCTGTACCTCAAGGGACTAAAAGAAGGCCTGGCGGAACTTCCCGCGGCCGACCCCGACATTAGAGCTGAAATATTACGGCAGGCGGAAGAACATGGTTGGGCGCATGTGCATCAAGAGTTGGCCAGGATTGACCTTGAATCGTCGAAACGAATCAGGCCGACAGATCCCCAGAGGCTTCAGCGTGCAATAGAGGTCTTTCGGCTGACTGGTGTCCCATTATCAAGGCTGCATCGTCAGTCGGTTGAAGCATGCCCCTTTCCACTACTTGAAATGGCTATCATTCCCGATGACCGTTTGGCGCTACATCAGGCTATAGAGGCCCGTTTCAGGGAAATGTTGAAAGCTGGATTTGTAGGGGAAGTTCAGATGCTGCGCGAAAAACCTGGCATTCATGCCCACCTTCCGGCGATAAAATCGGTGGGGTATCGCCAGATCTGGTCGTTTCTTGAGGGTGAAATAGATGAGCAAACTATGATCAAGTCTGCTTTGGCGGCGACCCGGCAACTAGCGAAGCGGCAGCATACCTGGTTAAGGAGTTGGAAAAACCTCAATCTTCTGGCGGAGCCAAATACCCAGCAGGCCTTGAAAATCGTGATTAACAGCTCCATATTAGGATAGTCGCCCGTGAAGCGAGTGTTGACCCTGAACCCGGTTGATCCAAACAGCTACGGACGTTTGCTTAGCATTATTTATTTAACGATTCCTCCATCTCGATTGCGGCTGGAATACAGGAATCCCAGGAGAGCAACATGTCAAAAGGGCCATCTCTACAAGACCCTTTTCTTAATGCGCTGCGAAAAGATCGTGTCCCGGTATCAATCTACTTGGTTAGCGGGATCAAGTTGCAGGGACAGATAGAATCGTTTGACCAGTTTGTCATTCTTTTACGAAGCACAGTAAACCAGATGATCTACAAGTCATCGATCTCATCAGTAGTGCCGTCACGAGCAGTGAAGATGCCGACTGAAGGAACCGAATAAGCTTGTTTTTAGACCGACCAAAAACCGGCAGCAAAGCGCTGCTGGTCCATATACAGAAGCACAACTCAGAACTTGCTACTACTGATGAGTTAAAAGAACTCGTGCGTTCGGCCGGTCTGGTTCCTGTGGGATGCCTCTCCAGCAATCGAAGGTACCCGCATCCTGGTACATTTATCGGCGGTGGTAAGGTCGATGAAATCGCAGAGTTCCTGGCTGATCAGGCTTGTGATCTTGTTATATTTGGTGATGACATATCACCCACTCAGGAAAGGAACCTTGAACAGGCCCTGGACATACGTGTACTCGGTCGTACGGGTTTGATTCTCGAAATTTTTGCGAGAAGGGCAAGAACTCACGAAGGTAAGCTTCAAGTGGAGCTTGCACAACTGGACCACGCATCTTCACGGCTGGTTCGTGGCTGGTCTCACCTTGATCGTCAGAGAGGTGGTTCGGGTCGTGGTGCTGGAGCGTCGTCCGGTTTGGGCGGTGCGGGTGAAACCCAGCTTGAGGCAGACCAGCGTATGGTCTCTGATCGAATCAAGCGAATTAACGGTCGTCTTTCGAAGGTTCAGTCTCAGCGTGAGCACAACCGGCGAGGAAGGACCCGGTCGGATGTAAAAACAATTTCGCTCGCCGGTTATACTAATGCCGGTAAGTCAACGCTGTTCAACCAGCTATGCACTGCTGATGTTCTGGTGGAAAACCAATTGTTCGCGACTCTGGACCCAACGCTCAGAAAGCTCGAATTGCCGGTAATCGGTAACGCTGTACTGGCAGACACGGTGGGTTTTATCCGTCAGCTTCCACATTCGCTGGTCGATGCATTCAGGGCAACTTTAGAAGAAGTCAGCCAGGCTGATTTAATATTGCATGTAGTAGATGCAGCGTCACCGCTGCGCGGCGAACAAATCAGCGAAGTGAACCTGGTGCTGGAAGAGATTGGTGCCGAAGCGACACCACAGTTGATGGTTTACAACAAGGTAGACCTGCTTGATGAGGAGCCCGAAATTGAACGAAATGGCCAGGGTATTGTAACAAAAGTCTGGGTGTCTAGTATTGATGGTGCCGGTAAAGAGTTACTGCTGGAGGCGATTGCAGAACGAATAGGTGAGGCAGTCATAGAAACTAGTGTTACAGTTCGGCCGCAGGATGGTCGAATCAGGGCTCAGTTTTTTGAGCTTGGTGCCGTTGTAGAGGAAATACCCTGTGAAGATGGGTCTGTAGAGATGCATCTCAGAATTCAGGAGAGCAGCTTGCGAAAAATTACCCGGGACAAGCTGGCGGGATAATCCGTTAGCTAGATAATGCGTACAACAAGGTATGCAGATGTATAACCGTTAGTACTTGTACAAATGTAGTGGGAGAATAGTTTTCCCACGGGCTTTTATTAGGAGATTAGTATGGCTTGGAATGAACCAGGCGGTGGAGATCAGGGAGATAAAGATCCCTGGGGAAATCGAGATCAAGACGGACCGCCAGATTTGGACGAGGCGTTTCGCAAGTTACAGGCGAATCTGTCACAGATGTTTGGAGGTGGCTCTCGCTCGGATCCGTCAGGAGGAGGTGGGTCGCGACCGGTCAGTATGGCCATGATCGGGCTGATTCTACTGGTGCTTGGTGCGATCTATGGGGTGATGGGCGTTTATACCGTCGACCAGCAGGAGCGTGGCGTTGTACTGCGTTTTGGGAAGAAGCTGGATGCGGTTGTGCTCCCCGGATTGCACTGGAATCCACCGCTTGTTGATCAAGTGATGGTCGAGAATGTCACCGGGGTTCGATCAAGTTCCCATGATTCAGAGATGCTGACGGAAGACGAAAATATCGTCAAAGTGAAGATGACAGTTCAGTATGTCATCGGTGACGTCGCGGCTTATCTGCTGAACGTTCGAGAGCCGGACAAGAGTCTTTATCAGGCAACAGAAAGTGCACTGCGACATGTGGTTGGTTCTACCGAAATGCATGAAGTGTTGACTGAAGGTCGAGCGGAAGTGGCGATTGCGGTAAAGGATCGAATCCAGACCTACATGGATAACTATGGAACTGGCATTAGAGTCACGCAGGTCAATATTGAAGAGACAGCGCCGCCGGATGCAGTACGTGCTGCCTTCGATGATGTGATCAAGGCGCGTGAGGACGAAGTGCGGCTCAGAAATGAAGCTGATGCCTACGCGAACCAGGTCGTGCCGGAAGCTCGAGGTCAAGCGCAGAGATATACCGAAGAAGCGCAGGGTTACAAAGAAAGAGTGACAGCCCAGTCACGTGGTGAAGCGGAACGCTTTAACAAGCTCTATGCGGAATACAAGCTGGCGCCGGAAGTGACTAGAACCCGGATGTATATTGATACGCTGGAAAGCGTCATGTCGAATTCTACCAAGGTGATGATTGATGTGGAGGGTGGTAACAATATCTTGTACCTGCCGCTGGATAAAATACTGGAACAAAACCAGGCAGGCAGGGTGTCAACAGGCCGCCCGACTGATAGCAATAGTGGGGCGAGCTTTGGCAATAGGGCCGAAGCTGGCAACAGAAGGGAGAGACGCTAATGGGTAACCGAACTTTTGTTGTCGGATTCGTCCTGGTGCTACTGGGGCTTTTGGGGATGAACTCGCTATATGTGGTGACCGAGCTGGAGCGAGCTATCTTGCTGGAATTTGGTCGGGTCGTTAACGATGACATCAAGCCAGGACTGCATGTAAAACTTCCTATTATTAATGAAGTGCGGAAGTTTGATGGGCGGGTGCGAACTACTGATGCACCTTCGGAACGTTTTTTGACCCTTGAAAAGAAAGCGGTCATTGTCGATTCGTTCGCAAAATACAAAATTGCTAATGTGCAGACCTACTATACTGCAACATCAGGTGATGAGCGGCGAGCTGAGGAACTGCTGAAGGAGCGAATCAATAACGGTCTGCGAAATGAAATCAGTAAGCGAAGCCTGCATGAGGTTGTGTCCGGTGAGCGTGATGAGCTGATGCATGTTCTGACTGAACGGCTCAATAAGGTCGCACAGGAAGAGTTGGGTGTTTCAGTGATTGACGTTCGGGTTAAGCGAATTGACCTTCCGCCCGAAGTCAGTCAGTCGGTCTATAACCGTATGAACACGGAGCGTGACATTGAAGCTCGTGAACATCGCGCGAAAGGGCAGGAGCTGGCCGTTGGGATACGGGCTGATGCAGACAAGCAACGTGAGGTGCTACTGGCGGAAGCGTACAGTAAGGCTGAAGAAGTTCGCGGTGAGGGTGATGCATTAGCTGCCAGAATCTATGCGGCTGCTTACACCCAGGATAAGGACTTCTATGAATTTTCGCGTAGCATGACAGCGTATCAGCGAACATTTTCCAACAAGGGAGATATCCTTCTGATTCAACCAGATAGCGAATTTTTCAAGTACCTGAACAACAGCGCTGGCGCGCGTCGTTGACCCCAGACCACGAACGAGTTAGTTTGCGCGTTTCAAGATCGGGTAGCCCTCACAAGCTACCCGTTTTTTTGACCAGTCGTGTATCTTGGAATGCCCCTTCGGGGTGCTCCTTCGGGGTGCGCCTTCGGGGGGTAACAAAGATGGCGGGAAAGATGCGAGCCGTCAGCGTTACCTGGTTCAGTTTAGTGGGACCTAAAATAGGTAAGAGGGGTAAGGCGTTCAGTAGACGTCCATAAAACAACATGTGGCATGACGTTGGAATTGCACTCTGTCTCGTGCTGGTAATTGAAGGAATTCTTCCTTTTCTCTACCCAAGGCGATGGCGGGAGATGGTGATGATGTTGTCTGAAATAGATGACAGGACCATGCGGATTGCAGGTTTGGCGAGTATGCTGCTGGGTACAGGGTTGTTGTATTTAATTAACTAGATTTTGGAAAACTAAGATGAGCATTGTGGACCGATGGCTTTTGCCTGATGGGGTAGAAGACATACTTCCTTCACAGGCAAAAAGGTTGGAGGAAGTTCGGCGAAGGTTGCTGGACCTCTTTTCGACCTGGGGATACGACTATGTTATTCCTCCGATGATCGAGTATCTGGAGTCCCTGCTGACCGGAACCGGACGCGATCTCGATCTAAAAACATTTAAGGTGGTTGATTTTTTGACAGGTAGAACTATGGGAGTTCGGGCGGACATTACCCCGCAAGTGGCTCGAATAGACGCCCACAGCCTGAATAGTGATGGCGTGGCCAGGCTTTGCTACGCAGGAACTGTTGTCCAGGCACAGGCTGACAGCATGTTGGCTAATCGAACTCCACTTAGCGTTGGTGCTGAACTGTTTGGTGATTCAACCAGTAAGGCAGACACAGAGATCGTGAGCTTGATGATCGAGTCTTTAAAGTCTCTTGGCTTTGATGCAGTTCATGTGGATCTTGGTAATGTCGATATTTTCCGTCAGTTGATGTCCGGTTTTGCGCTCAACACAGACCAGCAAGAGTTACTTTTCGAGGCGGTACAGAGGAAATCGGTTGCAGAAATCGGCGAGCGCTGTGAGGCTTTTGGTTTGTCTGAGGGGGACTCGTTATTGTTGACGCAGCTTTCCGGATTGACCGGTAGTAATTCAGTGCTTGAACGAGCGCGTTCTCTTTTCAAGGCGCACGAAGGCATTCTTGCTTCTATCGATAACCTGCAGCAGGTTTCCGATACCATTGCATGCCGATTCACCGACCTCGATGTCTATTTTGATTTGAGTGAACTCCGTGGTTACGCCTATCACACAGGGATAGTTTTCGCCGCATATGTGAATGGTAGTCGCTCTGTGGTCGCCAAAGGCGGCCGTTATGACCACATCGGGCAGGTCTTCGGTCGAGAAGCACGTGGTGCCACGGGGTTTTCTATTGATGTGAGGAGCCTCACCGAAAAGGTCAAGCTCCCGGAAGAGTCAAGAAAAAGTGTTTGGGTCCCTGAAGTGCCGATTGGCGAAGAGGATTCACTTTGGCAGCAGATAAAACAGTTGCGTACTGAGGGTTATATCGTTGTGGAGTCGGGACAGCCTGACGGATTTAGTCATCATCTCGATTTTCAAAATGGGCAATGGCAGCTGGTATCAGGAGATAAATAGCGATGGGTAAGAATGTAGTCATCATCGGTACACATTGGGGTGACGAGGGTAAAGGCAAGGTGGTTGATCTTCTGACCGAGAAAGCTTCTGCTGTCGTTCGCTTCCAGGGAGGGCATAACGCCGGTCACACCCTGGTCGTCGGCGGTGAGAAGACAATTCTTCACCTGATTCCATCAGGTATTCTGCATCGGCAGGTCACCTGCATGATCGGTAATGGTGTTGTCCTGTCCCTTCCAGACCTTTTCAAGGAGATCGTTGAGCTTGAAGAAGCAGGCGTCAATGTCAGGGAGCGGTTGTATATTTCAGGTGGTTGCCCGTTGATCCTCCCGCACCATATCGCGCTGGATAAGATGCGCGAAAATGTCCGTGGTAATAAAAAAATCGGGACGACCGGGCGCGGCATTGGTCCGGCCTATGAGGACAAGGTTGCACGCCGCGGCCTAAGGGTTGCTGATCTGTTTGACGGCGACGGGTTCAAGGAAAAGCTTGAGGAAATCATGGATTACCACAATTTTGTCCTCAAAAACTACTTCCACACGGAAGCCGTCAGTCTGGAAGAAAACCTTGAAGCTTCTCTTTCGTATGTTGACCAGCTGCGACCCATGGTGAAGGACGTTGTGGAAGAGTTGAGTCAACGCAGAAAGTCTGGCCAAAATATTCTGTTCGAAGGTGCCCAGGGTTCGCTGTTGGATATCGATCAGGGAACCTACCCATATGTCACATCTTCCAATACAACGGCTGGAGCGATTGGCAGCGGCTGTGGTGTGGGTCCGCTGGACCTGGACTACATTCTTGGTATTACGAAGGCGTACACCACGCGGGTTGGTTCAGGGCCATTTCCGACCGAGTTGTTCGATTCTGTGGGCAGCCACCTTGCGAACGTCGGAAAGGAATTTGGATCAACCACAGGCCGACCAAGACGGTGTGGCTGGTTTGATGCGCATGCTCTCCGTAGAGTGATTAACATTAACAGCGTGTCTGGCTTATGTATTACCAAGCTGGATGTACTTGATGGGCTGGAAAAAATTGCTATCTGTGTTGGCTATGAAAACCCTGACAGCGATTCGCCGAAACCGGTTTATGAAGAGCTGCCGGGCTGGAAGGAGGCCACTGCTAAAGTGAAAACGATGGAGGGTCTCCCTGCAAATGCTCGTACCTATCTCGAGAGAATTGAATCTACCTGTGAAGTAAAGGTGGATTTTGTCTCTACCGGTCCCGATCGTGAGGACACTATTATCCTGAATGAGCCTTTTGGCTAACGTCAGGTGGGCAATGCAACCCGCCGTTAAAGGTTTTGCGCTACGGAGAGGGTTACTGATTCTGAAGTAAGGGTTGCATAGGCTGGAAGCTCAAGAATCACTTGCGCTGTGGTTGGAAACACGCCACTGGTTGCCACACCAATTTGACCTGTCGTTGCGTTTGCTGCGCCGGAAACGAACGCATTGCCACCGCCTGGTGCTGTACTACCCCGTGGATTGTAAAGTGATATCCAACCGTTGTCGGTCGACGGAACACTGAGTGGATGGTTGAGCTGCAACTGAACCATGCTGCGGATATATATAGCATTTGTTGCACGCTGGGCTTCGTCAAACTGAGTCCGGATCTTGCTGCTGTTCGCTGTCTGGATGTAGTCTTGGTACGCGGGCAAGGCAACCGCCGCGAGGATGCCAATGATGGCGACGACGATCATTAGTTCGATGAGCGTAAAGCCACACTGTTTTTGGGTAGACACGGAGTATCCTTATGTTGGTTCGTTGCTATTTAAGCAAAAACAGCATGGGGAAGTGTGTTTATTTTGTAAGTAAAGTACAGAGATCACTAGACTGAGTAGAGGTCTTACTTAACCAACAACAAGGTATTAACTGACGTTAATGTAGGTTGTTGGTGCCGAGGAGAGGACTTGAACCTCCACGGGGTTGCCCCCACTAGCACCTGAAGCTAGCGTGTCTACCAATTTCACCACCTCGGCACTAGGACGCGCAGGGTACAATTACCAGACAGGATCTGTCAATTACAAAGTACATCTAAGGAAAAGGAGGTCAGCCAATGAAAGATCCGCACTCCAGGCGCGAGAAAGGAAGGTACGAGCATCCCATTGCCAGCCGGGAAGCCATACTTAGCCATATGGAGAAGGCCGGCGAGCCTCTTTCGTTCAAGCGGCTTGCCAAAGAACTCGGTATTGAAAACGCGCGAGATCGAGACGCTCTCACTCTCAGGCTGCGCGCGATGGTGCGCGATGGTCAGGTAGTCGTTGATAGAAGGAACGTCTATGCCATTGCGAACAAACTGGAACTGTTTGCGGGGAAAGTATCGGCCCATTCTGATGGATTCGGCTTCCTGATTTGCGACGATGAGCGAGACGACATATTTCTTTCCCATCGGCAGATGCGCGCTGTGTTCCATGGGGACAAGGCGATGGTACGTGTTCGCGGCAGGGATCGTAGGGGCAGGGATGAAGGGGAGATCGTGGAGGTACTCGCTCGCAACACGCTGGAACTGGTAGGCCGGGTTCATTTTGATAACCGTATCGCATTGCTGGAATCGCTAAATCGGCGGATCGATCATGAGATTTTAATCGATGACCCCGGCGAAGAAATCAAGGAAGGCAGAATTGTTGTGGCTAGGGTCACGCAACAGCCGACCCTCCATGGGCTGGCTTCCGTTGAGATAGTGGCAGTACTTGGTGAACATCTGACGCCCGATATGGAGGTGGAAGTCGCGCTGCGAAACAACGACATACCGGTCGAATTCCCTGATGAGGTGCTGACGGATGTTGACCAGCTACCCTTTGAAGTAACGCGTGCACAGAAAAGACAACGTGAGGACCTGAGGCACCTGGATTTCGTTACCATTGATGGCGAAGACGCACGAGATTTCGACGATGCTGTTTACTGTGAGAAGCGTCGAGGTGGATATCGGCTGTTGGTCGCCATTGCGGATGTTGCCAATTATGTCCTTCCAGGTTTACCACTGGATCAGGAAGCCTATAAGCGTGGTACTTCAGTGTACTTTCCGCAATATGTAGTGCCAATGTTGCCCGAGAAACTTAGCAATGGGCTATGTTCGCTGAACCCGGAAGTCGACCGGTTGGTGATGGTTTGCGAAATGAGCATATCTGACCATGGGCGTATCGGCAGTTATCAGTTCTTCGAGGGTCTGATTCATTCCAAAGAGCGGCTAACCTACACGACAGTGGGTGACTGGGTTGAACGCAAAGAGTTCCCGCGTCACAAAGACAGCCTGGGGAATATGCTTGACCTCGCGAGAATACTGATTGGCACAAGGAACGAACGCGGCGCCCTGGATTTTGACACTCGGGAAGTCAGTTTTTCGTTTAATGCAGAGGGAAGAGTTTCAGATGTGAATCTGGTCACCCGGAATTTTGCACACCGATTGATCGAAGAATGTATGTTGTGTGCAAATGTCTGTGCGGCAAAGCTGGTGTCAAAACTTGAATTACCTGGGCTCTTTCGTGTTCATGAAAAGCCTGAAGAAGAGAAAATTGAGTACCTGGCGGAGTTTCTTGAAAGCTTCGGGATTGATCTTGGCGCAGGGACCCCGAGGGATTATCAAAATGCCATCAGGCAATTACGTGAGAAAAAAAACGGGCAGGTGCTGCAGATTGCACTACTCAGGTCGATGCAACAGGCCGTTTACCACCCAGAGAACAAGGGCCATTTCGGATTAGGCTATTCACATTACACCCACTTTACCTCACCCATCAGGCGTTATCCTGATCTGCTGGTTCATCGTTTGATCAAGTCAGCTATTCACTCAACGTTCGACTGTGCTGAGGTTCGACGATTCGGAAAGCCCGGTAAAATCAACTTCTATCCCTATGAAGAGGAGACAGTCATTTTACAGGGAGAGCATACGTCGTTTGCGGAGCGCAGGGCGGATGATGCTGTTTATGAAGTGCTTGACTGGGTCAAATGTGATTACCTCAGTGATCACGTTGGCGACGACTTCGATGGAACTATTTCTGCTGTCGCGAAATTCGGCTTCTTTGTTCAGCTAGAGGGTGTCCTGGTTGAGGGTCTCGTGCATGTCAGCACACTGGTGGGTGATTACTATCAGTTCGACAGGGGTGGCCAATGCCTTTTTGGGGAGCGAGGCAACGAGTCCTTTGGTTTGGGAGATGTGGTCACCGTGCAGGTCGCCGGGGTAGATGTGGATGAGCGCAAGGTTGACCTGGAACTGCTTAGCCATTCGCCTATTCCCAGGAAGAAATCGAAAAAGCGCAAACAAAAAGATCAAAAGAAACCAGCTTCAAACAACAAGAAACGGCAATCTTCTGGCGCCAAGGCCAATAGTGCTAAAGACACTGCCCCTAAAAATAAGGCCCCTCGAAATAAGGCCCCTCGAAATAAGGCCCCTAAGAATAAGGCTCCTAGGAATAAGGCTCCTAAAAACAATAGCCCTAAAAAACAGAGCCCTAAAAAGCAGAGCCCTAAAAAGCAGAGACGAAAAGGGTGAGCAGGGTTGTAGGAATCCATGCGGTGCAACTTGCCCTGGAAGCCGGGGCTGGCATCTGTCTCACGGTGCGTGAGGGAAAACTGAATGCGCGACAGCAGTCGCTGGTGGAACTGGCTCAAAGTGTTGGTTGTCGTATCGAGCGTGGCCAGGTCGACCGGGATGAACTGGCCAGCCAGGGTGTTTCGCTAGAAATCAGGCCCCCGGTGGTTCGCTCAGAGAAAGAACTCAAAGCACAATTAGCCGGTGAGTTTGCCAGCCAGCTGTTCCTTGTGCTGGATGGTGTGACCGATCCACGTAATTTCGGAGCATGCTTGCGTTCCGCGGCTAGTTTTGGTGTCGACGGCGTTATTGTTGCCAGGGATCACTCAGCGCCCCTTAATGAAGCCGCGATCAAGACGGCCAGTGGCGCGGCGAGCCTGGTGAAGATTTACCAGGTGGTGAATCTCGCACGCTGCCTTGATACCCTGAAAAAACACGGGGTCTGGGTGGTAGGAACGGTGTTGGAGGATTCTCAACCGCTTACCGAGATTGACTTGAAAGGGAACATTGCGTTGGTTGTCGGTGCTGAAGAGTCTGGGATCAGGCAAAAAACCCGCGAAAGGTGTGATTTTTTGGCCGCAATCCCCTGTCCGTACCCGGATCTTAGCCTGAATGTCTCGGTGGCGACCGGTATCTGCCTCTACGAGATTAACCGCCAGCGGTGATTTCGCTGGTTTTACAGGATGGCTTGCAACCCGCCAGCCCTTTACATACAATGCGCGTCCTTAAATTTCTCCTTGTTTCACTGCTGGCACGGAATACGGCCTGACAGGAAGCATAAACCCGAGAGGAGCCTCGATGAGACATTATGAAATAGTGTTTCTGGTGCACCCTGATCAAAGTGAACAGGTGCCTGGAATGATAGAACGTTATTCAAGCCTGATCTCCCAGGGCGGTGGTGTCATCCATCGAACTGAGGACTGGGGTCGTCGTCAACTGGCGTACCCGATCAACAAAATTCACAAAGCCCATTACATTCTCATGAACGTTGAATGTGCTTTAGAGACGCTCGAGGAAATTGAAACTGCATTTAAATTTAACGATGCCGTTCTCAGAAACCTGATCATGAAGCGTAAGAATCCTGATACAGAAGAGTCGCCGCTCATGAAGATTGAGCGTGAGAGCAAGGAAAAGAAAGCACGCGACGATGTTTCTGCGCAGAGAGCAGAGGCAGCGGCAGCGGCGGCGGCTGTGAGAAGTGCAGAAGAAGCTAAGACTAAAAGCGAAGCTGAAACAGCAGACACAGAAACAGAAACAGCAGACACAGAAACAGAAACAGAAACAGCAGACACTACAGCCGCGGTAGAGGAGTAAAGAGATGTCTAGATTCTACAGAAGACGAAAATACTGCCGCTTCACCGCTGAAGGTGTAACGGAGATCGACTACAAGGATATTGAAACGCTAAAGGCCTATATTTCGGAAACCGGAAAGATTGTACCTTCCAGGATTACCGGGACCAAGGCCAGGTACCAGCGTCAGCTTGCGAAAGCTGTAAAGAGAGCCCGGTATCTAGCATTGATTCCTTACACGGACGCTCACAAGTAACCAGCCGATAAAATTATGCGAGCAATTGCAGAGTTTGCAATGCGTGGTAGAGCCTACGCGACAGCCATCAGTATGGTGGCGGCAGCACTGCCCCTACTGGGCTGGTTGAGTACCGTGATTGTTGCTCTCGTTTGTTTGAGGTCTGGCATCGCTGCGGGTTCACTTATATTCCTGTGGACCTTGTTGCCAGTAGGTGTAGCCTTATATTTCGTAGGTGATCCCTCGCCGATGATCGCGTTGGTTGGGACTTTCATGATGGCGATGCTATTGCGACAGACCCTATCCTGGGAGCTGGTACTGATTGCATCAGTGGTGTTTTCTGCGGCGGGCGCATTGATATTTGAATTCAGTGCGGCGGGGATCCTGGACAGGTTTGTGCAGTTTTACATCGACTACCTTGCACAGGTTGATGCATCAGTCGTGATTGACCCGGAGCAAGCCAGGAAGTTGCTGATGGGTTTTTTTGCGGTGGGTCAGGCGTTTTCCATGGTAGTGATGTTGATGATCGCCAGATGGTGCCAGAGCGCTTTGTATAACCTGGGGGGATTCAGAAAGGAATTCCACCAGTTGCGGCTTTCACCAGCGGTTAGTGGCTCTATCGTATTGGCAATGGCCGTTTGTTACATGTTTGGCGACCAGTTGGGTCGTTGGTTACCGTTGTTAACGGTACCGCTAGTGTTTGCCTCAATTGGGCTGGCACATTGGTTGATGGCAAACAGGGAATTATCAAAAAATTGGGTAGTCGGGTTCTATGGGAGCCTGGTGTTGCTGTTCCAGATTGTATATCCGTTTTTGGCATCTCTTGCGCTCATGGATAGCTGGTTCGACATTAGAAACAGAATAGAAACGATTCAGAAGGATTAAGTCATGGAAGTAATATTACTAGAGAGTGTCCTGAAGCTAGGCGAATTGGGTGACAAGGTCACTGTAAAGTCGGGCTACGGCCGCAATTTTCTTATTCCGCAAAAAAAAGCGGTACCTGCTACAGCTGAAAACCTGCAGCAATTCGAAGAGCGACGGGCAGACCTCGAAGCAGTGGCCGGCGATAAGCTGAGCATTGCGAAAAACCGGGCCAAGAAGGTAGACGAACTGTCAATCACGATTACCACCAAGGCCGGAGAAGAAGGTAAGCTGTTCGGATCGATTACGGTGCGAGATATTGCTGAAGCCTGTGAGGCGGCCGGTGTCAAGCTGGAGAAAAGTGAGGTGAGGTTGCCCGAAGGCCCCATTCGTGAGCTTGGAGAATTCGAGATCAATATCCATCTTCACCCTGAAGTTGACGCAGTATTGAAATTGGCAGTGGTAGCCGAGGCGTAATTTATTTACTCTTGTTCTCCCGCTGCAGTTAAGTCTCGAGATGTCGATTGGATGACCTTAGCCCTCTAAAAGTACCTCCTCATTCTATCGAGGCTGAGCGATCAGTGCTCGGTGGCCTGATGCTCGATGATAATGCCTGGGATAATATTTCAGGCTCTCTTGCCGCAGAAGACTTTTATCGATCGGATCATCGGATCATCTATCGGGTGATGGCGGACCTGGTCGAAAAAAACCATCCGCTCGATATCATTACAATCTCAGAAGCGCTGGAAGGTATTGGCGAACTAGAGAACGTTGGCGGCCTTGCGTACATTTCAGACTTGGCTAGTAGCACCCCTACAGCATCTAATATTCACGCCTATGCGCAAATTGTGCGGGAAAGGTCGACGGTTCGAAGCCTGATATCTGTTGCCCACGAAATCGCGGATAGCGGCTTCAATCCTGATGGCCGTAACAGCGCAACGCTCATTGACGAAGCTGAATCCAAGGTTTTCAAGATATCTGATGATCGCCCCAGCAGTGGTGGTCCTGAATCTGTTCGACCGCTACTGACCAGGGCCGTTGAGCGCATCGATGTATTGTTCCAGACCAAAGGCGCGCTAACCGGTATCAGTAGTGGTTTCAGAGATATCGATGAGATGACCTCGGGTCTGCAACCGGCAGACCTGATCATCGTCGCTGGCCGCCCATCGATGGGCAAGACATCCTTTATGATGAATATCGCAGAGAGTGCCGCTATCTCTGGCGAAAGTCCTGTGCTCGTCTTCAGTATGGAAATGCCATCTGATTCGCTGGTCCTCAGGATGCTCTCATCCCTTGGTCGTATCGACCAGACCAAGATACGGACAGGCCAGCTGGGTGATGATGACTGGCCACGGTTGACCTCCGCTGTCACCTTGTTGAATGATAAGCCGCTGTTTATTGATGATACTGCTGCACTTTCGCCCAATGAGATCAGGTCACGTGCCCGCCGGGTGGCGAGAGAGCACGGCAAACTGGGCATGATCCTCCTGGACTACATACAGTTGATGCAGGTGTCTGGCACACCCGAAAACAGGGCCGGTGAAATATCCGAAATCTCGCGTTCGCTCAAAAGTATAGCCAAGGAATTTGATTGTCCGGTGATTGCAGGCTCCCAGCTCAACCGGAGTCTGGAACAGCGACCTGACAAACGACCTATCATGTCTGATCTTCGTGAATCCGGTGCCATTGAGCAGGATGCTGACGTGATTATGGCGATATACAGGGACGAGGTGTATCACGAGGATGCAGAGAAGGGTATCGCCGAGATCATTTTTCTGAAACAACGGAACGGTCCAATTGGTAGAAAGAAACTGGCGTTTGTCGGGCAGTATACGAAGTTCGAAGACCTGGCCGTTGGTTACGACGATTATTACTAAATGTAGATATGAGTAACAGCCAAGCCACAGCAATCATTGACCTTGATGCCATCCGGCACAATTTTGACCAGGCAAAGCAACGAGCGCCCGCCAGCAAGGTGATGGCTGTTGTTAAGGCGGATGCTTATGGCCATGGCGCCAGCAAGGTAGCGCAGGCGCTGGTCGGTGCCGATGCCTTTGGCGTTGCCCGGGTAAGTGAAGCCGTCAAACTGCGTGAATCTGGTATTGGCCAGCCGATATGCCTGCTGGAAGGTGTGAATGATCCGGAAGAACTTAATCTTGCCAGTGTCTACGAGCTTCAGGTGGTGCTGCACAACTGGGAACAACTGGAACTGTTGGCCACTCGAGGTGCCCGCCGTCACGCATGGGTTAAGGTCGATACAGGCATGGGGCGTCTTGGGTTCTCTGTAGAGGAAACGCCTTCGGTGTTACAAAAGCTAGGTCACCAGGGGCTGCTGGGTTTGATGACCCACCTTGCCGACGCCGGCGACAAAAGATCGACCACGACAGGCCACCAAATTGCCAGGATCACATCTCTGGCGAACAGCCTGGATGTTCCAGGCAGTGAAGTTCTTAGTATTGCCAATTCTGGGGGTGTTCTGGCGCTTCATAATCCTCCCGGAGACTGGGTACGACCCGGCCTCATGCTTTATGGCGCATCGCCCTTTGATGATCTTGACCCCATCCCCTCTCTGCATGCCGCGATGTCGTTTGGTGCACCGGTGATTGCTGTTCGGACTATCCGGCAGGGAGAATCGGTGGGTTATGGGGGTATCTGGACGGCAGATAAAGACTCAACCATTGCAGTGATCGCCGTTGGTTATGCAGACGGTTATCCGCGGGAGATTGCCCAGGGTGCACCGGTTCTTGTCAATGGAGTTCGATATCCCCTGGTGGGACGTGTTTCTATGGACATGATATGTGTCCAGCTGGACGATTCTTATTCAAAGAAGGCTCATTCGGTAAAAGTGGGTGACCGCGCGATCCTCTGGGGAGACGATTTACCCGTTGAAGAGATCGCCGATAAAGCCGGGACTATTCCGTACACCCTTCTTTGCGGCGTAACAGCAAGGGTCAATCGACGGCACCGGGGTAATAGTCGTGGCTAAATCAAAGACTGTTTTTGTTTGTAATGATTGCGGCAGTGAATATGCGAAATGGCAGGGCCAGTGCAATGATTGCCAGGAATGGAACACCCTGTCCAGGTTATCTATTGACGCTGGTTCGCCAGCTCGCGGTGGGTTCAGCGGTCAGCTGGAACCTCCCAGGAAACTCATTGATGTTTCAGCAGAAGAACTTCCCCGGATTCAGACCGGAATCGGCGAACTGGACCGCGTCCTGGGCGGAGGATTAGTTCGTGGCTCGGTGATCCTGATTAGTGGTAATCCGGGTGCAGGAAAGAGCACCCTGCTCATCCAGGTCATGTGTCAGCTGGCCGCGCAGCGAAAGGCACTATACGTCACAGGGGAGGAAAGCCTGTCCCAGGTGGCGATGCGCGCGCGCAGACTGGGTTTGCCGATGGAAAACCTTGAAGTCATGTCTGAAACCAGCTGCGAGCGCCTTATCATGCAGTGGAATGAAATGAAACCAGAGCTTGTGGTGGTCGACTCAATTCAGGTGATGCATACCTCGGTTAACGAATCGTCACCAGGTGGTGTTGCCCAGGTCAGGGAATCCGCCGCCCTGTTAATCCGTCAGGCTAAACAGACTGGCGCAGTATTGTTCCTGGTGGGTCATGTGACAAAAGAAGGTTCTCTTGCCGGCCCTCGCGTTCTGGAGCATATGATTGACACCTTTGTAATGCTCGAAGGGGATGGCGACTCCCGCTTTAGAACGCTCAGAAGTTCCAAGAACCGATTTGGCGCTGTCAACGAATTGGGCGTTTTTGCGATGACAGATAAAGGCATGCAGGAAGTCTCTAATCCATCTGCCATTTTTCTGTCGAAATCTGAGGAAGCCACACCAGGTAGCGTTGTCATGGTCGTATGGGAAGGTACGCGACCACTCCTGCTAGAGGCCCAGGCGCTGGTCGATGCGAGTGCGCTTGCGAATCCGAGGCGTGTAGCAGTCGGTTTTGAGCACAACCGATTATCGATGTTGCTTGCCATTCTTCATCGGCATGGCGGGCTGCAGGTTGGCGATCAGGATGTGTTCGTCAATGCCGTCGGAGGTATTCGTATTGATGAAACCAGTAGTGACCTGGCTTTAATCCTTGCCGTCGTCTCGTCATTTACAAACAGGGCGCTACCCCTGGACCTGGTATGTTTTGGTGAGGTTGGGCTCTCCGGCGAAATCAGACCGGTACCGAACGGTCAGGAAAGAATACGTGAAGCAGCAAAACATGGATTCAGGATCGCCATTGTGCCGGAAGGTAACAAGCCCAGGCAGCAAGTGTCGGGCATGAAGGTGATTCTGGTGAGAAAGCTGGGCGATGTGCTCGCCGCGCTCGAGGAGCTCTAACCGCGAATAACCCGCGGATTACCGGCCCAGAAAATATCCGGATAGAAGGCGGTTTCTCAAGCCAGTTTCTTGTATTTTAACCGGGTTGGAACGACCTCTTTGGTTCCCAGACGCTTCAGGCGGTCTTCTTCGTATTCACTGTAGTTACCAGGGAAGAACTCCACGTGACTATCCCCTTCGAAGGCAAGAATATGAGTCGCCAGCCTGTCCAGGAACCAGCGATCGTGGGAGATAATCATCATGCTGCCGGGGAAAGTTTCGATTGCACCTTCAAGGGCCCTGAGAGTTTCCACATCCAGGTCATTGGTTGGTTCGTCCAGCAGCAGCAGGTTGGCGCCAGTCTTCAATAGCTTTGCCAGATGTACTCGATTTCGTTCACCACCGGAGAGGTCTTTCACAAACTTTTGCTGATCAGAGCCCTTGAAGTTGAATCGGCTGACATAACTCCGTGACTGGGTTTCATACTTCCCTATCTTGATAATCTCATTGCCCTCGGAAATTTCCTGCCAGACGGTTTTATCGCCTTCCAGGCTATCCCGGGATTGATCGACATATCCCAGGGTAACGGTTTCTCCTACTCTCACCGCTCCTGAATCGGGTTGCTGCGTTCCAGCAATCATCCTGAACAGCGTTGATTTACCCGCACCATTGCCGCCGACGATTCCTATGATGGCTCCTCTCGGTACGATAAAGCTCAGATGGTCGATCAGCACTGTCTCGCCAAACTTTTTGCTGATGCCATCGACCTCAAGCACGGTGTCCCCTAGCCGTGGTCCAGGTGGTATATAGAGCTCCTGTGTTTCGTTGCGAGCCTGGAAGTCCTGTGAATTCAGTTCCTCGAAACGTGCAAGCCTTGCCTTGTTTTTTGCCTGCCTTGCCTTCGGTTGAGAGCGCACCCACTCCAGTTCTGCCCTGATAGATTTTTGCCGCGCTACTTCTTTGCTTTCATCTACCTGTAATCGTTTTTCCTTTGCACCAAGCCAATCGCTGTAGTTGCCCTCGTAGGGAATGCCATAGCCTCGATCCAGTTCCAGAATCCAGCCTGCTGCATTATCAAGAAAGTATCGATCGTGTGTAATCGCAACGACGGTGCCCGGAAACTCTTTCAGGTAACGCTCCAGCCAGGCGACACTCTCTGCGTCAAGGTGGTTTGTAGGCTCATCAAGCAGCAACATATCCGGATTTGACATCAACAATCGACATAAAGCGACGCGCCTTTTCTCGCCGCCGGACAGGTGTTCAACTTCCGCATCCCAGGGTGGCAAACGAAGGGCGTCGCTCGCGATGTCCATCTTACGTTCAAGGTTCCAGCCATCCAACGAATCAATTTTTAATTGCAGGTCTCCCTGTTTATCCAGTAGTTGAGTCATCTCGTCTTCGGGCATGGGTTCGGCAAACCTGTCACTGATGGCGTTGAACTCTTTCAGCAGTTCGTTGATCTCTCCCAGTCCGTCTTCGATATTTCCGCGTACGTCTTTGCTGTTGTCTAGTGCGGGTTCCTGGGGCAGGTAACCCACATTCAGATTCGCTTGCGGGCGAGCTTCGCCGAGATACTCTGTATCTAAGCCAGCCATGATTCGAAGTAATGTTGATTTACCAGCACCGTTTAACCCGAGTACCCCGATCTTGGCCCCCGGGAAAAACGACAGCGAAATATCCTTGAGGATAGTCCTGTTAGGTGGCACAACTTTGCCGACCTGGGACATGGTGTATACATACTGGGCCATGGTAGTTCTCAAAGACGAAAATGATATTCTACTGCATGCCTCACGCTGGAGAAGGGTAAATCTGGCACGCGATCAAAATGGAGTAGAATATCGGCTTTGTTCGTTGGAAGTGACCGTGTATTGCCCATTTTGTTCAGATAGTGAAACGAAGGTTATTGACTCCCGTTTGGTGGGAGACGGAAACCAGGTTCGTCGTCGTCGTGAGTGCCAGAGTTGTGGGGAACGATATACCACCTTTGAAACGGCTGAGCTGGTGCTTCCCAGGGTGATCAAGAACAACGGTTCCAGGCAGCCATTCGACGAAGAAAAACTGCGAAGTGGGCTCCTTAGAGCGCTGGAGAAAAGGCCGGTTGATCTCGAGAGAATCGACGCGACCCTCGACAGAATCAAACACAGGCTTCGGGAAACCGGCGAGCGTGAAGTTGGCACCAGGGCAGTGGGGGAACTGGTAATGGACGAGCTTCGCGAACTCGATGACGTAGCTTACGTGCGCTTTGCCTCCGTCTATCGAAGTTTTCAGGATGTGAATGAGTTCAGGCGTGAGATTGAGGCCATGGACAAACATAAGGCTGGAAAGGAAAGTTAATGTCCCTGGAAGACCAAGGTTTTATGGCGAGAGCGCTAAGGCTGGCCGAAAACGGGAGGTACTCGGCTCATCCAAACCCCTGCGTCGGGTGTGTACTTGTGCGACAGGGAAATGTCGTCGGCGAAGGTTTTCATTTGTTAGCCGGCCAGGGCCATGCGGAAGCGAATGCGCTGGCTGACGCGGGAACCGATGCTAGAGAGTCGATTGCCTATGTCACACTAGAACCGTGTAGCTTTCATGGTAGAACACCGTCATGTGCGCGCGCGTTGATTGATGCCGGCGTCAGTAAGGTTGTGGTGGCAATGCTGGACCCGGATGAGCGAAACGCGGGAAAGGGGGTTCAGATACTCCAGGAAGCGGGGATTGAGGTTGTTACTCCTTTTATGCAGGAAGCTGCGCAGGACCTTGTTGAGGGCCATGTGAGTCGACACACAAAGCAGAGACCTTTTGTGCGGCTTAAACTTGCGATGACGCTGGATGGCAAGACAGCGCTTTCAAACGGGGAAAGCAGGTGGATTACTTCCCCCGAATCCCGTGCGGATGTCCAAAAGCTCCGTGCCAGCAGCGCGGCAATTGTGACGGGCGTACAAACCGTGATCGATGATGACCCCAGGCTCTCTGTTCGAAGTGAAGAACTGAAGGTTGAACATGCGCAACTGTGCGCAGACGTTGGACGGCCTGTCTATATCCTGGATTCCGGTCTGCGTGTCCCCGAAACGGTTCAGTTGATGTCGGTACCGTCCACGGTGGTGGTAACAACCAGTGACAGGGACGCACATTTACCCGTTGAAGTGTTACGGATTTCAGCACTGGAAAACAGGGTTGATATTAAGGCTCTGCTGAAAGAGTTGGCAGCGAGAGAACACAGTGAGGTGCTCTTTGAGTGCGGCCCCACGCTGGCAGGCTCCCTGATAAATCAGCGGCTGGCAGATGAGGTTGTTATTTATGTCGCGCCACGTCTAATCGGTAATTCGGGAAGGTCGTTACTGAACCTTGCAGAAGTTGGTAGAATGTCCGACCTTGCGGAGCTGAGCATAGAGGATATCCGGGTCATCGGCCCTGATATCAAAGTCACCGCAACCGTGAATTAACTTTTCAGGAACAAAAAAATGACAAAGGTCATCGAAGGCGATTTTTCCGCGAACACCGCCAAATTCACACTAGTGGTTGGACGCTTCAACAGTGCAATCGTAGATAATCTATGTGCCGGGGCGATTGATACGCTTCGAAGGCAGGGTGTGCCAGAAGCTAATATTACTGTGGTCAGGGTCCCGGGTGCGTATGAGATGCCGCTGGCAGCTCAGAGGGTTGCGGCCAAGGGCGGTACTGACGCAATAATCGCTCTGGGTGCAGTGATTCGAGGGGGTACACCTCATTTCGACTTTGTCGCTGGCGAATGTTCAAGCGGGTTGTCCCGGGTCTCCCTGGATCACGACATCCCGATTGCTTTTGGTGTGCTCACGACGGATACCATTGAGCAGGCGGTTGAGAGGTCCGGGACCAAGGCAGGCAACAAGGGTGCGGACGCTGCAATGACCGCGCTGGAGATGGTCAGTCTGCTGCGCAACATTGGATGAAACCCAGCGCAGCTGCGAGAAGCAGATCAAGACAGTTCCTTGTGCAGGCGCTTTATCAGGCTCAATTGACCGGCACTGAATTTGCGCTGGTCATTGATTCTTTCACGAAAGAAAACAACATGAAGCGCGCCGACGTTGGGTATTTCAGAGACGTACTTCAAGGCATAGCGAACGACCAACAAAAGCTGGAGGGGCTGATTGCGGCCAAGGCGGACCGGCCCCTCGATGAACTTGACCCTATTGAGAAAGGTATCTTGATGATCGGGGTCTTTGAGCTTTGCTCAAGGATTGATGTTCCCTATCGCGTTGTTATTAACGAAGGTGTTGAGCTGGCTAAGACGTTCGGCGGGACTGACAGCTATAAATACGTCAATTCGATCCTGGATTCCCTGGCGAAAGAGCTAAGACAGGCTGAGTAGCGATGGGTACACGGGAATTTTCAATCATCGAGCGTTATTTCAAGTCGATATCTAATCTGTCACAACACGAAAACACGGTCATTATCGGTCCAGGGGACGACTGCGCAGTTCTTCGGGTCCCTGATGATATGGAGCTGTGTGTTTCGACTGACACTCTGCTTGAAGGCGTTCATTTCCTGCCGAATTCGCGGGCAAAGGTCGTAGCTTCCAGAACCATGGCGGCGAACCTGAGTGACCTGGCCGCAATGGGGGCAACCCCTTATGCTTTTTTGCTTGCGATGACATTCCCCGAAGCCAGGGAAGACTGGCTTGAAGATTTTTCAACGACCCTGGCAGAAATTATCGAGCAATATCAGGTGCCACTGGTCGGTGGTAATTTATCGAAAGGCCCGCTCAGTTTAACCGTAACGATTATGGGGACCGTGCCGGCAGGCAGTGCCATCAAAAGAAGCGGGGCGTCGGTCGGTGATGATATCTATGTTACGGGTACGCTCGGTGATGCAGCCCAGGGGCTTGCGCTTTCTCGAAAGGGGCAGGCAGATGGGTACCTTGTAAGTCGGTACCAGTTTCCCGTTGCGAGGATAGCGGCGGGAAGACAACTGCGAGGTCTCGCGAATTCACTGATTGATATATCCGATGGTCTGGTCGCAGAGATTGGCCATCTTGCGGAGACAGATTCATTAGGCGCTGAGATCGCAGCCTGGGAACTTCCATTATCGAAAGAGCTGGTAAAGAGTGCGGGTGAGGATATTGCAATAAGTATGGCGCTTTTCTCCGGTGATGACTATGAGCTATGTTTCACAGCAGACCCGGCAGATTCTGGTGAAATTAAAGCAGTATCAGACTCGATTGACGTGCCCATGACGCGAATTGGTGTGGTAACTGACGGTGGCGAAATAGTCATCAGGGATAGCAAAGGTGAACCCATGGACTTTGGTAACGCCGGTTACGAGCACTTTTAAAGAGAGTGATTAACAATGCCTGACGACTGGAAAATCGTCTTTACAAGACTGGATTACTTGCTCGCCTTTGGGTTGGGAAGTGGGCTCGCACCTGTCGCGCCGGGTACCGCAGGTTCTGCTCTGGGGCTTCTCCTCTTCATCCCTGCACTTTACGCGCCGTTCCCTGTGCAGGTGGTTATAATCGTTATCGGATTCGTTCTGGGCGTCTGGGTTACCGATCGCGTCGCCAAACACATGGAAGTCAAGGACCCTGGCGGTATCGTCTGGGATGAATTCGTTGGTATGTGGATTACGCTCCTGTGGTTACCATCGCTGATCTGGTTAGTTCCTGCTTTCCTGTTGTTTCGTTTGTTCGATATCTGGAAGCCCTGGCCGGTTCGTGTGGCCGATGAAAAACTAGCGGGTGGGCTCGGCATTATGCTGGATGATGTCTTTGCAGGGCTCTATGCCCTGGCTGCTGTGCAGATACTAAACTGTGGCTTGCAGCAATTTATTACCTGAGGAATTTATTACCCAGGCAATTTATTATCCAGACAATTTATTATCCAGACAGGGACTTTTAGTAGCCTGATATCAGACGATAGGTATTGATGTGGGTATGGACGAAAGTTACGCCGTTGTATAGTGGC
>DTZW01000398.1:0-10118 GCA_012961165.1 Gammaproteobacteria bacterium | reverse complement strand
GTAGAAGAGGTATGGTGGCTTATATCATAGATATGACCTGCAGAATGAAGCTATCTCTGGTTCTGCTGTTGCTGCTTCCTCTTTCATCGCTGGCAATTGAAATCGAAGTGCGAGCATTGTTCAGTGGTGCAGCGATGTTCGTGATTGATGGGCAGGATCAACTGCTGAAAACGGGACAGGTTTCCAGATCAGGTGTTGAGTTGGTCGAGGCAAATCCCAGTGAGGCTATAGTTCGAATAAATGGCCAAACTCGGACGTTGCAGCTAAGCGGTAGAATCTCTTCGACGTTCGAAAAACCAGAGAAAGCCCGGGTTCTCATTAATGTGGCTGAGAACCGTCAATACATCACAACGGGGACTATCAATGGTCGTCCTGTTCGATATCTTGTAGACACTGGCGCTAATGTTGTTGCTATCAATGCGAATACGGCGAAAACGTTGGGCCTTAGTGTCGAAGAAGGCGTCAAGGTGTATGCGTCTACTGCCAGCGACGACCTCCAGGTTACGATGGTGATGCTCAAAGAGATGATCGTAGGCGAAATTAAGCGGAACAACGTACAGGCAATCATCATCGATGGTGAGAACCCGAAAGACATCCTCCTTGGCATGTCCTTTCTTCAGCATGTTGATATCAGTGAGAAGGCCGGGCTGATGGTGCTAACGAGTAAACTATGAGTCGTTTTCTATTCCCGGATCAGCTGCTACACTAATCTGCCATTTTTGAACCGGAGGCTTCGTTGCCTGCTACTTTTGTCGCATCCTGCCGCTTACCCACGCCATTTGGGGAGTTTTGGATGCACGGCTTTGAAGATGCGGATACCGGCCAGGAGCACATTGCGCTGGTGCTGGGCGATGTAGCAAATGGGGATGCGGTGCTGTGCCGCGTGCATTCGGAGTGCCTCACGGGGGACTGCCTGTTTAGTATGCGTTGCGATTGTGGGTCACAACTCGAGTTTGCGATGCGCGCTATTTCTGAAAATGGTTCTGGTGTGATTCTTTACCTGCGACAGGAAGGTCGTGGTATTGGCCTGATTAACAAGATCCGTGCTTACGAACTGCAGGACAAAGGTGCAGACACTGTAGAGGCGAATGAAAAACTCGGCTTTGATGCAGATCTACGTGACTACACGATTTGTAAGTCTATGTTTCTCCACTTGCAGGTAGACAAGGTCCGGCTGATGACAAACAACCCGGTTAAGGTGCAGGCACTAAACAAGCTTGGTATTGAAATTGTTGAGCGCGTGCCAATCGAAACCGGGCAAAATAATCACAATGCAAGATATCTGGCAACCAAGGCGGGCAAGCTTGGCCACCTGTTCGGTGACCGTCAGAACTAAAGCCGTGAGTTGATCTGTGACTCAAGACTAGCGGCTGTTAATCCTGCCACTTTTCGCATGTTTGCTGGTTCATCCTGATCGATAAACAGGTCGGGAACACCCAGGTTAAGCAACTGGCATTCCAGTCCCTGGCTTATGACATACTCATTAACTGCCGACCCAGCACCGCCTGCAATGGCGTTTTCTTCGATGGTAACCAACAGTTCGTGCCTGGCGGTAAGTTCAGTAATCAGTTCCGTGTCCAGAGGTTTTACGAAACGCATGTCGATGAGCGTCAAGTCGAGGTTCTCTGCGACCGATTCGCTGATATTTCGAGTGGTGCCAAAAGCGAGGATAGCAGCACGTTTTCCGTTGCGGCAGATGTGCGCCTTGCCAAGCTGCAGTGGTGATTCCTGCGTACCAGTCGTTGCAGTTCCCCGGGGATACCTGACCACGCAGGGGCCTTTGTACTCAAAGCCGAAGTCCAGCATCTGTTCCATCACAACTCGGTTTGATGGGCTCATGATGACCATATTTGGAATCGCTCGCACAAAAGAGTAATCGAAAACTCCGGAGTGCGTAGGACCGTCTTCCAGCAGGGATGCTCGATCGACTGCAAACAGGACATCCAGGTTCTGTATTGCCACATCATGGATGAGCTGATCAAAGGCGCGTTGCAGAAAAGTCGAGTAGATAGCAACGACTGGCTTGGCCCCGCCCGTCGCGAGACCTGCAGCCAGGGTGACCGCGTGTTGTTCGGCGATGGCAACGTCATGAAATCGGTTCGGAAACTGCTCAGAAAACTGGGTTAACCCTGACCCTTCCTCCATTGCTGGTGTGATCGCGAACAGACGGTTGTCCGTTGCCGCTTTCCTGGTGATCCATTCTCCAAATACCGAAGAGTAGGTGGTCTCCCGGTTTTCACTTTGCTTCTCAAGCTTGGTCAGTGAATGACTGGATACCGGTGAAGTCTCAGCAGGCGCATAACCTTTGCCCTTCTTCGTGATCAGGTGCAGTAGTTTAGGTCCGGAGTGCGCTCTTAGTGCATCCAGATTTTCAAGCAGGACATCGATGTCATGACCGTCCACGGGTCCGGTGTAGCGAAAACCGAGATCTGTAAAGATACTACCGGGGGTAGTATCGCGATCTTGCTGTTCACCGTTTACTGGACCAGTGTTATCCAATTCGTAAGCTGAAATATTACGGGCGAAATAGTTTGCCAGGCCACCGACATTCTCTGAAATCGACATTGCGTTGTCATTGAGTACGATCGTCAGATTTGCTTGACAGGCAGCCACATGGTTCAGTGCTTCAAAAGCCATACCCGCTGTCATCGCGCCATCGCCTATCACCACAACGGTATGTGATTCCCGCCCTGCATTTTTGTTGGCGAGTTCGATGCCAAGCGCTGCGCTGATCGAAGTCGAAGAATGCCCGGTGCCAAATACATCAAAGATGCTCTCGGATTGGCTTGGGAAAGGTGCCAGGCCGTCGGGCTGGCGAAGAGTGTGCATGCGCTCTCGCCGACCGGTGAGGATTTTATGGGGGTAAGTCTGGTGACCGACATCCCAGATGAGCTGGTCGATGGGGGTGTTGTACGAATAGTGGAGTGCAATCGTGAGCTCAATGACGCCAAGGCCTGCACCGAAGTGTCCGCCGGTTTGACCAACCGAATACAACAGGAAATGACGAAGCTCCCTGGCAAGGTCAGTTAGCTGTTCTGGTGCCAGCTTTCGCAGGTCAGATGGGTCTTCGATGGTATCGAGTAAAGGGGTGTCAGGCCTTGAATTAGGGATCTTGTTAAACATTGGTTGGAATAGGCACGGGTTTGGTTAGGAGTTCGACCTAGGTATCCAGCGAAGGATTGTCGAGATCTTCGAAATCCTCTTCGGATATCTGGCCATTTTCTTCGATGAGTAATTTCACCTTTTGCTCAGCTTTCACTAACGCCTGCTGGCATTGCCTCGTGAGTTTGATCCCTTCCTCGAAGGTCTTTAGAGACTCTTCCAGTGACAGGTCTCCTTCTTCCATCCGTTCGACCAGCTGTTCTAGTTTTTCAAGCGATTGTTCAAAGGGGTAACTTTTCTTTGCTGCCATGACGCGGGCTCGGTGGGTTAACTTCGGCACCTTACGTTTCGGCTGGCCGAAGGTCAATTGTGACTGGCGTGAACTGTGGGTTATGCTTCGCGGCCTGTATTGGCGGATAGGAGTTTTAGATGAAGCAGTTTATAAATGGTGTGTTGGTTTTGGCGTGTCTCGGCTTTGGGCAGTTTGCTCTGGCAGATGGAGAGGTAGAAGCTCAATACAGGCAATCGGTGATGAAATCGATTGGGGGCCACATGACTTCAATGGCTACTATTTTGAAAAACCAGGTGCACATGGAGGACCTGGTCATGCATGCCAGAGGTCTTGCCGGTCTGGCAGATATTGCGCCGGAAGTATTTCCTGAAGGCAGTAATATTGAGAAATCGAAAGCGTTACCTGCCATCTGGGAAAACCCGGTGGAGTTCAGCAAGGCGATGGACCGGTTAAGAGAGGCAGCAGAGGGCATGGCGTCGGCGGCAGGTACTGAAAACATGTCAGAAATTGGCCCGGCCATTCAGACCCTTGGTGGTTCCTGCAAAGGTTGTCATGACGACTTTAAGGCTGAATGAAACTCTCACATGAGGCTTGGGGGGCACTATAGGTATTTGATCAACCAGTAAATAAATCCGGCACAGGCGGCGAGTAGTATTGAGGCGTTGACGGATTCCCGCATAAAAGAAGGCTTGTCTGCAGATGTAGGCAGGCCTTTTTTGTATCCCGAGATCATCGGCAGTACAAGTCGGTCCCTTTGGTAAAGTTCATGGAAGATAATCGCGGTGAGATGCAGCCCTATCAGCACATAGAGTGCCTTGGCACAAAAGTGATGAACCGTGGTCAGCCTGTCGCTGGTGGCGTCATCGACCAAGTGCACCAGCGGGCCTTCCAGGAAAATATCGTCGTTAGCAAACAGTCCGGTCGTAGCCTGGGTCCCAAGCACCAATAACATCGCAACAATACTGAGTGCGCCAAGCGGGTTGTGCCCCGCGATGCTGGTCTGGTCCCTATTCAGTAGCCGTCTAGTATAGGGGATCAGTTCGGAGAGGTTAATGAAGGACCGGAATCTGGAATGAGTCGATCCGACAATCCCCCAGATCACTCGAAAGATCACGAGAGTGAGAATCCCGTAACCGGACATCATATGATAATCCATTTCCCTGAACCCGCCGTTGATCCCCGTATAGAGCGAAAAGGTGACCAGCAGGGCAAGGGACCAGTGGAACAGGCGCAGAGGCAGATCCCAAACTCGCTGTTTAGGGGGCATAGATTCAGTCAATGTAAGCGTCCGTTCGGAAAGCCAATTAGTATGCCTATAGTGCGGGCGGCTAATCCAGTCGTCTATAGGCTGGTACATTGAACAATGCGACAACCAATACGATCAGGCATGCGGCAGAAATGCCGACTGCCCACTGGGGGCCAAAGATGTCAGCCGCGACACTGATTGGGTACAGTGCGATGCTAAGGATCGACATTTCCAGCATGTAGATACTCATGACCCGCCCCCTGAATTCGTCTGCGACATAGGCCTGTATCAACACGTTAGACAGAGACATGCGCGCAGCCTGGCCGAACCCGACGAATGTCAGCAAGAAAACCGAAAGCCAGTAGTGAGTCGAGGCGGCGAACCCGAGCAGTGCAATACCCATCATTAAGGCGCCATAAAGGAGGATACGGGCGCGCCTCTTATTCGGAAGTGAGGCCACCAGCAGGGAGCCGACAAGGGAACCCATACCCGATATAGAGATGAGCATACCCAGCTTGTCCGGGCCGGCATCCAGAACATCCTTGACGAAACCCGGCAGTAACATGAAATAAGTCAGGCTGAAGAACACCATCAGAAAGTTCGTGCCAAGCAACATAAAGATAACGGGTGTCCGGAACACATAGTCGAACCCGTGCTTTAACTCTAATAAAATTGGAAAGTTGGGTCCGCCGGTTCCCTCATTATCAGCCACCCTGACTTTGAACATCGTCAGGGAGGCGAAAAGATACAGTGCCGACATCAATAAATAGATCCATTTGGCTGGATCGATATTGCCGTCACCCCCGCCGAGCGCGGCAACCAGGCCGCCTGCCAGGCCCGGAAGCAGCAGCCGGGCAGTGTTCATGCCGGATGTACTGAGGGCAATGGCGTTGGTCATCAGGTCCAGGCCCACCACATCCTTTGTCAGCGCCTGCCTCGAAGGCATCATGGCGTTCATGATAATACCCTGGAGAATTGAGGCGATCAGGAGATGCTCGAATACCAGGGAGCCCTCAGCAATAAGCCAGGCGACCCAAAGGGTAACGAACATGTTGCAGACGCCCGAGGCCTGGATGACCTGCGTTTTTTGCCTTACTCTATCTGCTACAACGCCGCCCAGGGGTGCAGCTATCAGTCCAACTAATCCTCCGGCTGCTGTCATCCATCCGAGTTTTTCATAGCTGCCGGTTATCTCAAACACGAGCCAGCCGCGCACGAACATTTGAATGTTCATTGACGCGAAATTTCCGAACATGCTGACGAAGAACCAGCGATAGTTTTTTATCTCAAAAGCCTTAAAGGTGCTATGAAAGCGGCTTTGGGATCGCAGGGAAGGATTGTTCATCGATCGGAGAGTAACATGCTTTCCAATACGGTGATGAACCGACGACTTTACACTGTCGCGGGCAGCGAGTACTTATAGCTGGATACTGATCACTCGCGCAGTGACGTTTTCGACTACATCATCAGACCTGAAACGCCATCCTGAAGAAATACCGATTCTAGAATTGGCCTGGACTGTGCCGAGGTTGCTGTTTTTTTCGGCCCGCTGACCGTTGATGACGGCAGTAAACTGCACCACAGCGGACTGTATCGGAATCCTCGTGGTATTAGTGATGGTCGCCACAAGTGTGCCGTTGCGTTCTGCGGGCTGGGCCTGAATGTAATTCGATGGGTTGTCCGCTATATCCAGCCGGATGTAATTGTCCGTCGCAGTTTTGCTAAGCGGTCCCTCGCTCCTGGCGACAGCAGCGAAATATTTTTTAGCGGAATCCCGGTCACCTTCCTGCAGCGAGAGTGTTCCCAATTCGTTGCTTGCAACGGAGGTGGGTAACAGTTGATTGCTTCGCTCGAGGTCAGCTCTGGCCTTACCCCCGTTTCCAAGTTTTGAGTAGGTCAGGCCTCTGCCCAGATAGTACTGGTAATAGTTGTCGTCGCGCCTGAGTGCAGAATCATACGATTTAAGAGCGTCTCGGTAGGCCTTGTTGCTGTGCTGCATGTCGGCTTTTAGCCCATAAAACCTCGGTTCATTGGGTTCGAGTGCGATGGCCCGATTGATGCGTTTCAGGGCAACCGTTGTTTCCTCCTTGGATGCCAGGGCAGTCGCCTGGTCGTAAGCTGCGTAAGCGTCGGATTTACTGTTCAGATACGCCAATTTCTTCAAGAATTTACTTTTACCGGTTTCCCAGTCTTTGGATTGCGTCGACTTAATTGTCCTGCTCGACTCAATGTTCCTGGCGACCCTCTGCTCGGACGGAGGGTGGCTGGCGAATAACCCGCTGACCCAGGACGCTTTGCGTTCTTTACCCAGTTCGACGAACTTTTCCTGCAGTGAGGTCGCTGCCGCAGGATCGTATCCGGCGCGCGCCATGTACTTCATACCGTAATAATCAGATTCAAGCTCTGCCTGTCGCCCGTATCGTTGTGAGATCAGTTGGGATCCCAGCATGGCGGCGCCCATGATGTGATTGGAATACTCGGAGTCGCTTGTGCTGATAGCTGTTACGAGGGCGACTCCCTGTAACAACATGTTGCGTTCCATTGACCTTGCCCCGTGGCGCGCAGCTGCATGGACGATCTCGTGACCCAGTACTGCAGCCAGCTCTGCCTCACTGTCCAGCGTTACAAGCAATCCACGGTTTATTGCTATTTTTCCACCGGGGAGCGCCCAGGCGTTTGGACTAGAGTTGTTCAGGACGACAAACTCGTAAGGTAGTTCAGTGTCACTTACGGCAGCCAGGCGATGCCCGACCTGTTGGACGTAGGCCGTCAGCTCAGCGTCGACTTGGTACAGGCCGCCCTGGGACTGCTGTGCCGGCAGGTATTGTTCAGTGCCGATGGCAATCTCGCTTTGCCGGCTGACCAGCGCTAGCTCACTCTTACCTGTCACAGGATTGGTTGCGCAGCCACCAAGCGTTAGCAGGACAATAAATGCGAGTGCGAGGTGTGTGGTCATTGATTTTTTGCCTTTGTGTGAATAGTAATCAAGGTACAAACCTACCGTCTGATTGAGTTGGTTGCAATTGTGCCTGAATGTTAGAGAATCCTCCGAATGGCCTTCTTAAAAATAGAACAGATCCGGCGCTCAATCAGCGGACATTCGCCGACCCAATATCCTGTGCGCAAAAAGACGACGCAGGCGGCAGTATCTATTGTGCTCCGTCCAGGGAAGAAAGATACGGATGCGTTGTTCATCCTGCGCGCGACAAAAGACGGTGATCCCTGGTCCGGTCATATGGCATTTCCAGGCGGGCACTATGAAGTTTCCGATGATTCCCTGCGGCACACTGCAGAAAGAGAGACCTGGGAGGAGATCGGGCTGGATTTGACGGGGACCGCGCAATACATTGGTCAGATTGATCCTGTTCGGGCAAATCCGCGAGGTCGCGACCTCGATATGATCGTCACGCCGTTCGTGTATGAACTCACGGTTCCGGAGGTCTCCTTCAATCCAAATTATGAGGTTGCAGATGTGCTTTGGGGCTCGCTCAGGGAAATGCACGAAGGTAGCTCACATACCATGGGTGAGTTTGTTGTCGGAGGCCAAACCGTGAATTACCCGGGTTACGCTGTTGATGATGAGATCGTCTGGGGCCTCACCTACCGGATGATAGATCTGTTCTTCACCGCGCTGGACCCCGGCTGGGCGGAACGCTAGGGATATCTGGTTGCCAGGGTATTTCCCTAGAAATCTATTCGAAATCCTTTGCCGCTGGCGCGGATATGACCTGCAAAGCCAGGTCCAAAGTGAGCAGGTAGCATCAGCGCACCCTCGCCGCAACAGCGTTCCAGGACATTTCGTCTTGTTGTCCTTGCTGCGTCGGGTAGCTCGCAATAGGCGCTGTTTAATTCCGGCTGAGCAACCTGAATTGGATGGTGGCAGATGTCACCCGTGAAGATACCTAGTTCACCTTTGTCTTGAACCTCGATGGTGATGCTGCCCGGCGTATGGCCTGGCGCTGGTTTGATGTTCAGCAGGTCGGCAATCAGCTCCGTGTCTCCTTCAATCAATTCTGCCAGGTGCATGATTGGGGTGACACTATCGTCAAATGTCTGGTTGTTTACGGCAGCGAATGACTCGCTACTATTCTTGTGGCGCTGTTCCAGCCAGAAGTCATGCTCGACCTTTGAGAAAATGTACCTGGCATTAGGAAAGGTAGGGACCCATTGACCGTCTTTTAGTTGAGTGTTCCAGCCAACATGGTCAACGTGAAGATGGGTGCACATGACGAAGTCTATTTCGTCCGGGCTGACCCCCGCCTGAGCGAGGTTCTGTAACCAGGGTGTATTCATTTCATGCCAATCGCGATAGGGCATACGCTGCTTATTGTTGCCGATACAGGTGTCGACAAGAATCTTGTGGTGGCTGGTCTCAATGAGCCAGGAATGCATGCTAGCGATGATTCTTCCGGTTTTTGCATCAACATGATCAGGGAACAGCCAATCGCGGTGCTCTTCAAAGTAATTGGGGTCAAAGTCAGGAAAGAAACTAGCCGGGTCAAACAAGGGCCCAATTAACTCCTCTATCCTGGTGATTTTCACATTTCCGATTTGCCATTGCATGCCTGTGCACCTCTGCCTGAATTACGGTATGTTGGGGGACTTCGATCCAGTATAGAGGATCTGAATTTGTTGTCAGGAGTAAAAGATGTCGAAAAAAAATGTGGGCAAGAAAAAGGTCGCTGTCCAGTTACCCGCTGTGGCGAAACAGATTCCACTTGAAGAACGCTACTCGCTTGAGCTTGAGTCGCTCGATGACGTGGCCGAACTGGTAGAAGTTGATGGGTCAAGCCCGGACAGTTTCCTGCAAGGCGCCAGAGATGCTGACGCGCTGTTGACTTCGTGGGGTATCAAGATTGATCAACAGATTATTTCCGGCCTGGAGAAATGCGCAGTGATCGGTGTCGGTAGTGTCGGGGTTGATATGGTTGACGTTGATGCGGCTAGCGAAGCCGGTATTGTCGTCACCAATGTCCCTGATGTCTTTATTGAGGAAGTGGCCGATCACACCTTGATGTTACTACTTGCCTGCGCTCGGCGAAGCAAGCTGATGGATAAAATGGTCAATGACGGCAATTGGTATAAGGGCCGGCCCATCCTTGAACAGATACCCAGGCTCTGGGGGCAGACGCTCGGTCTGATTTCTTTTGGAAACGTTGCAACCGCGGTGGCGCGAAGGGCGAAACCATTTGGGTTGAATGTCATTGCCTACGACCCCTATGTGACGGAACTTAAGATGACCGCAGAGGGCGTGCAGCCGGTCAACCTGCCGGAGCTTTATGAGAAAAGTGATTATATTTCCATCCACCCTGGTCTTAACGATACTTCACGAGCCATGTTGAACGATGACGCGTTTGCGGCGATGAAAAACACTGTCAGCATCATTAACTGTGGCCGTGGTCCAACCATTGATGAGGCTGCGTTGATCAGGGCGCTTCAGTCAGGGCAGGTCGCTGCAGCAGGATTGGATGTGCTTGA
>DTZW01000397.1 GCA_012961165.1 Gammaproteobacteria bacterium | reverse complement strand
AACAGCAGCTCAACGGCTTTGAAGGCCGGGCACACCACCGGGTGCAACGCTCTTCCGTTGACTATAGTATCAAAAAAGGGGCGTTGATCGGTGGCCCGATAGCGACATTATCGTTGTTGATCAGGGGGCCTTATTCAATGCCGCGTTTTTTCAGTTCCTTCGGCATACGTTTTGAGTCTGCTTCAAGCGCAGGCCCGCGCTCTTCATCGCTGAGTTGGCCCATGGTATCTGCCGCCATTTTATCGCTGTCCAGCGTAATCCATTTCACCGGTACGATTTCTATGATGACCCTGAGCGGTGAATCGAGCCTTTCCTCAAATGCTATAGCCCCGGCTTCCTGTTCGGGTGTTAGGGTGGCACCCGCTCCACCAGCACCGTAGGGTCCACGGGCAAGCGCAGGGTAGAACCAATCTTTGGTTTCTTGATCGTCGTGGATGATTGCGCGGCCTTTGATCGTAATGGCGCCATTGGGCCCGTCTGGCGCAGCTATTCCGCTGACGACCAATGAACAGCGTGGGTCACGGCGGATCGCTGAGACGCGGTGGCGATGAACACCGCAGGTAATCCAGCCACGGCCGTCTTTCCAGACAAAACCATGAATCACGCCAACCGCCCAACCGTCTCGGGTTGTCCAGTTGAATACGCATTCGCGTGCCTTGGTTAGGAGTTCTTCTCGCTTTTCATCAGAGAAGGGGTAGATAGATACCTGTTCGTGATCTTTGCCTGACATGACAGCTCCCGTGTAGTGTGGAGTAATCCTACACCAGTTATTTGCTGTTGGTCGACTCTTGGTTGTTTAGTTGGCTTCTAGCGCCTCCCACACTTCCATCAAGTTCATGATGCCTTTTTCAAGTTCGGCGACTTTGTCGTAGATAGCAGTTTGTCGCTCAGCCGACTGTTCGAAAAAACCGGCCTCTCCCATCTGTTGGTTGACTTGCGCAAGCTCTTGCTCTGCTTTTTCTATCTTGGTGGTGAGTTTATCCAAGTCCCGAAGCCGTTTTTGGTCCGCGGCCTTCTGTTTTTTTCGATCCTGATGGCTACCTGTTTGGTTTCCCGTTTTGTTATTACTGCTGCTACTCGTTTGTTGAGTATTGGCCCCTTTTACCCAATCTGAATAACCGCCCACGTACTCCTGGACCTTCCCTTTACCCTCGAACACAAGAAGGCTGGAAACGACATTGTCCATAAAGGTTCGGTCATGACTGACCAGTAGCACTGTGCCGGTGTATTCAACTAGCAGCTCTTCCAGTAGTTCAAGGGTTTCAATGTCCAGGTCGTTTGTGGGCTCATCCAGCACAAGAAAGTTGGTTGGCAGGGCAAACAGTTTGGCGAGCAACAGTCGGTTCTGTTCACCTCCGGACAATGTGCGGATAGGGGCGCGTGCCTGGTCGGGGTTAAACAGGAAATTCTGAAGGTAAGACACGACATGGATATCTTTACCATTGACCATAATAAAATCCCGCCCCTCGGCGATATAGTCATGGACGCTTCTCTGCTGGTCGAGTTGTTCACGAATTTGGTCGAAGTAGGCGACCTGTAGTTTACTGCCGGTTTTGAGGTTACCAGCATCTGGTGATAATTCTTCCACCAGAATTTTCAGCAAGGTCGATTTGCCGCAACCATTGGGGCCAAGTATGCCTATTCGGTCGCCTCGCTGGATGATCAGGTCCAGGTCTTTTATGATCAGTTTGCCATTGATGGATTTTCCAAGGCTGGTGGTTTCTTTAACGATCTTGCCGGAACTGGTGCCGCTATCAATCTGCAGTTTTATGTCCTTGGTGGATTTGCGCTTGCCGCGCTCTTCTCTTAATGCCTCCAGTGCACGTACACGACCTTCGTTTCTAGTGCGTCGGGCTTTAATACCCTGGCGAATCCAGGTTTCTTCTATTTTTAGTTTGTCGTCAAATTGTTTGTTGTGCTCGTGCTCTGTCTCTCGTACTTTTTCGCGTCGTTCAATGAACGTTGTGTAGTCACAGTTGTATCGGGTGACGCTGCCCCGGTCTATTTCAACAATCGCAGTGGCAACTGATTGCATCAATTGGCGATCGTGACTGACAAACAAAATGGTGCCCTGGAAATCCAGTAGTAGTGATTCCAGCCACTCGATCCCCTCAAGGTCCAGGTGGTTGGTCGGCTCGTCCAGAATCCAGACATCGGGTTCCAGGACCAGCGATTGGGCAATGGCGACTCTCTTTAGCCAGCCACCTGACAGGCTCGATAGTGGTGCCTCTGGGTCCAGTTTCAGACGATGCAGAGTGGCCTCAATACGATGGCTGATATTCCAGCCATCACCGTGATCAAGTGCGCTCTGGAGTTGTGATAAGCGGTTTGTGTCGGCTTCATCGCCAGTCATCTGCTCAGTTAGGTGATGATATTCGGCCAATTGCTTACCCAGTTCATCAAACACGCCTGAGACTGAATCAAAAACCGTGATATCAGAGCGTTGGGGTAAGTTCTGGCTGAGGGTGACGAACTTAAGATTGTCTGCCCGCCAGAGGTTGCCGTCATCCTCGTTTACTGCTCCACTGATGATGCCAAGAAGGGTTGATTTGCCAGCGCCATTCCTGCCTGTGAAGGCAATTCGTTCGCCACCGTCTATAGACAGTTCAATCCGGTCCAGTATTTGGTCAGTACCGAAGGCGAGGGACAGGTTGGTCAGGGTGGCTATTGGCATGGCGCGCGAGTTTAGCACGGGCTCTGAAGAACGGGTCGATCCTGGTAGAACATTCATAATGAAGCGCAGGAACTGCCATGTTAACCAGGCCTTCTCGGAAACCTTCGTTCATGGTTGCCGTCAGTCTGGTTTTGCGACTGCCGAGTGCTAGCAGGTCACCTGCAGCAACCACTGTGAAGGCCACAGGATTGCTGGTATTCCAGGCTTAGTTGAGTGAAAACTGATCGCAGGTGAGCGACGATATGGCCTGACTATTCGGCTGAAGTATTGGATCTCGCCACGCAGATTTTGTTTCGGCCTGATTCTTTTGCATCGTACAGGGCCTGGTCTGTTTCCATCATAAAAAGGTCCGCGGAAGATGATCTCCCCGGTGTCATCACATTCAAGCCAATACTCACGCTTAGGAAGCCTCTATCGCAATTGCGATGGGGTATACGTGCGCTGGTGAGTGCTTCCTGGAAGTCCTCTGCAACCTGGCGACTACCCTCCAATTCGGTTGCAGACATGATTACCGCAAACTCTTCGCCGCCAATCCTGGCGCACATGTCAGTAGATCGAGACGCTACTTTTAGCAGCAGTTCGCCAACCTTTTTCAGGGCAATGTCGCCCTGGGGATGGCCGTAGTAGTCGTTGTATGCCTTAAAGAGATCGACATCAATGATGAGCAGCCCCAACGGTTGTTGGGTGCGGATAGACTGCTGCCAGATGCTATGCAAGGACTCATCGAAACCTCGTCTGTTGGCGAGTGCGGTGAGCGCATCGGTTCGGGATTCCGCTTGCATCAGGAAGCGGATACGTAACCCGTCAAGGAACACGTTGGTCAGTCTATTCACAGAAATGAGCAGCAATCCGGAATAAGAAATTAGTAATACAGCAAGGATTATTTCAAGTCTGGTGCCGCTTAGGACTAGCTGGATAACAGTCGGTATTGTAATGGGCAGGCAGTAAATCATGAAGGAGCGGCGGTGCAGGGCTAACATAATGCCACCTGCCGCGATGATTCCTGCCAGTGTGGCCACCAGGACCGCTCTGTGGCCAATATCACCGGGCCAGATTAAAAAGACTGAAGCGCCCCAGATACTGGTTTGAACGAAATTACCGACGGTGAGCATGTTCGCCCAGTTTCGAATTTTCTTGACCGGAGCGTCCATTAGTCGCCGCGCAGCGAGCATGGTTGCGCCGAGCCTGACAATGCTCGCGCAAATGAGGACGCCCAGCCATACGTAAAGATTCAACGGCGGGACTACATCATGTAGCGCAACAACGATGAATGAGCCAGCAACCACGTGACCCAACGCGACACTTGGCATACTTCGATAAAGAAAGGTGAGCGATTCAACGAGGATCTGGTGTTGGATGTCAACACCCGGATCATCAGTGTTGACCTCGGTTACCGGGGACCCGGAAATGTTGTGATTAGTAGCCATCGACATTCTCGATGCTATTGTTCATTAGGCTGGTCGTCGTTGAGTGATTCGGGGCCAACCGTAATGTCAGGGAAGTTGACTTTTGTGGCCAGGGCTTCGATATCTTCTGCATGCCGACTGACCAATAAACGTCTGTCTGGCACGATAGCGCCGGGTCGCGGGATGCGGGCATCAGACGGAATACCTTGCGAGACCTGATTTTGGTTCGCTCCAGACTGAAATCACCGGTCAGGTTACCAGCGAAAACAACTCGATAGCGGTCTTCTGTCTTACTCATGGGTGGCTGTTAACTATTTAGTCGTTACTTTTAATAACCATTGACTATAAAGGTTCTTGGCTTGTGGTTCATTATATCCTTTCAAATCGGTTCATCTTTCTGTTCTTAATGACTGATTTGGCAGGGAAAACTGTTCCATTCATGGCGATATAGACACCGTGGTACATTGTCTGGACGGCGGCGATTGCCATCCCGATGTTAAACATGGCATCTGTCATTGCAAACCTTGCGGGTGCCAGCGATCCAGTCATGACGATGGTTTTACCCTGGATGTCAGACAGATATTGAGCGGTGTCGGTCATGGTATCTGTACCATGAGTCACAATAACCAGGGTGGCTTGATCCCGGGCAATCGCGCTGTGTATGGTCCTGCGGTCTGCATCGTTAAGATCCAGGCTGTCTTTCTGTACCACTTCCACGATACGGTAGGGATGGGTGACCTGCGCTTCACTGAGCAGGCTACCAATGATCGTCTGGCCTACCTGGTAGTCACTTTTCTGATCGAAATAGACTTTGTCGATAGTCCCGCCGGTGGTGACAATGAGTATCTCTTCCAGGCTCTTGGGTAACATATTTTCTAGATAAACCTCATAAGATATTGAAAGTATTACAGAAGTACTTTTTCAGAGACAGTATTGATGTCTTTCAGACCGCAAAATGCCATGGTAAGGTCCAGTTCGTTCGCCAGCAACTCCAGGCAGCGGGTCACGCCCGTTTCGCCATTCGCCCCAAGCCCGTACTGATAGGCTCGACCGATCAGGGTGGCATCTGCGCCCAGTGCTAACGCCTTGAACATGTCCTGGCCTGAACGAATGCCACCATCCATCCAGATTTCTACCTTTCCCGCAATCGCTTCAGCGATACCAGGCAATACATCGAGTGTTGCTGGCGCACCATCTAACTGCCGGCCCCCATGATTTGAGATAACAACTGCATCTGCACCTGATGCCGCGGCCAGAACTGCGTCCTCCTCACACATGATCCCCTTAATAATCAGCGGGCCTTGCCAGAGGTCCTTGACCCATTTTACGTCGTCCCAGGTCAGGGTAGGGTCCAGTTGCTCGGCGGACCATTGCGCGAGTGTGGTCAGTCGCTCAACGCCGCTTGTATGTCCTGCCACGTTGCCAAATGAGTGGCGTTTTGACCCCAGCATTTTCAGGCACCATGCTGGGTGCATTGCTATGTTGAGGAGGCTCGACATGGTTATCTTTGGCGGCACTGATAAGCCGTTCCTGATGTCTTTGTGGCGTTGTCCCATAATCTGCAAGTCGGCCGTCAACACCAATGCAGAACAACCGGCCGCTTTCGCCCGCTCAATCAGTCTGCGGATAAAATCGCGATCCTTCATGACGTAGAGCTGAAACCAAAATGGTTTTGATACAGCTTCCGCAACGTCTTCAATAGAGCAGATGCTCATTGTTGACAGGCAGAAGGGTACGCCAAACTTCTCGGCGGCTTTAGCGGCCTGGATCTCGCCATTGACCCACTGCATGCCAGTCAGCCCGACCGGCGCTAGAGCCGTTGGCATCGAGACTTCTTCGCCCAGCATCGTCGTCTTCAGGCTTCGGTTGGCCATGTCGACAAGAACCCGTTGTTTGAATTTATGGCGGCTGAATGCGCTTTGATTGTCTCGATAAGTTGATTCTGACCAGGAGCCAGAATCTACGTAGTCGTAGAACATTCGCGGTACACGACGTTTATGTTCTTCTTGCAAATCATCTATGCAGGTAATGGGTTTCATCGGTATCCCGCTAGTTTGTTTCTGTGAGGGGAAATATACACTGCGATGGCGATTTCCCGTTAAATGATTGATTTAAAACCAACACTATCTTCATGACGCGTTCGGTAAACTAAGAACACGATTTTCAGATGGCAGCTAGTTTGCTGAAAAGTGGTAAATCTTGAGCGCCCGCTCAGGAAACTTGTCCGGAAACTCTTCCGATCCTGGCATCATTGTCCTGAAACGGCATTGCGGTGCATGTCGCGCAAACTGGTTAATCAGGAAATCGTCAGCCAGGTAAGGGCTGTTTACGGTCGCAATAACATCTGCCTTATCTGCCGCCAGCGATTTCAGTTTCTTGAGGACGGTCCCGTAGTTCTTTTCTACGTCAAAGCTGCCTCTTTGGCGTGTCGGGGGATCTATGATAATGGTGTCATACCGGCCGAACTGTTTGATCCTGGCCCAGGAACGGAACAGGTTGTGGGGCACCGACTTGACGGATCGCGGATCCTGATTGTTTAAAGCATGGTTGCGCGACCCCCAATTGATGCTCGGTTTGCTCATATCCACATTGACGACCTGGCGCGCGCCTGACGCAAGTGCGGCGACAGATAGTGAGCAGGTGTACGCAAACAGGTTGAGAACATTCTTGCCATTCGAGTTCTGGGAAAGCCAGTGGCGTAGGGGGCGCATGTCTAAAAAGAGCCCGGCGTTCTGATTGACGCCCGGTTGAACCTCATATTTCAGCCCGTTTTCTGCGACGATGCAGTGGTTGATTGGGTTCTTGTAAAGGCATTGTGTCGGCGTACCTCTGCGCTTGCGGTATTGCAGCATCACGGATTCAATTTGCGAGTGGGTGTCGTGCTGGATGATTGAATCGGTAAGCTTTTCGATATCGTCGATCTCTTCGTAGGTCGTGATGAGAACAACGGGTGAATACCAATCAACGGATAAGTGTTCCAGCCCTTCAAAAAGCTGCCCGCGACCGTGGAAAATCCTGTGTGCTTCAGGCTGAGCCGACGAAAAGAAGTCAGCAGCCGACTGGGAAAGAGACTGGTACAAGGTGCGCGTGTCTAGAAGAAAATATCGTGAGTGTGGCATACGCCACGTGCAACACTTCGGCAAAATGGAAAGGCTGTATTGACGATCCCTGTTGATGTCAATCCGCCCGAGGGCAGCGCGGTCAGTAGGGAAGACTCTGGGTTTGCGCCGCAACCTGCACCTGAGACCAGCGTCCGAGAAGCAAGCAGGCACCAGAGGGGCTTTCTACGGGGCTTTCTGCGGGGCTCGTCGATGTCAGGTATGCTTACCATTTAAATAATAGTCTATGCTCGTTGGTCCGAGAATAGCATATGCGATAGCGAGGTCGATTAATTGTGTCTATGGATATTGGAATATGTGTCCCAAGCCATGTGGGCGATATAGGTTACGTTGTTCGCGCAGAGGAACTTGGATACAGCCATGCCTGGCTGGCTGACAGCCAGATGATTTGGTCAGACTGCTACGCGGCACTTGCGCTGGCGGCGGATCGAACTTCAACCATCAAGCTGGGAACCGGTGTAGCGATAACCGGTACCAGGCCAGCATCCGTCAACGCCGCGGGTATCGCCACCATCAATGCGATTGCTCCCGGGCGCACCTTTTTTGGCGTCGGCGCGGGAAACACCGCCATGCGAATCATGGGATTGCCACCGCAGCGTATTAAACAGTTTGAATGTTACCTGCAGGAGTTGAAGCCACTTTTGCGCGGCGAAGAGGCCATGATGTCGTCGGGTGAAACTGAAATACCCATTCGACACGTAATGCCAGATAAAGGGTTTGTTAATTTCGAAGACACTATCCCCATGTATGTCTCTGGTTTTGGCCCCAGATCGATAGCGCTGGCTGGTCAATACGGCGACGGTGCTGTGCTGGCTTTTCCGGGCAGTGCAGCGATGATGGAAAACATCTGGGCCATGGTGGAGAAGAACGCGCCTGCAGGATTCAGCCGTGACAGCTTTTACACAACAGCACTGACTGCGATGATTGTTAAGGAAGAGGGTGAGGCAACCGATTCCCCTCGAATCAAGCACGAGTGCGGCGCCATGGCGATGGCATCACTACATTATGCTTACGATCAATGGAGAAATTTTGGTTATCAGCCGCCCAATGCAGTGGCGAGTGTCTGGGAAGAATACACAAGTCTGCTGTCAGAGTTCCCTGAAGAGCGCAGGCACCAGCGAATTCACCTTGGTCACAATTGTTGGGTTATTCCAGAGGAGCAGCAGTTTCTGACCAAAGAGTTGTTACAGGCGACTTGCCTGATTGGCACCCAGGAAGAGTTGATCGACAAACTTCGCTCATTAAATGAGGCAGGCCTTAACCAGGTAATGAACCTGCCTTCATTTGATCCCCGCTTTGAGGTGCTCGAGACGATTGCAGAGAAGATTATCCCCTTTGTCTAGTGCCACGGGATCTAGATCTGACAGGGCGCCTAACGCCCGCCCTGGCCATCGTCGATTTTGATATAGGTGCCGGTCACAAATTCAGATGCCGGAGACAGAAAGTAGAGCAGGGTGGAATCCATCTGTGCCGGATCCCCGATCCGCTTGCGTGGGAAGTGTTGGGCAATATCACCCATCCGCTCGAGCATGCCATCCATCATCTCTGACGAAAATGCACCCGGTGCGATGGCATTGACGTTGATGTTGTTCCTCGCCCATTCAACCGCCAGCACTTCGGTCATCCGTACGATGGCGGATTTAGTCACCGAGTACAGTGCCGCACCGTTTCCGCTGTAGTTGAAACCACCGACAGATGAAATATTGATCATACGGCCTGGCTGCTTTGTGGCGATCAGCCGTCGAGCGACTTCACACGATAGTTTAAAGGGGCCAACCAGGTTGGTATCGAACATCGAATCAATGAATTCGTTGCTCATTTTGTGTGCTCTTTGGGCATCCGGGATTCCCGCGTTATTGATGAGGATGTCGACCAGGCCAAGCGCGGATTCCGCTTTGTCGACAACCTGGGCGATTTCGTCGGTGTTGGTAATATCAAAAGGAATGGGCTCACAGACACCGCCTGATGCGCGTATCTCTTTCGCCAGTTCTTCCAGCTTTTCAACCCGTCGGCCAGTTATCGCGACCTTGGCGCCGCAGGCTGCCAGCACAATGGCGAAGCGTCTGCCAAGTCCTGAAGTGGTGCCAGTGACCAGGGCAACTTGCCCGGTTAAGTCGTGTGAAACATACGGCGTTGGAAAATTGCTCATGAGTGTCCTTTGGAATTTCAGTTAGAGATTAGATTACCTGGTCTGCAAGATCTGGAACTTCACAGAAAAATTCTGATTCAACTTTAATACAGGATGCCGAGTTTTGGTGGGGTCCTGCACACCAGGATGGCATCACCATTGAGTAGAGGCCGCTTCCACCGGACATTAATATCAGCAGTTGTTCGGGGCCTTTAAATGCATCACGATTGCCTGAGTCCTTGCGTGCGAACCCCGGGGAGAGCTTGTTGATGGCTGTCTCTGCCATCGTCGAGCGTCGGTGCATTTCTTCAGCAATATCCTGTCGGGTCAGGCCTGCCTTGTTTAACACTTCGGCATGTTCGGGGTTTAACACTATAGTCGCCGTACCCCCGGTCAGTATCGCGTTGTTAGTTGCAGCATTAGCGATGCCAATTGCCAGCATGTCCAACAAGGATTTATAACCGTTCGGGTCGTCGCCGTCGCCACTGTAAAGAACCGAGTGGGGTGCTTCTGCGCCGATGACGGTAACAACACTGTCGTCCGGGTCGAAACCAAGATCGACATGCATGGGTGGAAAGGGGCTGTTCTCTTCGTCTTCTGCCAGGCAGAAGGTGAATTTCCCCGGGTGACCCAGCAGGGCCATATCAGAAGTTCCTGGCCGCCCGCCGCCAATATTGATCATTGTCAGTCTCAGAGCGCGGCCAATGGAAGCGTTCGCCCGATGGCCAGGCCCCAAAGCACCGTAGCTGGATGAAATAGGTCCACAGTTGTGCCTGGCGGGGCCATTCACAATGATGAGTGGTGCTGTGCAATGTGTGGTCGCCTGCATCTCAGTCAGGTCAAACACCGGATCAATGACAGCTTTTACCGCTGCCAGCACAACCGGCATATAGTCCGGCAGGCAACCGGCCATAACGGCGGCAACAGCCACCTTTTCTATCGTTGCGATTCCGTGGCCTGGTCCCATGGTGCCCAGAACCATATCTGCTTCAAGTCCTGAGGCAAGCACCATTCGACTGACCCGCGCGGGTGTTGGGATAATCACTGGCAAGCCATCGGTAAATCCCCTGGTATGCAGGTCCTCCAATGCAGCTGACTCGTCTGCAGCTGTTAGTAAATCAGCCATTGTTTGCCTCTAGCGCCTTAATCACCGCTGGTGCTACTTCCGCAGCGACCTTTTTCATGTTTTTTACCCCGGTGCCTGCAACCGGATGTGGTAGTCGTACTCTTGGAACGTCTGGCATGCCGAGTGATTCAGCAACGAAGTCGCCCTGTGGCCAGAACTCTTCTGTCACTAGTGCTACAGCCGGGATTCCCAATTTTGCAATATTTACGCCGTCACGCACGGTGCCGGTTGTGCAGGATCCTCAATGCCCGTAGGCTGCGACCACGGCATGACATTCATTGGTTATCGTACCCAGTAGTTCATCGTTCGCAGGTACCGATGCATTGCCTTTATTGTAGGAATGAACCTCGATACCGGGTTCAAGTTCCTGCATTGCTTCTTCGAGCGCGTGCAGGAAGTTCTCAGAGTCGGGAAAGCCATTCGCCAGGAAGCCGACGTTAATTGAGTTGGCGCCCTGGATGACAGCAGACAGAGAGTAGGGTGTCACTTCGATACCGACAGACCCTTCAGGATTATGATATTCGATCATTTTTTATCTCGACGTTGGTTGTTGGGATGGAAACAATGAACAAGTATAGCTTTATCCGTGATTTGATCCCAAACCTCGTTTGAGTGGCCCCAAAGCGCTGTTATCCTATCGATATATCAATATTATCAATGTGGTTTAACAAGGGTGAGGATCAACGTGAACAAAATTATCGTAGGGTTTGTAGTTGTCCTGGTTGTTGCGGTTGCAGGAGCTGGTTACTACCTGATGCAGAATCTGGACGGGATCGTTAAAAACCTGATCGAAGAGGTGGGTACCGAGGTCACAAATGCCCAGGTACGAGTTAGGGAAGTTAAGCTCAACCTGGCCGAAGGCAAGGCGACCTTGAGCGGTCTGACGGTTGCCAACCCCCCTGGTTTCTCGTCGGAACCGCTATTTACGCTGGACAACATTTCAGTGGCTATTGATATCTCAAGTCTTACCGGGCCTGTCTACCTTATCGAAGACATTAGCATTGTTGGTGTTCATGTCCTGGCAGAACAAAAAGGTGCGATAACGAATGTACAGAAATTTATGGAGGGTATGCCGAAATCTGATGATTCAGATGACGTTGGCGATACCGGGAGTAGTGAGGTCGACATTAAACTCGCCATTAGCCGGATCGATTTTTCGGATGGCACGATGGAATTGCGCAGTGACCAGATTGGCAATCATTCAGTTGCACTGAAAAAATTACAGCTCAGAAATATCGGTACGCCGGAAAACGGTTTGACGCCAGGCGAAGTCGGCGAGAAGATTGCCAATCAGCTGATGGTGAGGGTTGAGGATGCGCTGAAAAGTGCGCTTGGTAAGTATCTGCGTAAAGAAGCAGAAGCGAGTATTAGGACTAAACTGGGATCTCTGTTTGGCAGAGATAAAGACTGAACTCCGAGAGGGGAATTCAGATATTGCTGAAATCGGGATCGCGTTTATCGAGAAAGGCTTTAATCGCTTCGACGTTAGCTGGTCCCCCGGCAAGGTTTGCGAGACCTACGGCTTCCTCGTAGACAGCAGATTTCATGGCTTCAACGTGAGGCGCTAC
>DTZW01000396.1 GCA_012961165.1 Gammaproteobacteria bacterium | reverse complement strand
TGAGAACGGAATGCTGCTCCTGATGTTTCTTTCAGGGGTCTTTTTCGATATGGCCCGCATTGATGAAAGTCTGAGGGCAATTCTTTACCTGAATCCCGTGGCGGTACTGCTGAAGGATTATCGTGAAGTACTGCTGCATAACCAGTGGCCGCCAATTTTCGACATCATCTACATTGCGGGATTCGCCGCAGTCGTTGGCGCCGTCAGTTGGTACGTACTGAAGAGAATCGACCGCCGAGTCATCAAGGTCCTCTGAACACAGACCCTCATAACAACCACGCAATTGATACTTAACTTCCAGCATCTGGTCAGGCGCCAAGATGTAAGACTGGAAGATGTAAGACTAGAAAATGTCATCCTTTCCCAGGCGCTCAAACTTGGGCATGCGTTTTTCGATCAGCGCCTGCGCCCCTTCTTTGGCATCTGGCCTCGCGACAAAGGTATTCTGTGACACATTGGCTTCAATCAGCGCTTCGCGATAGCCTTTGCCTAGATGTGAATACACCAGTCGTTTGGTCTCAGCGATAGCTGCAGGGGCAGAAGTAACGGCCAGCTTCTCAATGTATTCAAGTGCATCCGATAACAAATTTTCCGGCTCCGATAACCTGTCGACCAGCCCCAGGCTTAGCGCCTCTTCGGCAGTGACCTTGTCACTTGCCCACAGAAGGTCCAGCGCCCTGCCTGTTCCAACGAGCCTTGGCAGTATCCAGCTGGAACCATGTTCCGCAATCAACCCACGTTTCAGAAACACCGTTGTCAGGGCCGCATCCCTTGCGGCAATCCGGATGTCGCTCATCAACGCCAGAATTAACCCGCCACCAGCGGCGACGCCATTAATCGCTGAAATAACCGGCTTGGGTACTTCTAGCAGGTAGGAAAATATCCCTGGAAGCTCATCGCTGGCTTCATCAGTGGTTGTGGGTGTCTTGCCACTGGTAACACTTACAAGAACAGCAGAATCAAGGCCTGACGAAAAACCACGGCCATTTCCGGTGATTACAATTCCGACGACCTCAGGATTCTGCACGCTGGCATCTACTGCTTCGCGAATTTCCCTGAGCGTATGGTAAGTGAACGCGTTCAACTTTTCCGGTCGATTAAGTGTCAGCAAGGCAACGCTGCCTATGACTTCATATTCAATGTCTGTGTAATTCATACGAGATTCATCCTCATTCCGCAAAGGTAAACCTGGTCTTCGCCGCTGACCTTTCCGCGAGCAGCAGCCGCTTCAAGAATCGCAGCCTTGTTTGTGGTTTCTATGTCGATGCCGCCAAGACCTTCGGGACGACCGTCGGTGCAGGTTACGAACCTGACCACAGCATTTTCAAAACAGATTTGGGAAATTCCGTCTGAGGTATCAAGTGGGAGCTGCGCGATTTCTGCCCAGCGCTGCGACACGGATGCAGGGTCGTCGCACTGGATTTCTGCTGCGGCTATACCCTTCACCCGCCCCAGCTGCTTCGCTCGCTGCCAGTCTGGCCCCGCGGGATGCCAGGGCCCATCCTCATTCAGCGCACCTTCACCCAACTGTTGGTCAATCTCGAAAAACGTGCCCCCCGTATCCCGGGGGTGTAGTTGAAGATTAATAAACTCACTGGACTGGTTGTCCAGAACAATGCGGATACCCAGTTCATCGACATGAGCGCGGCGTGGTGGGTGGTCGTCACATTGGGTAATCACCATGTAGCCACTATCCCCTCCTCTTCGTTCAATATAGCGTCCACCCGCTGTGTTTTCCTGGATTGGCGCAACCACTTCAAGCAACTGGTCGCCGATGGGAAACAGGGCGTTTTCCAGGCCGAAGTAACCAACCCCGGGATCCCGGTAGCAAACTTCAACGCCCAGTATCTCTTTTAGGTCGTCTTCCACCGGCTGCAACTTTTCCGCTACTGCCGCTATTTGCCTGATTCTTAGCCACATACGCCACCTCCTCTTTTGTAGTCACCATAGGTGATGGACCATATCTGTTCAAGTGATGAGCAATGACATTGGAATATATCTCGGTTATGTTAAAGCTCTCCAGTAAATCGACATGAAAGCTGCATGGCAACACTCAATGAAACACGCAAATCTATCTTTCCCGAAGGCCAGGACACCTGGGAATCCATCGCCCAGCGAGAGCTTCCCGATATGGGCAGTGAGGAGGCAGTCGGCATACTACAAAGCTGGAACCTGCACGTCTTTATGCGTCCCGCAGCAGCAAAAGATTCAACCCGGGCAGGTAACCCAATACTGCCGAGTGACATTATTTTTGTAGCACCACCCCAGGCCTAGATGGAATCCGCGATCATCAGGGATGTAAGGGTGGCTGCTGCCCATGAAGGCATTGCCGAACTCGTTGTCTCTATAGAATACGAGAACGGTGGCACTGCAGAAGTTGCCCTGGACCAGATGGCGACTTCAGCCCTGATGGATTCATGCAACGCCAGTTCGATCGAAGATGTTAAAGGACAATCCTGGGACAAAGTGCGCGACGCACTTCAGGTTTCATACAATCGATATCAATAAAATCCCGGAGTAAAAATCATGTTGGACCTCATCATTCGTAACGGCACAATCGTAGACGGTACCGGCATGCCTGGATACCTTGGCGATGTTGGCGTCAAAGACGGAAAGATCGTTGCCAGCGGCAGCATCTTTGAGCCCGCATCCCTGGAAATTGATGCTGGTGGGAAAACAGTATCCCCCGGGTTCATCGATCCACACACGCATTTCGATGCGCAGCTACTCTGGGATGGCCGAGCCAAGCCGGCTATCGAACATGGCATCACGACCATTGTGCCCGGTAACTGTTCACTGTCACTTGCACCACTAAAAGCAAAACATCGCATGAAGCTGGCGGGCATGTTTAACCAAATCGAGGAAATGCCCATGAAGGCTTTCGAGGAAGGCGTTGAGTGGAACTGGGAAACCTTTGAAGAGTTTCTAAACCGGATCAAAAAAGACCTCACCATCAATGTTGCGCCGCTGGTTGGACACAGTGTTCTGCGCCTTTGGGTCATGGGTGATGATTCAATGCAGCGCACCGCCAATGACGAAGAGCTTGGCAGGATGCAGGAGCTCCTGAGGGAATGCCTGCGTGATGGCGCAATCGGGATGTCCACCAGTTTTGTCGACATGGATGAAACGCTGCAGCCAGTACCCAGCCGATATGCAGATCAGCAAGAGCTGCACGCGCTTTGTGAGGTGCTCGGAGAATTCAACCGGATTTTGCAAATTGTGCACGAGTTTTATGACGCTGACCTTACCCTCGCTCGAATTGACCAGTTGGCAGAAATCAGCCTGAAGTACAAAATCACGACAACCTTCTCGCCGCTGTTTGTCAGCGTGACAGAGAATGACAGCGTCAATCGGGTCATGGCCAGGGTCGATGAGCAATTCAAGCGTGGTGCCCGCGTATGGCCCCAGGTCCAGACGAGACCTATTGATATCAGCTTTTGTTTTGAAGTACCCAGCCTGCTGTTTATCAGGTTGCCGAGCTGGTACCAGATGATGAGATTCGGCAGCCATGACGACATCAAAGCCGCCTTCAAAGATGAAGCCAAGCGCAAGCAACTGGTCGCAGAAGCGGAAACCATGTCACCGATGTGGGATGGCCTGGTTTTACGACAGGTAGATTCAGATGCCAACCAACAGTTTGTTGGAAAAACGTTGGCGGAAATTGCGGCTACCCGAAATACCAGCACCATAGACACCATGATCGACCTTTCAATTGAAGAAGACCTCCAGGCACACTTTCTCGCCTTGAACATGGGCCATACGGACAACGATATCGTCGGCAGCTTGCTGGCCAATCCCAGGGTTCACCTGGGCGCCAGTGATGGCGGCGCTCATATTCTTTCTTTTTCAACTTATGGTGATACGGGTTACCTGTTCAGCCAGTTCGTCCGTAACTGCAAGGCACTCACGGTCGAGGAAGCGGTAAAGAAAATTACCCTGGACACTGCCAGCATCTGGGGCATGAATAATCGCGGGCTTCTCCATCCGGGATACGCAGCTGACATCACGATATTCGATGCCGAACAGATTGATCGCGGCGAAGAGTACTACGTTCAGGACGTGCCCGGTGACGGCAGCCGTTATGTCAGGGACAGCATAGGGATAGACACGGTCATTATTGGCGGTGAGATCGCCTACCGACACGGCGAATATACAGAGTCCGCCATCGGCTCAATTATTCACGGAGCATAATGTGCCTGAACCGAAAGTGTCTGCAATAAACCAACGCCGGGTCGGCACAAACGGTATTGAACTTAATATCGCAGAACAGGGGGAAGGTCCCCTCGTCCTGATGCTTCACGGTTTTCCCGAATCCTGGTATTCATGGCGTCAGCAGATTCCCGCGGTGGCCGGCGCAGGCTTCCACGCTGTTGCGCCGGATATGCGCGGCTACGGAAAAAGTGATAAACCTGATGACATCGCGACCTACAACCAGGTCGAGGTGACCAACGATATTGTCGGGCTCATTTCTGCACTCGGGTACGAAACAGCGATTGTCTTTGGGCATGACTGGGGCGCCCCAACTGCCTGGTCCTGCGCGTTGCATCACCCGGATAAAGTCACAGCGGTCGGCGTACTCTCCGTGCCATTTAGCCCGAGGGCATCAGCGCCACCGCTCGACATGATGAAAGAAATTTTTAAAGACAGGTTCTTCTACCAACTTTACTTCCAGGAACCCGGTGTAGCAGAGGCAGAATGGGAAACAAACGTCAGGGTGAACCTCCGGAAGTTTTACCACATGGGCTCTGGTGCTTTTGACGCCGGCAACTTTATCGCACCAAAATCGCCCGACTCAGACTTGCTATCTGACATGGAAGATCCCGGAACACTCGGCGACTGGTGTACCGAAAGCGATCTCGACTTTTACACCACCGAGTTTGAACAAAACGGGTTTCGAGGCCCATTGAACTACTATCGAAACCACAACCTGACCTGGTCCTTAACCGAGGGCGGTCCCGATGAAATAAAGCAGCCTGCCCTGTTTATCGCAGGGGAAAAAGATGGTGTTATTATGCTCGCAGCGGATGCACTGAAAAACATGCCCAGTTACGTGACCAACCTAAAAGTGAACCAGCTGATTCCCGGCATTGGCCACTGGACACAACAGGAAGCGCCTGAGGAAGTGAATTCCCTAATGATTGATTTTCTTAATTCAGTGAAACAGCCAATATGAACCAGAACATTGCAGTCGTAGGCGCAGGGATCTGCGGTCTTTGCACCGGTCTTGCACTGGCAGCAAAAGGTAACCTTGTTACCCTCTATGAGCGTGACATCGAGCCACCGGAAGGTGGCGCAGACCAGGCCTTTTTTGGATGGAAACGCCGGGGAGCAGCGCAGTTCAGGCATCCACATGCCTTTCTGGGCGTCATGTGCAATATGCTTGAAAAAAACTACCCGGACCTGATAGAACTATTCTGGGAAGCCGGTGCCCGAAAGCTGTCCTTCAGCGACATGTTACCGCCGGAGTTACTTCTCCAGTATGAACCAGAGCCCTCTGACGATGATATGTGGATGCTGATGTGCCGAAGGGCAACCATGGAAACGGTTCTCCGCCGATATGTTGAAGGCACGCACAACGTGACCATCAACAACACAACCAACGTTGTTGGTATGACAACCGTCGAGAAACGCGAAGGCATCACCGTGACCGGACTGGAGGTACAGATTGACCGTGGGGAAATCGAACAGGTCAGCCATGACATCATTGTCGATGCCAGCGGCAGGGGGACAAAATTCCCGGAGTGGCTGGACGCACTGGGTTCCGGGGTCACAACGGAAGACGATGATGCGGATATTGTGTACTACACAAGGCACTACCAGATTAATCCAGGCGAACAGGAACCCTCACGGCACAGCAAGGAACGTTCTGCAGGTGACCTTGGCTACATGAAATATGGGGTATTCCCCGGTGACAACGGTCACTTTGCCGTCATTATCTGCCTGCCAAACCATGAGACAGAACTACGTGAAGCTATCAAGGACCCGGACCAGTTCGATGATATCTGCAACGCCATTCCCGGACTGAAGCCCTGGGTGAGTCCATCGAAATCAACACCGACTACCTCTTCATTCGGATTCGGTGACATCCACGCTATCTGGCGCCACTTTGTTAACGACGGCATTCCCGTCGCGCTGAACTTCTTTGCGGTTGGCGACTCAGCAGTCAGAACAAACCCACTCTACGGCAGGGGGTGCTCCACCGGCACCATCCATGCTCACCTGCTGGCTCGTATTCTGGATGAGTCCAGTGATCCCGTTGAACGCGCCCTCCGGTTCGATGAAGAAACAGAAAACGAACTGAGGCCCATATTCATCGCGAGTCTTAATGAAGACAAGCAGGGTATCAAACGGGCAAAGGCCATCCTTGAAGGCAAGGACGTAGAAAACACGGGCAGTTTCAAACAATGGCTGCGGGCGGCCTTTGGCGACGCCATCGGCAGCGCTGCCCGTGAACAGGTTCACGTGTTACGCGGCGCCATGCGAACTTTCAACCTGATGGAAAAACCAGGCGACTTCCTGAAAGACTCCAGGATTCGCTGGACGATACTGCGCTATATGTTGAGGGGCCGCGCGAAAAACAACCGTGCAAGATTTCAGCGAGGCCCAAGACGTATGGAAATGCTGGCGATAGCACAACAATCGAACAGTCAGGCGGCTGCCTGAATTAGCCGTCACACAACGTCCCCGAGAAACCTGACAGCCTGTTAACACCTGTCGGCAGACTACTGCAGCATCATAATCCGCGCAGCTTGTATATCGCACGGAGTTCGATACTGGAGAAGCACCTGTTTGATTCAACATCAAAAATGTTAACCAGCACATCAACAAACTCATGGCCTTTCTTGTCAAACAGGTCTTTAATCTCCATCTCACCGACCACTTTTGTACCCTGCGGAATCGGCGCATAGTTCTGGGACTTTGTTTCCATATGCACCCAGGGATTCATATAGGCGTTGGCTGCCAGTACCCAGTTGGAGATTCCAAGGACAAAAGACGGGTTCGCATACTCATCCAACCTGTAGGGCGTAGCCATCCCTGATCTTTCACGGAGATAGGTACTCATCTCGTGATCAGCGTTCCAACGATACGTGAATGCTTTACAACCGGACTCTCGCAGCGCCTCCATATTTTCCCGGGTTGCCGGCACTGACGCGGCATTTTGGTCTCCGAGTTCATCTTCCCGCCTCACCGGTGGGTCCGCTTTTGTGCCCGCAAGGTGAATTTCGGCTGTTGCACAGGGGGCCTCGCCATTCGGTACCAGCACAGCGCTGTATCCTTGATCGCCCTGCTCTTGTTGCTGGGTCCGGGTTTGGTGCCCGATCTGGTTCTCAATATGAATTTCGAAGGCCTGTTCATCATAGAGCGGCGAATTGACCCGCACATGTGCAAAACCCCGTTCCAGGAAATCCATGCCATAGCTAACCGCAGCCGGGTGCAGCAGATAGGCTGAAACAGTGACACCGGGTACAAGACCGCCTTTAAACCCAAAATGCTTTGCGACCTTGTCACCATGAATTTCATTCTTCGAATGTGGTACCTGATTATAGGCCGTGCCTTTCCAGTCTTGCGCCATCGAGTTCTCTCCATTCCACTTTTCGACATTCTATCTTGCAAACTTGTCGATAGCATAGCGTTGGGCAATCGTGTAATTTGCTGCTCCAAACAGTCTACGAGAGTGACCCATGGCAAACGACAAGAGCAAACGCCCCTATTCATCACTGGTAGTTGATGGCAATGAAAAAGCTGCAGCCAGGTCAATGCTGTATGCCGTCGGATTTACAGAGGAAGACTTCGGGAAATCACAGGTGGGTATTGCCTCAACCTGGAGCAACCTGACGCCGTGTAACACGCACATCAACGAGCTGGCGGACGCGGCAGGCATGGGTGCTGACGAGTCAGGCGGCAAGGCAGTGACCTTTAATACCATCACTGTTTCTGATGGTATTTCGATGGGCTCTCCCGGCATGAGGTATTCACTGGTGTCCCGTGAAGTCATTGCGGACTCCATTGAAACGGTAGTCTGCGCTGAAGGCTTCGACGGTTTCGTCGCCATCGGTGGCTGTGACAAGAATATGCCAGGCTGTGCCATAGCAATGGCGAGGATCAACCGGCCAAGTGTGTTCGTCTACGGCGGCACTATCCAGCCAGGAAAAGATCGGCGAGACATCATCTCGGTGTTCGAGGCAGTTGGCCAGCATGCTGCAGGTAAAATATCCGATATCGAATTAAAAGACGTTGAATCAACATCGATCCCTGGACCAGGCTCCTGCGGCGGAATGTACACCGCCAATACCATGGCGTCAGCGATAGAAGCCCTGGGACTGTCGCTGCCTAATTCATCTGCACAGGAAGCCATTTCAGATAACAAGCGAGCCGACAGCTACGCCGCGGGTGAAGCTGTCGTCCGACTGATTCAGCAGGACATCAAGCCTTCCGATATTCTTTCGATGAAATCATTCGAAAACGCGATCACCGTGGTCATTGCTCTGGAAGGATCAACCAATGCAGTTCTGCATCTTCTTGCCATAGCTCACGCGGCAGGCATCCCACTGACCATCGATGATTTCAGCCGGATCGGCGCACGAGTCCCTGTACTCGCTGATATGCGACCGGCGGGACAATACTCAATGAGCGAGCTCATCGAAATCGGTGGTATTCAACCACTGATGAAAATATTGCTGTCTGAAGGTTTGCTGCACGGTGACTGCCTGACGGTTACCGGTAAGACACTGGCGGAAAACCTCGAAGACGTAAAACCCTATCCAGCGGACCAGAAAGTCATCCGGCCAATGGATAACCCGGTAAAAAAAGACTCACACCTGGTCGTCCTGCGAGGCAATATCGCGACCGAGGGCGCCGTCGCCAAAATCACAGGCCATGAAGGCCTTCAGTTTAAAGGCACCGCAAAGTGCTTCCATGGCGAAGAAGCGGCTCTCAAAGCTATCCTCGCAGGTTTGATCGTCGCTGGAGATGTCCTGGTGATTCGTTACGAAGGTCCACGAGGTGGGCCCGGCATGCGTGAGATGCTTTCCCCGACCAGTGCAATCAATGGTCGCGGCCTATCCGACAGCGTTGCCCTGATAACAGACGGCAGATTCTCCGGCGGCTCCCACGGTTTCGTCATCGGGCACGTTACCCCGGAAGCGTTTGATGGCGGTACCATCGCGCTAATAGAGGACGGTGATACCATTACTATCGATGCCGAAGCCAAGAGTATAGATGTTCATATCGAAAATGCAGAACTGGAGCAACGCCGGTCAGCCTGGACACAGCCTGCACCCTATGCAACCAGAGGCACGCTCGCCAAATATGCGAAGCTGGTCAGCTCAGCCTCTGAAGGCGCAGTTACCGACAAGTAGCAACCACCTGCAATGACATCAATAGCCCATTTTGATGTCATTGTCCTTGGCGGTGGCCAGGCTGGCCTTACCGCCGCGATTACCGCTGCCGAAAATGGTGCAACCGTTTGTATTCTCGAAATTGCACCCAGGGCGCTACGCGGTGGAAATACCCGGCACACCAGAAACCTACGTCCAATGCACGAATCAGGCGCCTTCCCCATGGAGGGTGCCTATGGATTCGATGAGTACCTTGATGACCTGTTACGGGTCACCGGCGGTGATACTGATCACGCGCTGGCGGCACTCACCATCCGGGAATCCGAACACTCTATAGCGTGGCTGCAAGACCACGGTGTCGCCTTCCAGCCCCCATTGTCCGGAACACTCCACCTGGGCCGTACCAACGCTTTTTTCCTTGGGGGTGGCAAGGCCCTCGTCAACTCTCTTTACCGGTTCGCCGCCAACCTTGGCGTGCATACGATTTATGAAGCAACGGACATCGCCCTCAATATTTCAGGCGACCGTTTTATCGACCTCACCTATCAACAGGTAAATAACACACACCGTATCTCAGGCCATTCTCTGGTTGCCGCCGCGGGTGGCTTTGAAGCGAACCTTGATTGGCTTGAAGAGGCCTGGGGACCCGCAGCCAGAAATTTCCTGGTACGTGGCACCCCATACAACAAAGGCAACATCCTGCGTCAACTGCTTGACGCGGAATTCAAACAGGTTGGCGATCCAGGCCAGTGCCATGCCGTCGCCATCGATGCGCGCGCGCCCGCATATGACGGCGGTATTGTCAGCCGGGTCGATTCAGTTCCCCTGGGTATTGTTGTTAACAACGAGGGTAAAAGATTCTTTGATGAAGGTGAAGATTTTTGGCCGAAGCGCTACGCCATCTGGGGCAGGTTGATTGCGGCCCAGGCCGACCAAATTGGCTATGCCATCACAGACGCCAAAGCCGACGGCCTCTTTATTCCCACTGTACTACCACCCCTAAAATCAACAACGATTGATGACCTTGCAAGACAGATCGATATTCCGGCCGATTCACTGCTGAAAACCATTGACGAATTCAACGCGGCGACAGTTTCGGGCTCATTCGATCACCAGGCTCTTGACGGATGCCGCACTGAGGGATTACCCATTAATAAAAGCCATTGGGCCAGGCAGATAGACACACCGCCTTATAGTGCCTACCCGTTACGACCCGGTATAACCTTCACCTACCTCGGTGTGGCCGTAGACGATCGGGCACGGGTGCAAGTCGAACGCGGCAATCCCAGCGAGAATATTTTCGCTGCAGGCGAAATGATGGCGGGTAATATCCTGGGCCACGGATATCTGGCAGGCATCGGTATGACGATCGGCAGTGTTTTCGGCCGTATCGCCGGTCGAGAGGCAGCCAGACATGCCAGCTAACCAGACGACCGCTGAAGCGATCAGGGTCATGACCGTTTGCAACGCCTGTCGTTATTGCGAAGGGCATTGCGCTGTTTTTCCGGCCATGGAGCGACAAACAGAATTCACGCAAAATAATATCGAGTTCCTGTCCAACCTTTGCCATCAATGCGGCGCCTGCTACCAGCACTGCCAATATGCAGAGCCACATGAATTCGACATCAATGTACCGGCGGTTTTCGAACAGGCGCGCCTGGAAAGCTATACACAGTTCCTTTGGCCTGCATTTATGCAGCCGGCAGTACTAAACGGCAGCAAGTTTATGGCGACAAGCCTGCTGGTTTCCATCAGTCTATTTTTACTGGCCTTGGCCGGCCAGGCTGGCGTGCCACAAATCCTTGCTCCCCAGGTTAGCTTCTACAACCTGATGCCGCATTCCGTGATGGCGAGCATTTTTTCATTTTCGGCCGTGGTGGTCGTTATCAGCTGGTGGATGACCCTGCGCGGGTACTGGCATTCCATTTCATTGCCGAGCCCCTGGTCCATCGGGATGGCGAGCTATAGCGCCGCTATCGCCAGTGCGCTAACGTTAAAAAACCTTGATGGTGGGCATGGTGGCGGCTGTTACGAATCCGGGGAATCACCTTCGTTATGGAAGCGGCGCTATCACCATCTCGTTTCGATCGGTTTCTTTCTGTGTTTCTCCGCGACCCTCCTCGGAACGTTCTATCATTACGGCCTCAATGTTCCAGCACCTTATAACTGGCTGACCCTGCCAAAAATACTCGGGGTGACCGGCGGGATCATGTTGTTGGCGGGATGTGCGGGCCTCTTCAGGATAAAGCAAACAACTGATCAACGCTTGGTCTCATATGACAATGGCTATGGCATGAGCCTGACAGTGCTCCTGTTTCTTACCAGCCTTACAGGCCTCGGTTTACCCATCGCCAAAGGAACCGGGGCACTGGGATTGTTGCTGGCAGTCCATCTGGGCTGTGTTCTTGCGCTATTCCTGAACTTCGCCTGGGGCAAATTTACCCATGGATTCTTCCGGCTCATTGCCCTGGTTGCCGACGAGCACCAGAAAACTCAATAAAACACGAGTGTTCTGACCTCAATCGACTCCCTGGACGGGGCATCATCTGAATCGGGTATCTCAAAGGCAGAATGCGCCGTAAAACGCGCGACGCCAGACTCATCAGAGTCATAGCATTTCAGCAACATGGCTTCCGTCGGCTCCATATCCGAGACATACAGCCAGCGGTGAACGCTTCACTGGTCCCGTG
>DTZW01000395.1:9429-12091 GCA_012961165.1 Gammaproteobacteria bacterium | reverse complement strand
GCCCAAGTCATCGAATAAGCCTTGCTCCTGGCAGATTGTGAATCCTCATGTGATTCATTCTCTGGTGTTCTCGGTACCACATGCTCTCTTAACTTGCTTCGTGGCGGAAGGCCGCCCCGAGATAAAACACCATGAAAGCGGGTCAGGTTTACTCGCGGCTTCGGCACCAACGCCGCCAAACGGCCCATAAACTCCATGGGGCTTAGAACCACATGTGAAGTGCCGTCATCATAGGGTGTTTTCAAAGTAAGCCATTTCAATTCTCCCAGATAATTATTTCGTATTCTGTTTCAGGCATCCTGAAATCAAAGCGCGCGTCATACCTATATCGTTGGCGATAACTTATCGAGACGCCGACCAGATTGGTGAAGACCATCCCCGCTCCTGCACTGTCGCTGATACATCCTCCGGCAGATCTCTGCCGCTGCTGTTGGCAAGCAGGGTGGTCCAGCTACAAATAGGATTTTCCAGCACACGTGCGTAGTAGAACGCCGGTTGTTCTGCTGAGTAGTCAGGATCGGAGAAGGTGACTTCCAGTTCTGGGGCACCTTGTTTACCGGTGGGCTCACAACTTGAAAGATCCACATCTGCAGTCGTCTTTGGACATTTACCCGATTGTTTATCCGGCGTCCGCCCGCTGGAACAGACAACGTCCCAGACGCGCTGGTGCTGTTCACCATTCTCAACCCACCCCTTGATGATCTGTATACGGTCGAGCGGCGGACCGGCTGGGTCCTGGATCGCCCATATCCAGAAGCGCGGCGCATCGGTAACCGTGAGGTCAGACCCCATGGGTACGCCGTTCTTATACGCAAGCGCTATCGGGTCGTCCTGGTTACCGACATCCTCTGGCAGGTTACCGCCGAAAAAACGGATGCGCATGCGGGACCCGCTAGTGCCAAAAGTTTCGCGACGTTGTAGCGCATCAAAAATATCGGCGCGGGTATTGGCCTTTGCCCACACGCCTGCAAGTCCGCCTGGCAAGAAACGTCGAAGGGGTCCTGCTACCGGGTGATCCAGTTCCATAATCCGGTTTACAGCAATGCCGATACCCTCGGCTGGTTTGAATCGGGGTGGTATACCATTGCGAGTATTACCGGGGTCGGAAGTGTGCGTATCAGTGGAGCCTATGACCCCGAGTTTGTATGGGTTGATTGGCCTCTCTGTGCCAAGCGAGATCCCATCGAGCAGTACATTACGTAAAAACGAGCTTTCACGGGCGCAGCGTCGATCGTCTGCCTCTTCACACGGCGGAAACATGTTGCCGAAATTGCAGTCCTCATCAGACGCGCCAACGCTGATCTGGCACTCAGAGTTACCCTTCTGCTGTGTCACTTCAAACAGACGTTCGATGCGAGAGCGTCGTTCGAGATCTTTATCGCTGTAGGCGGAGCCGTCTTCATCGGTGCGGGAAAAGGTGAGCCCCCACGAATAGTTGGTATTATGTGGAATGGTGAGCACTTCACAGGGCGGGGCGCAGGCAGCATCGAGCTGCTCAAAGAAGTCTTTCTGATTGCGCACGTCGATCGATGAGATGGCATGGGGGATGACGTCCGACCCACGAAAAATGACATTACGGTGCAACATGCCCATTTCAGTGAGAAGTGACGAAAACTCGTAGCCGATCAAGGCGGTGAATTGGCCAGGCTCGTCATGTGCGTTGGCGACCGCCTGCACCCGTTGCCAGGTATCGAGCGCATTAGCCTGGCACTGTGCGTCATCCGTGCAAATGTCATATGAATGTGGCTGTGGTCGTTCACCGGCCGTGGCGAAAGCCTGCTTCAACATAGTTGCCATATCAAGTTCCCCGGAACGCATGTCGCGGCACTGCGGCAGGTCGAACTCAGGTGAGTCAGGCAACATGGTGCAAGCGAAGTTTACCTCGAACCCCTCTGCATGGTCGGTCAACGCCACGAAATCGAGAGGCGTGGGTAACTGGGCTTCGGTGCCATTTTGCAGTTCGACTTTGTCGCCTTTCGCGAACCGGTATGCGGTATTCGGCCCCAGGCGATTCCCCCCAGCGTAGGCGTCGGTAGACCAGCTCGTATGTACGTGTAGATCACCAAACAAGGCTGTTCGCAGTGGAAAGCGCTCCACCACCACTGTGGGTGCTGCAGCAGTAGGGGGCTTAGATATGTGCGTCTCTGGCACCTTGTCCGGGTCAGAGCAGCCGTTCAACAAAAGATACAGGCCTATCAACCCAATCGTTCCCGTTAAGTTACGCATCGTTTCTTCTCCAGGTTTTCTCTTAGTGTTATTTGCGTGCGTTAATTGAGTTAATGACCATAAAATCAGGCACAAGCAGCGGATTTTCTGGCAAGTATTGCATCACGCTCTCAATCCACTTTGCCATGACCGGGATCTCGTTTATGGCAAGCTGGTCAGTGATGCCAACCATATAGTCGAATGTAACCTGCGGCAGGATGGCAAAATCCAGTAATGAGGGTTCAGACAATCCGCCAAAATAGGGGCCATCCCCTAAATGCTCTATCATTTTAGCGGTCCAGACAGAAAAATGGGAATGAAATTCGGCCAACATAGGAGGGTATAAGAGTATAAGAAGAATTAACCACATTTCTGCTTCATCAGCCATGCACATAATCCCCTTAAAACTGCGTTTGGCTCCAGTTCTCGATGGGATTTGGTAGCTTTTAACGAAATA
>DTZW01000395.1:0-9385 GCA_012961165.1 Gammaproteobacteria bacterium | reverse complement strand
TTGATGATGCTGCATTCTTTGCAATTTCGGGACACCAGGTCGAGTTAGATTCCACCAGCGTTGGCTGATGTCAGAATCGGCGCGTCCATTACCTATCGCCTGGCATTCGGTCCCAATGCTGGCCGGAAGGCGCTGACGTTACAGACAGTGCCAGTAAGAGACGAAAAGCGAAAAGGCGACGACCTGGTAAGTCAGCAAGCAGGCTTTTCGCTGCATGCTGGAATCGCCTGTAAATCTCATCAGCGCAAGAAGCTCGAGCGCCTGTGTCGATATATCACTCGGCCTGCCATTGCGGAGCGACGACTGTCACTGGCGAACAACGGTAATGTCGTCATTGCCTTGAAGACGCCCTACAACGATGGCACTACTCATGTAGTACTCAGCCCAATGGAATTCATGGGGCGGCTGGCGGCGTTAGTGCCCAAGCCGCGAGTCAACCTGACCCGGTTTCATGGCGTGTTCTCGCCGAACAGTAAACTGCGTGACTATGTCGTTCCGCAAAAACCTGTAGAAGAACAAGAGAGCCCGAAACCCAAGGCCTACTCGATGACGTGGGCCCAGCGTCTCAAGCGCGTGTTAACCGGGCGGCGTTCCGCATTGATATAGCGAAGTGTGAAAAGTGTGGTGGGCCGGTTCGGATCATTGCGTCCATTGAGGACCCTGACGTCATTGAGAAGATACTGAAGCACCTGGGGCTGGTTCAGGTCGGTGATCCTCAGAACCGCTCACCGCCGCCAGACCTGACCGACCAACAAACGACACTATTCTGAATTCCAGCGCACTGATTACACTTCGGTGACGGTCGCATTCGGCCAGCGTCTGGATTCGAGGGCCAAATCACCAAGTTTTCAATCGTTGAGCCCAAATTTTCGATCACACAACACATGTTCAGATGGGCTAACGGGGTCAGCAGCTAACCGGCTGGAACCAGGATACTTTTCTCAGGGTGGGAAAAGCGTGGTTATTCTTCCTAACCACCCACCCAAGGATGACCATACTTTTCTGAATGTGGAAACAGGGTGTTTATTCGTGCTAACCGCTAACCCCCAACCGCCTTTCAGGAAGCCACTTCCTCCAGGATGTCTGGATGAGTCTGTGCGATCTTTAGGAGTGTCTTGGTTGCGCCGCGCGGAGAGCGTCTTCCTTGTTCCCAGTCTTGAACTGCATCAATAGAAACATTGAGGAGTTCCGCGAACTGCCGTTGGGTCAGGTTTGCAGATTTTCTGGCAGAAATCGCCAGGAGTTGCTCTTCTGAGTAAACCCGCCCCTTCTTGCCTTTTTTCATTTGATGGACTGCTTTGAGCAGTTCAGCACCTTCGTTGCTCATTTTGGATTTGTTAGCCACGCTCAATCGCCTCCTTGATTAATTTGAGCTCATGTCCAGGAATGGTGGATCTTTCGTTCTTCGCATACAGGGTGAGGAGCCAGACTTCTTCCTCTTCGAGCATGTTGTAGTAAATCACTCGCACACCACCACTTTTACCGGCACCAGATCGAGCCCACCTAACCTTCCGGACCCCACCAGAACCTCGAACCACAGAACCTGCGGTTGGGTTTCTGGAGATGAAAACTGCAAATTCTTCTCTTTCGCTGTCTGATAGAAGTGCTTCAGCTTTTCTGGAATAGACCGGCGTTTCGATTACGGTGAACACTGATTGAGTGTACGGCAATGCCGCACTTCAAGCAACAGATCTGTACTGGAAATTTGGAGTATAAGAAGAATTAACCATATTTCTGCTTCATCAGCCATGCACATAATCCCCTTAAAACTGGACTAATTCTGCATCCCCCTTCCAGGGTTACCACTGGGTTACCTTGCATACAATTACGGCTACCTTATTGACCCCTGAGCCGCCCATGAGAGTAGAAATCAACGTCGATGAGATCATCCAGCGTCTTAACCAAATCGCTACCACCCAAGTCGCATCGCTTAAACGATCGGTTTTTTATGACTAGCTTTTGGCGCGTTTACTCCGGCACTTTACCCCGGGTAATTACTCCGACCCCAATTATTGATTACTCCGACCCCAATTATTGCGTTTCTAAGCGTTGTCCCATCGATAAATCTTCAACCCATGGCACTGCGGAGCGGTGCCAGAGCTGGAATTTGGGCTTGAGTTGATTACGTTGTCGGCAACCGCCAAGCCGTAGCGAATAAAGTTTGGTGTTTTCGACGTTGCCACCGTGGATCGTTGTGCCACAGTTGCGGCAGAAGCTAAGCGCCCGTTCGTTACCACTTTCGGCGGTCTTGACATAGACCTTAAGCTTGCCGGTTAGCAACTCGAATTTCTCTGCGGGTACACGTGCTGCCCACTGGAAGGCCGAGGATCCGTTGATTTGGCATTGGGTGCAATGACAGATTCCAACGCTTTCAGGGTCGACCTCGGCTCGCCAAGTCACATCACCGCAAAGACAGCTACCATCAATTTCCATAAGGCATCCTCAGGTTTCACAAGAACATACACTATAGGTGAGCGGTGCACTGTCATTCAAACTATTAAATGCTAAAAAATCCCAATTGGGATACTTTTGAAATCCGGGATAAATGCGGTTTAAACTTCCTATCCTCGGGCAGGCTTTACAACATCGCGACCCCTGCAAACCAGTGCGTACAACAACTGGGCAACATGGTGGTCCAATCGGGTATGGAACCAGGCTCCGTGCCAGTAGCGGATGTACTGGCCAGAATTGACGCTATGAGTTCATAGCTTAAGCCTAAACAGGCGTGCACAGATCAGTCAAGAAACTAATCTGTGCACAAGAAGACCCTAGTCTCCCAACGACATAACAAACGTTGCGCCATACTGCCTTGGCTGTGTGGGCGATGCAAATGCAAACAGTGTTGCTACAGGTGTACCTCCCAGTCGCTCAACATTGTCATCGATATTCTTGCCCCATAGTGCTAATCGATATTTGCCATCAGCAGACTCCCAGGCGGCTTGAATATCGATGGTATCCAGATCATCCCGAATAAAGCCCACATCATTCGGAGTGGTCAACATCATCTCATCGGTATAGCTGTAACGAATACCCAGAGACAGCGTACCCATGTCATTTAGATCAATGTCATAGTTAGCTGCAAGACTGTAGTCCCACTTGGGGGCACGAACCAGTTCAATGGAACTATTGTCTGTTTCTATGCCATCGCCCGTGAGATCAGCAACAAAGTCTTTGTACTCGATATCGAGCCAGCCGATGTTGCCAGAAAATGTGAGATTATCAACCGGCACCAGAGTGAAGGTCACTTCTACACCAGAAGATTCGGCTCCAGCGGCATTATCAACAAACGTTTCCTGCCCCGTAGATGTATCTGCTGCGCGGATGACACCCCGTTGCAGATCCTCGTATTCGGTGAAGAATACATTAACGTTCACGCGCAACCGGTCATCCCACAGATCAGTGCGCATACCCAGCTCAAAGTTGTCTACCTGCTCCTGATCATAAGGAGTAGAAAATACCACCTGCGTCCCTGCATTGTTGCCAAAGCCGCCAGATTTAAAGGCGCGCTGCCAGAATCCAAACAGCATTACATCATCATTGACTTGGTATTCCAGGCCAATACGTGGAGAAAAGGCATTCCAGTCTTCGTCCACCGGACCAAAGCGTACAGCGGGATCAACGTCCTTTACATTGGTAATATCTGTTCCACTGAAAGGAACTCCGTTGCAGTTCGCAGTAGCAGGTGTTGCACCCGCTGGGCAGTTACTGTCGTTGATGGCCATGCCCATGACGTTTTCTTTCTCTTCTATGGTATAGCGTCCGCCCAGATTAAGTGTCCAGCGATCATTAAAGTGCCAGTCCACCTGCACATAGCCAGCCAGTGAATTACGTTCCTGGGAATTGTTGCCCCAACTTAGGAAAGGATTATCCCTGGAGAATCCACCACCGCCAAACAGTTCGCTGTCCAGGAAGATCCACAGAAACTGCTGAACGTCATATTCATCCTGCATGTAAAATAAACCAGCCAACACATCAATATCGTCATTAATGGTGGTCGCATAACGCAGTTCAAACTGAGTCGAGTCAAATTCCTGCACCCGGGCACTTGAGAAAATATCCCAGTTATAACCATCGGTGTCGGTGCTGACATCTTCTTCTACATCACGGTGGTTAAAAATCAGAGTCCATGTTCCGTTATCCGTGGTGTAGCTGGTATCCACGGTAATGCCCCAGACTTCATGATTCGTTTGATTGGGACTCAAATTTGCACCCACTGAGTAGGGGTCACTGCCATCACCAGCAATACCATAGCGGCTATCTCCAAAGGGATCTTTGCAGGGGTAGCCAAATAATTGGTGTACTGCAGGATTTCCGCTTGGACCACTCCCCAACGGAGGCGGTAGGCTTCCTGGCTCATAACACTGCGTCCAGTTTGCTGAGCCGTCACCCTTGTCGTCCCAATACTCTCCTATGACATCAATCCGCCAGGAATCATTGGGCTCAAAGCGTACACTGGGACGCACGTACAATGAACGTTCGCCATTCAGTCGTTTACCTTTTAGGCCTTCATCAATCGTCGTTCCGCCAGCACCATCCAGGACCACACCATCATTTTTGTAGAAGCCGTCCAGTTCATGGTAATTGGCCGCAAGACGAAAAGCTACACGATCACTCACGGGTAGGTTGAGAACAATCCCTGTGTTCTGTCTTCCCGCATTGCCCGCATCAATATGGATTTCCATTTCCTTTGCGTCCAGATTGGGGCGCTTGGTTCTCACAGCAATGGCACCCGCAAAGGCATTTCTGCCATACAGGGTACCCTGGGGTCCCCGAAAAGCTGATACCGACTCAATATCAAAGAGGTCGAGTAGCGAAACTGCATTCCGTGAATAGTAGACATCGTCCACAAACACAGCCACTACTGGATCAGCAAAGCTCTCAATACCAGCTGTTCCAATGCCACGCATACTGAAAGAAGCAGCAGCCTGAAAAAGACCAACATGCTCCAGCTGTACATTTGGAATGGCGTGATTGAAATCTTCCAGAGATACTGCAAATTCCCGCTCCAGCGCCTCACCTGAGAAAGCGGTGATGGCTTCTGCCATATCCTGAACATTCTGAGCATCCCCACGTTTCGTGGTGACAATAATTTCTTCCATAACCCTTGAAGTATCCCCCTCAGCAGGTGCCGCCTGCAGCGAGTTCACTACCAGCATCGGTGTAAATGTCGACAACACCAACGAGCAGATTAATTTTTTACTAATTTGAACCATTATGCTTTCCTCCAAAAAATATAACGCGCCATTTTAGTGTAGAAATATGCCTGCCATTACCCTCTTCAAAAGAGGAAATTAGAGTGTACATCCGTGATATGCTTTGTCAATCGGTCGAGGATAGGTGTTATAAACCATATTTTTTAAAGAATGGTCAGGTACGGTAAGTGCTGATGTTCATTCAAATTTACGCCATCGTGGCGTGTTAATCCTTTGGTTGGATAATAACTGTAATGGCCTGAATTTGATGGATTACAGGTGGACGGGCCAATTTCTTAGGCGACTTATAGGCGGTGCAGGGGTGATGTTAATCTGTTTATCCAGGCGCGTTTTAGGGTTGGATGGCGGTCGCCCATTTAAGCGGCGGTGGTTGTGCTTCTATGTGATCAAGGATCTTCTGGATGACGTCTGGATCAGTGATGTCGGAGACGACACGCAGGGTACCGCCGCATCTAGGACATAGCGTAATCTCGATATTGAAGACTCTCTTGAGGCGTTGAGCCCAGGATAGTGGTGCAACAAGCTCGTCCACATGTCTGGTTTCTTCAGCCTTATTGTTCGTTCTACTATTCTCTTTTTCTTTCACTGCATTTCTGCTCTTTGGAATAATGAGCTTCCTCACCTTCGAATTAGGTGCGGGCACCCAACCCGCCACCAACGAGGTTGTGGCGGGGTCTCGGTACCAGCGCTGCCAACCGGGCGAGAAAGTCCTCAGAAGTGAACAGAATATGAGTGGTGCCATCGCGGAACGGGTGCTTGAGTTCGTAGCTCACCTGGCCGGCTGCGTTGGTCGACAACCGCTCCAGACAGACGGCGGGCCGCGTGATGTAACGACACAGACGTTCAAGACGTTCACGCTGTTGCCCCTGGCAGGCAACAGCCACGTTCAGTGAAAAACCGTTTCTGTCGACCGTGAAGGGTTTTGGTTGGGTCTCCGGAAATGTGGTTAATTCTTCTTATCCCCATCTGCATGCGTTACTGAGATTCCTTGCGTGGTGTAGATCTCAAGGCACTCGGTATCCCCAGCGAGGAAGAATACGTTGAGGCGTATTGTCGACGGACCAATCGGTCTGGTATCGAGAATTGGGACTATTACATCGCGTTCAATATGTTCCGGCTTGCGGCGATCCTGCAGGGAATCGCCAAACGAGTGCTGGATGGTACTGAGGCCAGTCAACAGGCTAAAGAGGCGGGAGCGGGTGCTTATGATCTGTCAAAGCTGGCCTGGGCGCAGATTGATAAAAGCGTCAAGATTGACTGATTGTTCTCGCCTGCATCGACACCGTTTTACTCTCGAGGGTCCGTTGCCCAACTTCAGCAAATCCCATCCGCTGGTGAAACTTCATTGACGGCTCATTTAGCGGTTCAATATTGTATTCGCAGACGATGTTGTTCAAGTCGTTGACTTGGGCGAAGGCGAACAGATCTTCATAAAAAAGTGGCCCTAAACCCTTCCCAGCAAATCGAATATCGATAACGATTCGGTCAACGTAGCAAAATCTTTCATAACGATTCTTGAACCAGTCGAAATTTCCGTTTTCGTATTTGGCCCTTTGGTCCATGGCGATCAAAAAACCGGCAGTTGCACTGCCAGACTTGATGGTCTTGGCATAACAGGTGCAAGACAGGATGGTCCCGAGTTGGTTCACGTTCATTGGGCTAGTCCATTGGACTTCGCCAGCGTTTAATTCGACGACTCGAGTGAGGTCCTCGTCGGTGATGCTGACTATTTGTGGAGACACTGCCGATTAATCAACCAGGTGTTTGATGTCGTCATCAAGCGGCACGCCGAGTGAATTGAGCGCACCCGCCAGCATTCGGTACTGACCGCAGGTGAAGATGAGATCCATGATCTGTTGGGATGTCATCGAACTGGACAGGCCTTCCCAAGTTTCGTCGGACAGAAATACATGCTCATGTAACTCTTCACAGGCCTTCAATATATTTCTTTCGTGATCTGGCCAGTTGCCGATCGTGCTGCCTTCTTTTATCTCATTGATTTCTTCCATAGAAAGCCCGGCTTCCTGACCGATCAGAACATGTTGACCCCACTCGTATTTTGATCCAGCCAGCCAACCTGTACGCAAAATAGCGATTTCTCGATCTCGGGGTGTCATGGTTGATTTCGAGAGGATGTGAGCGGCGAATACGAGCCAGCGTTTTGCGAGCTTTTCATGGTGGATGAGCGTCTTAAAAACGTTGGGTACGTTGCCGCGCATGGCTTGCTTGCCCAACATCTCTTTCTGTTCGTCATTCCAATCCTGTTCATCGATCGGAGCTAGTCGTGGGGTATCCAGATGCATTTTTGTTTTCCTGAAAAGTACTGCGACACAGTTTACCTCGTAATGTTGATAAATTTGAGGCGATAGTGGAATCTTTGACTGAAACAAGGGAACTGTTGATGAAGAAATATCTTATGCAGAAGATGGGTGATCTGGTGATGGCGGTGCTCACCTGGATCGATTATTGGTTCACTGGCAGTGTCAGCGCGATGACACCTGAAGAGACACTCAATGATCCATTTAAGCACTACAATCTGCTGCGGGATAACGGCAGGTTTCTTCGATCTCATAGAAACCGGGGTTGGATGGCTCTCGGCTACGACGAAGTTCAACTTGTATTGAGAGACAACCGGTTGGGTGCTGACCTACGTAAGAATGCTTTTTTATCAAAGATGATACGGATGGCTGCTGACGGAAGAACAGTCAGCTTTCTCGACAATCCGACCATGCTAAATCTAGACCCTCCCGATCACTCGCGGCTCAGAAAACTAGCCAATCACGGCTTTGTCCACAAATCCATATTGTCGCTGGAGCCAAGAATCGTTGAGCTTGTTGATCAACTTTTAGATGATATTGATATAGCCGGTGATCAGTTTGATATTGTTGAAGTGCTGGCAAAACCACTACCAGTGATAGTGATTGCTGAGTTGCTTGGGCTTCCGAAAGAGGATGTGCCGCGTTTTCAGGAGCTTTCTCATCGCTTTGTTGGCTTGACCGCAATTGGCAACAATGAACTTATGAATGTGGGTGCCCGCGCAGCCAGCGAGCTTCACGACTATTTTGCTGACGTTATCGCAAGTAAACGTCAGACTCCTGGTGATGATCTCATTTCAAATCTCATTGAAGTTGAGGAGGGGGGTGACCGACTCACTAACGAAGAATTAAACTCAACTTGTATTGTGTTACTCATTGCAGGACATGAAACGACAACTCACCTCATTGGTAACGGTATGCATCTGCTGCTGGAGAACCCTGATGAGTTGCGGAAGCTACGCGATGATCCTTCACTGATACCTAATGCGATTGAAGAAATGTTACGTATGGAGCCCCCGGTTCAATTTACTGCTCGTACGGCCAATGAAGATCTAGAGTTAGCTGGCCGAAAGATCAGGAAAAACCAATTGGTTATGGCCGTTATAGCTAGTGCCAACCGGGATCCAGCGCGTTTTGATGAGCCAGAGATTTTTAATGTCTCCAGGCAGGACCTGGGCCACATGGCATTCGGTTACGGTATCCACCTTTGTCTAGGTATGACGCTGGCGAGATTGGAATCTAAAGTTGCTTTCGAACGCCTGTTATCGAGGTTTGGTAGATTGGATCTTGCCGAGCAAAAAATTGAATTTACACCGGTGCCATTAAATCGTGGTCGGCAAAAGTTACTGATAAATGTTGGTTGAGCAATGAGTGAACTGATTTTGCATCAATATGATGATTCGACTTTTTCTGAAAAGGTAAGGGTTCTTGGTCTGGATGAGGCATCGCAGGGGCGGGGGATAGGAATTATAACAGGGCTTTTCGAGCGAAAGTCTGAGTATCGAATCAGATCGGTTGCCTGCTTGTTTTATGAAGTTTTTTGTTGTTTGTGGTTATTGGCTGACCTGGTGATGGACGATTAGCCACCATAATTTTCTGTTGGCGTAGGGATAAATGCGCTGCCGCGGTTTCAACCATCAGATAGCGGCAAAGAGATCGCAGGCGATGGAGTGAGTGCGGTTTCGGCGGAGCCGAAGGGTATAAGAAGAATTAACCACATTTCTGCTTCATCAGCCATGTACATAATCCCCTTAAAACTGCGTTTGGCTCCAGTTCTTGATGGGATTTGGTCGCTTTTAACGAAATATCGGACTGGAGCACGTTGATGATGCTGCATTCTTTGCAATTTCGGGACAC
>DTZW01000394.1 GCA_012961165.1 Gammaproteobacteria bacterium | reverse complement strand
GCCCGCGAGGATGCTATCGTGCTATCCCTTCCTTTGTGGCCTCGGGGACTGATTAATATCAATGTTTGTATCTTTGCCCTGCTTCATATTGTCCGACCAATGGACCGGCGCAGAAATTGAACAGGCGATAAAATCTGCCCGGATACTGGCCTATGCTGACGATCGACCTTTTGTGCAACGCGATATCACACGCAGCATGGGGCAATTCGTACCGTTATCAAAAACCATGCGTGAACAGGTCAATGAATTGCGTTACTGGTCGGTCGACCGCGCAACACCAGCATCAAGCAAACTGGCCCTCTCAAGTGAATAACCCGAACAAAAAACTACAGGTACTATCTGCGTTAAATCTATTCCCGGTCATCATCGTTGGTCTGTTGTTACCTCTGACTACTGTAATGGCTAGCGGGCATGGCTGGTTAGAAAAGACACCAGACCCTCCCCCGAGGGATCTTCCAGGCCAAAGATTGGATCTTGCAGGTAGGCGACGCTGTGCAGCCCACCTCGTCGACTCGATTCTTCACAGCGTGGGCGTGCACCCCATGATGCAGGAACGTTCCTCGAGCCGTGAGAGTCCGCGAATAAGCTAAGGTTTTTCGCCGCGGGGCCGTTTGATGTGTATCAATTCCGGCCCGATAGGTTTGTAGGACAATGCACAATCAGGCATCAGCAACAGGCTCAAGGCATGAAAAAGGATATTGTCATAGTCGGGGCCGGCCCGGCCGGACTCAGTTTCGCAAGTTCCCTGGAGAGCACCGGCCTGCGGGTGCTGGTGGTTGAAAAATGTGCCAGTGCAACTCTCGCCGATCCGCCCGTCGATGGTCGTGATATCGCGCTGACGCACCTATCCCGGAAAATCCTCTCGGAACTCGGAGTCTGGGACCGCCTGCCGGGTGATGAAATCTTTCCCATCAGGAAAGCCCGTGTGGTGGATGGCGAATCACCTTACCTGTTGCAGTTTGATCGTGACAAAGGCCTCGAACAAGACTTGGGGTTCCTGGTATCCAACCACCTGCTTCGCAAGGCCCTCTATGAGCGGGTGAGCGGATGCGAAAACATTCAGTTACTTACCGGCACAACCGCCAAATCCGTAGTTGCGGGCCGGGATGGAGCTCAAGTCAATCTATCGAACGAGGAAATGGTCAATGCCTCACTGATCGTGGCCGCCGACAGCCGATTCTCGGAAATCCGCAGAAATACAGGTATCCCGGCATCCATGCACGATTTCGGCAGGGTTGCCATCGTGTGCAGAATGAAGCATCGGCAGTCAAACCAGGCGACCGCCTGGGAATGCTTCCACTACGGCCAGACGCTGGCCGTGTTGCCGCTTTCAGAGTACGAATCTTCGATCGTCATAACGGTACCCACCGACAGGGCCGACCACTTCATGACCCAGCCCGTGAGCGCATTCAACCAGGACGTCGAACAGCAGTTCGGTGGTAAGTTGGGTGCGATGGACCTCAACGGCGAGCGCTTTGCCTATCCCCTGGTTGCGGTATGGGCCAACCGGTTCGTGGGACCGCGGTTCGCCGTCATCGGGGACGCGGCCGTTGGCATGCATCCCGTGACCGCGCACGGGTTCAACCTGGGGCTCAGGGGGCAGCACACGCTGGCCGGCCTGGTCAGGTCGGCGGCGGGTGCAGGTCGGGATATCAGTTCGGACAGCCTGCTGAAGCGGTACGAATCAACCCACCGGCGGGCCGCAAGGCCGATCTACCTGGGCACCAATGCCATCGTCAAACTGTTTACCAACGATCTACCGCTGCACCGCCTGGCGCGCAAAGTGGTGCTCCACTTGGGGAATGCCTTTCCGCCCATCAGGCAGGTGATTACCAACCAGCTGACGGAAACTACACGGTCAATTTAGTTGATATAGAAAGCTCTTTTGTAGATTTTATTGATCCCGAAAACTCTTGGCGAACTAATCTTCAATCAATTTTGGCGTATGACGTCAAAAAATATTTTCCCGCGCTCCACTATGAGACCTTGGGGCGTTCACCACTTTCCTGATAGGCTCCCACATTGGGCAAGACTTGCTCTGAGTATAGCAAGGCG
>DTZW01000393.1 GCA_012961165.1 Gammaproteobacteria bacterium | reverse complement strand
CCAGTGGGGAGGGTTATTTTTCCTTCATCGTCCAGCGCAAAGGGATTATGCTTGAGAAGATCCGTAATACTTCTGTGAGGCATAACCTCAACCATACAGAATTTATCGTCGGCCATTGTCGCTTGAAATTGCAGATCAGCGGCAAGCCCTACGGCTGTATTCCAACCGTGTGGAATCAGGTTTATATTATTTTGACTGGCGGCAGAGCGAATGGATTGCATCGCTGTTAAGCCTCCTACCATGGTACAGTCAGGCTGTAGAATATTCACAGCTTTTAGCTTTGACAAATTCTCAAAATCTTTTAAAAGGATAAAGTCTTCACCTGCGGCGATGGCAATTTTTGAACTTTGAGCCAGTCGCGCATAGTCGTGAACGGCCTCGGGTGTTAGTGGCTCTTCAAACCAGAGGTAATCCAGTTCTTCTAACACCTTTGCTGTTTTAACAGCCCAGTCAAAATCAGGCGTCCAATGGGGATTAGAACCATAAACATCCAACATTAATTTAACATTCTTGCCAACAATCGTTCTTGCAGATTTTAGCAGGTTCGCTTCACAAAGATCCCATTCACTATCAGACTTGCTGCTATTTCTGTGACCAAACCTATCTCGGTGACCAAAGTCGCGGTGACCAAAGTTATCAATGCTAAGCTTAATGGCCCTGTAGCCCTGATCCAGCATGGCGCATAATTTTTTTTCGAAGGTATCCCCCGATACAGCCGAAGTCATAAGCATGTTCATCGTCGCATACGCGAGAATACGGTTGCGCTTTCTGCCGCCAAGCAGTTCACTGATGGGTTGGTTTTGTTCTTTGCCGCGGATGTCCCAAAGCGCTATATCGATTGCGCTCATCGGGATGGTCATCTCAGCATTAGCGTTGTGAAGGATTGTAGGGTCTTGTTGATACAGGGCTAAAGCCTCTCGTAACTGATGCGCGCCCGTATAAGCAGAGCCAAGACCTGTTACACCTTCACGGCTGGTTAATTCTAAAAGGACAACCTCTTTTTCAACACCATCACCCCAATCCACTGGAGGTAAGGGAATTATTTTTGCCTTGTTGTTCATATAGAGTTGTTCATATAGAGTTGTTCATAAAGACTTAATCATAAACAAGTAGCCACCTTTCCGAGCGCGATGGTCAACCCGCTGATCAACTGATCAATTTCATCCCGTGTCGTATAGTGCAGCAACGACATCCTGATGACGCCCGGGTCCGAGTCTATTTTCATATCATCGAGCTGCCTGACGCCATCAAAGTCACCGGATGCGACCATTAGTTTTTGTTTTTCTAGTTCGGCCACGACCGCCGGAACGGGTTTATCGAGTGGCAGAATACTGACCGTTGACGCCCTGATACCTGCATCGTCCGGGCCGACAATAAAGACATCGTTGCGGGCCTTGAGAAAGTCGAGCAAGGGCGTTAGCAGTGAGGATTCATAGTCTGAAAACAGTTGGTGCAGCCTCCGGCCTTTGACGGCGCTTTCGGGGTCGTCATCAAAATGGTGGGCATAAACCACATCAAGATATTCGGCGACGCCAGCTGCGGCGGCTATTTGCGCGTGATCTGGGCCGGCGGGCGTCAGGCAATAGTGGGCTTCGTCCCCATTGTAATAATGCGATTGGTTGGTCATCTGTTTCATCAGCGCCCGTTTCACAAACATCGCGCCTAGGTGTGGCCCCCAAGTCTTGTAGAGTGAAAACAGGTAAATATCCGCATCCAATTGCGCAATGTCAGGCAACCCATGGGGCGCATAGGAAACACCGTCAACGGCGACAATAGCACCGGCCTTATGGGCCTTGGCAGCGATTTCCCGTACTGGGTTAATGTGTGCAATAACATTGGATGCATGCGGGAAGGCGATGAGCTTGGTGCGTGGCGTGATAAGGGCGTCGAGTTCATCGGCGGCCAAGCGCCCGGTTTTTTCATCAATATGCCAGTCCCGAACAACAATGCCCTGGCTTTCAAGACGCCGCCAGGCGCCGGAGTTAGCCTCGTGATTTTGGCAGGAAATAATGATCTCGTCGCCGTCCTCCCACATCGGGCGCAGCGCCTGGGCCAGCACATAAACATTCTGCGACGTTGAGGGGCCAAAGTTAAGCTCGTCTTCGCCAATGTTTAAGTAAGCCGATAAACGCGTATACGATTCATCCATGCGCTTGCCAGCCTCGGTTGACGCCGGATAGGGGTAGTACGGCTGAACCTTGGTCTGGGTGTAGTACGTCAGCAGTCGGTCGATGACCTGCTGACACATATACGACCCGCCCGCGTTTTCAAAAAAAGCCCATCCGGCCAGCGAGGGTTCGCGGAAGGCTGGAAACTGTGATTGTATAAAGTCAATATCTAGGGGCATGGCGGGGTTTCCTGATGACATTGAGTATTTGATTCGTAGGCTGACAGCCGCGTTCGGCTAATCAATAAAAGATACATCATTAATGAGTATTTTGCAGATTACCGAAAGTAGTCTTCGCAAGGCTGCTGGTAAATAGAATAAACCGCAAACCCGCTATGAGTTTTTTGCACTGATCAACTACAGAATAAAAACGGCTTTTTAGGTATGCTGGATGGATACAATCGGCAGTACCCCAAAGAATGGTGGCATAAGCGCAAGTTTGTATTACTGTTAGTGATAAATTAATTCGACTTCTTCACCCTCTCTCTGCAAAAAAGCAGGGCCTGATAAAAATGGACATTTTTACCCTCACGATTGTAATCAGTCTGGTCCTGTTCGTTGTTATTGGTAATTACGCTGGGAAAAACGTCAAAAGTCTGGATGACTATTTTGTTGCCGGGCGCCGCGCTCCCACCTTTCTTATCGTCGGCACCTTAGTGGCGAGCGTGATGAGTTCAGTGGCTTTTCTCGGTGAGGCGGGCTTCACCTATGACGGTCAACTGGGTGCCTATATGTTGTTCCCCAGTACGTCTGCGGCCGGATATGTCATAGGCGCATTGTTTTTTGGCCGCTATCTACGACGCAGCAGGGCGACTACCGTGGCCGATTTTTTTGGTCAGCGATTTAACAGCTTCCGTGTGCAACGAGCCTCGGGCATTATCATTATGCTCTCCATCGGCATCTATCTACTTATAGTCACTCAGGGCGCGTCTATCCTGCTTGCTGATTTAACCGAGCTCACCTATGTTCAAAGCCTCATCGTAGTGTGGCTCAGCTATACCTTCTTTACGATGTATGCGGGTTCCAAAGGTGTGATTCTTACCGACACCTTAATGTTCTTAATGTTTACCGGTGCCACCCTTGTTTTTGCGTATTACATTGTCAGTGATTTAGGCGGCATCGCAGCGTCTATTGAGAATATGGCCCAACTTGAAAGCAAGCCCGGCATCGCCTCCTGGAGCGGCATTGTGGGGCCGGGTACCGAGTGGCCAACGCCGATGGATTACCTTATATGGGCACTCGTTGTCGATACTGCCTGGAGCGCGGTTTATATTGTCGGTCCCTGGCAAGCAGGCCGTCATTTGATGGCCAAGGATGAACATGTAGTTCTACGGTCGGCGATGTATGCGCTGATTATTGTGGCCCTTTTGCAAATCATCATTTACGGCCTCGGTGGCATCGTTAATCTGGTAAAGACAGATATTACGCCTTCTGAAACGGTATTGGTTTGGGCTGCGAGGAATTTAGTGCCAGAGTTTTTGGGCGCGCTGGTATTGGCTGGCATCATGGCAGCGGCGTTATCCTCCGCTTCCACCTTTCTCTCACTGGTGGGCTTCAGTGCGAGCAATGACATTGTAAAAAGAAAGAAGCCGCTGGAGCTGGGCTCAATACGGTTCATCATGATGATCGTCGGCATTGTTGTTTTACTCGCGAGCTTTTATTTTCCACCTAATATCTTCTGGCTGATGCTGTTCGTTGGCACCGTCTATGCCTCCTCTTGGGGGCCGGTTGGCCTCATGAGTGTGTGGAGTAAAAGCATTACAGAGTCTGCGGCCTATTGGGGAATGATCACCGGCTTTGTGTTTAATGTGATCCCGGCAGCGCTTGAATACCTTGGCTATATTACCTGGCCGAGCTATCTTCACCCGGCCATTATTGGCACGGTTATCAGCCTTATCACCATAGGCATCCTCTCAAAAAGGGGCGCGGTGACGGAGCAAGAGGCCTCTTACCGTATCAAGCTTCACATAACGCCTGAGGAAGACTGTGATGCTAAAAAAACAAGAATAACCATGATCGCCCCTTTAGCTCTCTTGCTATACGGCTGCACCATGCCTTTTTTAGTGGTACATTTTTACATCAAGCCCTATCAACGCGGCACCGGAGAAATTTTGGCGGATGGCGCTATGAATTGGCAGACCGGAGAAGCGTGGTTTAGTCTGGCACCTGCCATCGTGTTTTTATCACTGGGCATCCTTGCCGCAATCGTGATTCGGCGTAGTTACCATCCACAAACAAGTTACCATCCAAAAACAAGTTACGATCCAAAAACGAGTAGATAGTTATTTTAAACCGCATTTTTCCAAGATTATAAAAGTATCCTCTTTGGAGATTCGATCATATAAAGTTAAGGAAACCAGTATGTCGATTTTGGGTGGTCAAACTCCGTATGCATGCTGATCTGTTCTGGATATGAAGACGGAGCGAGATAGAGATATTTTGCAGCGACACTACCTCGGAGATGAAGATAAAGGGCTTATCTGCGAAGCTCTCGAACTGACAAGCGCCCATTTTGACCGTGTGCTTTGTCGTGCCAGACAGTGCCTTAAAAGCACCGCATTGGCAGTGTTGAACTAGTCGCCGCTGATCATGGTCTCGATTCGGTCGAACGCTGAAGCCAGCACTTCAACATCGTGAGTGAGTGATAGGCGAACATGATGTAGAGTTTGTTCGCCGAATCCACTTCCTGGTAAAACTGAGACGTTTACCTCATCGAGTAACTGACGAGCGAATGACTCACCGTCTTGTGCGATGTTTGAGACATCTAGCATCAGGAACATGCCAGCATCCGGCAGATGACACTGTAATCCGTTGATGCTACTGATTCGACCGACCGCATAGTCCCTCCGTTTGCGATATTCCTGTCGAATGGCAGCGATATATTCGGCATCATTTTCCAGCGCAAAAGCCGCCGCATCCTGAATAAATTGGCTGCAGCCAAATACGGTTGCCGATGTGAAATTCAGTAACGTCGGGATGGCATTTTCCGGTGCGACGACCCAGCCCAGGCGCCAGCCAGTCATAGAGTGAGACTTTGATAACCCATCCACGATGATGACGTTGTCAAGATTGTCAGCTGCTCTGCGCGCCGATACATGTGGTTTTTCGAAAGTGAGCATCGAGTAGACCTCATCGCACACCAACCAGATATCTCGTGCTCGGGTGAATTCCGCCAGTCGTGCCAGATCATCTCCGGCAATGACATTGCCCGAAGGGTTGCCGGGCGTATTAAGTAGGACAACACGGGTTGCAGGTGTCACGGCCGCCACGATGGCATCAACGTCGATGGCGAATCCGTCCTCAATAATCGTGGGTACGGACACGATTGTACAACCAATGGTTTTAAATATTCCCTGGTATCCCACATAGGTGGGCTCGGTGATCAGGAGTTCACTATCTGAATCCAGTAGACATCTGAGGACGCTGTAAATCGCATTGGTTGCGCCAGGGAAAATGATCACTTCATCAGAAGTCGTTGGCTTACCGCTGGCCTCGGTTTCGATCTCGGCGATCTTTTTGCGTAAAGCGGGCTCGCCCATGCCTGGTGAGTAGTGTGTGCGACCTCGATAGAGGCTGGTGACGGCGTTTTCAATAATAGGATCAATAGTCGGCAGATCAGGATCGCCAACGGACATCACAATGACGTCCTCGCCATTTGCATGGCGGGCCATCGCTTCCGTATGAACCTGCCACAGGTCAGCGTCGTCCGCTTCGAGCCTTTGTGCGGCTCGACTGAACCGGGGTTCAAACATCTTGGTTATCTCGAAAAATATGTGCCTAGTTTAGCGCGTTTAACTCTCGTGAATGACATTTCATGCGTTTGCATGATCATGTGTATTAGTTGATTCAGGACAACATTGGCAGTGCAGGCGAGCGCTAGATTGATAGTGTAATTTGATGAGGAACCTAATCATGAAGCAAATAATTTTACTTTTCGCAGTGCTGCTATTTAGCAGTGTTTCCTGGGCGCATGAACAGGGAGATTGGATTCTCCGGGCCGGTGCGGCGATGGTTGATCCGAACGACGATAGCGACGCTATTGATGTGTTGGGTGTTGTGACGCTGCCTGGCGTCGATGTCGGTGACGATACCCAGTTGGGTATTACGGGCGTCTATATGGTGAAGCCTAAATTTGGCATTGAGTTGCTTGCAGCGACGCCCTTCAAACACGAGATCACGCTTTCGAACCTGCCAGTTGATGCGGGTGACACCAAGCAACTTCCGCCTACGCTGATGCTGCAGTACTACCCCATGGACAATGGCAACAAGTTTCAGCCCTATGTCGGTCTCGGCGTAAACACGACCATCTTCTTTGAAGAGGATGTGGATGATGAGCTGAACCTGGCCCTTGATGGCATCGCCGGACTACCGCCGGGTACAGTCGATGCTGATCTCAGTCTGAAACAGAGCTGGGGTTTGTCTGCGCAGATCGGATTCGACTATATGCTCAATGACAACTGGCTGATCAATGGTTCGATCTGGTACACCGATATCGATACGGAAGCGAAGATTAAAACTGCACTCGGTACGGTTAAGTTCGACGTAGAAATCGATCCGTGGGTTTATATGCTTTCAGTTGGGTATCGCTTCTAGAGGGTCGACACAAGGATTTCCAGATCTCAGAAGAAGGACGCATCGTCTACGGCCAGGTGGTCAGATTTATCGATGAGAAGATTATCCCGGCTGAAAAGATCATTGCCGACGAAGCAGAAGGACTGCGTAACGGTGAAGAAGCGCCGACGATGACGGCGCTTCGAGCTGAGGCTAAATCGCTCGGTCTTTGAAATCTCTACCTGCCTGATGATGAATGGGGTGCAGGTTTATCCAACCATGACTACTCGATTCTTTGCGAGCACATGGGGCGAAGTCAGATCGCATCTCGTGTATTTAATTGTAATGCGCCGGATACAGGCAATGCTGAAATCGTTGTCCAATTCGGTACCGACGAGCAGAAAGAGCAGTGGTTAAAGCCCTTGCTCGAAGGTGAGATTCGTTCGTGTTTCTCAATGACCGAACCGGATACTTCGGGCCCTGATCCAACAGGGCTTCGTACGATGGCTGTTCGTGATGGCGATGACTATGTCAGAGAAGATAGGTATTTTAAACCACATCTTTTCCAGATTGCTAAAGTAGCTTTGTCCACTTCCCCTATCCTGAGACAGACATAATTAGAGTTTTCTGAGAATATCACCTCAGGAGATACACATGAAAAAGTCACGATTCACTGAGAGTCAGGTAGTCGCGATTCTTAAAGAAGTTGAATCTGGTTTGAAGGTAGACCAGGTTTGCTACAGGCGGTAAGCAACAGCGCAAGTCCAGCAGTCTTGATGGAGATTTTCATGATCAATATTCCTTTCAGAGCAGAGCCGGGTTGACCTGATTCGCTTATCATCGGACCCGTTGTACAACAAAATCCAATCTTCAACATCGTTCAATGGCGGCCTTGCTCACTCTGCCCGCAGTGCCTCAAGTGGATCCAACTTCGCAGCGGCGCTGGCGGGTACCACACCGGCGATCAGGCCGATCGCCACCGACACCAGTTCAGCGGCAATCACATAGGGAAGTGACAGGCGCACTGGCAAGTTCTCGAAGACGCTACCCAGGAACAGGACTAAACCACCACCCAGTACCAGGCCCAGTACCCCACCCATGGACGCCAATACCACTGACTCCGCCAGGAACAGCTGCTGGATTTGTTGCCGGGTGGAACCCACGGAGCGTAACAAACCGATCTCCTGGGTTCGTTCACGCACCGCGATGGTCATGATGGTGAAAATACCGACTCCCCCTACGAACAGGGAAATACTTCCCAGGGCCGCCACCGCCATCGTCATCACCCCGAGAATATTGTCCAGCACTTCCATCATCTGTTGCTGGGTCAAGATCGTGAAATCCTCCAGACCGTGACGGGCCAGCAACAGGCGGCGGATATTGGCTACCACCTCGTTGACCGGTGCATCCTCCCGGTAGCGCACTATGATGTCCATTAGCGTGTTGGCGTTGTATAGCTCCATGGCACGGGCGGTGGGAATAATCACCGACTCATCCGGGTTCATCCCCATCATTGGCCCCTTGGGCGCCAGCACCCCGACAATGCGATAGCGACTACCACCAATGCGGATGCGATCCCCCAGGGCACTCTTGCCCGGATACAGGTCTTCCTCGATGGTTGAGCCGATAACCGCCAGGGCACGCGGCGAAATCTGGTCATCGACGGGCAAAAACTGACCTGACTGGAGTGTGAGCGACATCACCTCGAGCATGCCGGGTCCGCTACCCACTACCATGGTATTGCGCACCCGATCATTGGCCTCGACTTCCGAGGTGCCCACGCGCTCTGAAATACTGTCGATAATATAGGGCAGGTGGCTTATGGCCTCGGCATCCTCGATGGTCAGGGGACGCTGGGTGTTGAGCATGCCGGGACCTCCAAAACCTATGGTCTCGGTCTTACCGGGGGTAATAAAAATGTTGTTGGCGCCAAACTGGCTGAACTCGGCGGCCATAAACTGGTTCACGCCCTCGCCCATGGAGGTCAGGATCACTACTGCCGCGACCCCGATGGCAATACCCAGGGCGGTAAGCCCGGAGCGCAGACGATGAAACAATACCGCGCGCTGGGTGAACCCAATGATGTCCGGCAGGTCCATCAGTGACCCGCCAACGCTTCGACCGGGTCCAGGTCCGCCGCACGGCGCGCCGGCATGATCCCGAATATCAACCCACTGGCCACCGCCATCAGCACAGCGGCCGCTACCGCCCAACCGGGCGCCCTGAAATCCACCAGCGGATACAATTCTCGCATCGCACTGATGCCAGCCTGTCCCACGAAAACACCGACCGCGGCGCCAAACACGCTGAGAATGGCAGCCTCGGTTAAAAACAAACGAATGATCTGGCTGCGGCGTCCACCCAGGGCCTTGATTAAGCCAATCTCCTGGGTACGCTGACTAACCGCCACCAACATCACATTCATGATCAGGGTACCGGCAACCATCAGGCTGATCCCGGCAATGCCACCCAGAGTAGAGGTCAGTACCAGGAATATCGTATTGAAAGTATCCAGGATAGCCCCCTGGTTTAGCACCGTGATATCATCGTGGCCCCGGTGGCGGGCTTTGATAATCGCGAGAATGTCTTTCTCCGCCGACAACATCGCATCGGCGCTCACCGCCTCGATCATCAGGCGATGAATCGATTCCCGATTGTACATTTGCATGGCAAAGGCCACAGGCACCAGCACCGTATCGTCCATGTTGCGGCCGCCGGATTGGCCAGTCTGGGCCAACACCCCTATCACGCGCAAGCGCAGATCGCCCAGGCGCACCCATTTCCCCACCGGCTCGGTGGTGCCAAACAGTTCCGCGGCAATAGTGTGGCCAACAACCGCTAGCGCCGCGGCATTATCCATTTCCATTTCAGGAATAAATCGGCCTTTGACAATTTCGTAGTTAAACAATTGTTGTTGTGTTGATGTGGTACCCAACACATCAACCTCGCGCTCCGTACCGTGAAAATTGATACTGCCCGCACCAATCGCAAGGGCGGTAACCGTTTCAATGTGAACACTACGCCTCAAGGCCATGGCGTCTTGCAAAGTTAATGGGCGCGGTGAGTGACCCAGTCCACCTGCCATTCCCGCTAGACCGCCGACTTCATTTTTCCCCGGCGTCACCATTAGCAGGTGGGTACCCATGGAGTTGAACTGTTCCGTAACATAGCGCCGCGCGCCCTCTCCCAGTGAGGTCAGCACTAACACAGCGGACACCCCAATGGCGATGGCAATCAGCAGCATACTGCTGCGCAAGGGGTAGCGTGCGATGGCGGTTAACGCCATGCCGGTACTATCCAGCAGGTGCATAGGCGGAGGCCTCCTCTTTGCGCTGCGCGCTGATTTCGCCATCACGCATACGCAAGTGCAAATGGGAGCGCTGGCCAATGACCGGGTCATGGGTCACCAGGATCAAGGTTAAACCCTCCTCATGCAGGCTTTCCAATATGTCCAACACTTCCTTGCCCGATTGCGAATCGAGGTTGCCGGTGGGTTCGTCGGCCAACAGCACCTTGGGTTCCATCACGATGGAACGGGCAATGGCCACGCGCTGCCGCTGTCCTCCAGAGAGTTGATCCGGTCGGTGATTCATCCGGTCTTCCAGGCCGGTGCGGCTCAACATTGCTCGCGCCCGTTCACGACGCTCCGAGGCGGCTACGCCTGCCAACACCATGGGCAACTCAACATTTTCCAACGCGGTCATGCGTTGAATAAGATGGAAAGACTGGAACACAAAGCCGATAACTTTTTGCCGGGTGACCGCCAATTCGTCGTCGGACAACTGCGACACATCGCGACCGTCCAGCCAGTAGTGACCCGAGTCCGGAGTATCGAGCAAGCCCAGCACATTCAACAGGGTAGACTTGCCAGAGCCGGAAGGCCCCATGATAGACGCGTACTCCCCTTTGGCAATATGCTGATTGACGTCCCTGAGGGCATGAACCGTTTCATCCCCCACCTGGAAGTCCCGGCAGATGTTTTCGAAGCGGATCATGGTTCGTCTATCTGTGCTGCGGCGCCGTTCTCGACACCCTCGCGATCTACGGATCGCACCAGGTAATCACCCTCCACCAAACCACTGACAATTTCTGTTTGTTCCCAGTTTTCCAGGCCGGTCCCAACCTGACGCTTTTCCAACGTGCCGCCGCCTGCAGGAATGAGATACACACTGGAGTCTTCCAGCACCACGGAAGTAGGAACGTAGAGCACGTCGTGGCGCTCGTCCAAAATCACTTCGACATCGGCGCTGTAGCCCGGCAGTAGTACTTGCATGTCCGGGTCGTTGATCACCGCTTCCACATCAACGGTCCGTGATTGTTTTTCAATATCCAGCACATAGGGCGCGACCCGCCGTACCGTACCGGCGAAGCGCCGGTCCTTGAACGCGTCCAGGGTAATCCATGCGGGCATGCCCGCACGCACCTCCGGCGCGTCGACTTCATCGATAGGCGCCTTGATATACAGGCAACTGTTGTCGATCAAGTCCACCGTGGGCGGCGTCGGAATACCCACCGGGGAAGGCGTCACCCACTCGCCCAGCTCGCCATTGATCTCGGCGATAACGCCGTCAAATGGCGCCCGCAACTGAGTGCGCAACAGCGTGGCATTGGCCACTTCAACCCCTGCCTGTCTGACTTTAATCACGTCCCTGGAAGCTTTGCAGGCCGCCTCCGCGGACTCCGCCTCGCCTACCGCGCGCTCCACCGCTTCCTGCGACGCCAGGCCTCCCTTCTTTAGTTGCACCAATCGGTTGGCCACCCGCTTCGCCACACCTGCGGTGACGCAGGACTGTCGGCTCATCGATTCGGAGGCGGCAGCATCTTGTTGCGCCAACAGCACCCGCGCCCTTAGATCGGCATTCCACAATTCCAAAAGCAGTTGGTCTTTAACAACCACATCGCCGTCCTTGACGTACAAACCGGTGATGTTCCCCCCTGTTGCCGGCGCGATACCAGCGCGGCGACAGGCATCCACAGTGCCCGCCCGGGTATTGGTAACCGAGGCAATTACATCGCCCCGTGCCACCTGCACCACACTCACCCGAACTACAGCCGTGCGCTGCGAATTGACATACAGTCCCACTGCGGCAAGCGCTACCACAATCCCCGCTATCAATTTTTTCATTATTGTCCTTCTGCGTTTTCCACACCGACGTACTGGTATTCACTGAATTCGATTTTGATCCGAGATTTAAAGGTCATAAAGAAACCGGCTTTCCCAGCCAGCTTGGACGTCATACTTTGTAATAACAGTTGTCCCTGCTGTGACGAGAGGGATAGTGTCATCTCGTAGGAACTCAAAGTAACAAAAAAGGCAGGTGAAAGCTTCTCGGTATTTTCAAAGCGCAATAATTGGGGTCGCAATAATTGGGGTCGGAGTAAAATTTACATTTTCATCACTATTCACAGCCACCCGAGTCACCAATAAATTAAACTC
>DTZW01000392.1:4675-12168 GCA_012961165.1 Gammaproteobacteria bacterium | reverse complement strand
GCTAATAGACACCGAGAAAGGCGATGATCGAATGGCCGAGGAACTGATGGGTTATTGTGCCGAACATTTATCCCGCCAGAAGTGCCCCCGTTCAATCGATTTCGAGGCGCAACTGCCCCGGTTACCGACCGGAAAACTTTATAAACGACTGCTCAAGGACCAGTACCGGGCTGACCACAAGAATCGGCTGCTATAAGCCAGCCGCTTCTTCTGACGAAACGCAGTGTCGATAACACCCACAGCACGGCCTTTATTCGCCCAAACACGCCTAAAGCCTCGCTTGCCGCACGTGGTTAACCGGTTTTACGGAATTAACGTTAAAGCGCGGTAATGACGATAAGCGGGTCTGATATTATACAATCGCGCTGCGGTTGCAGCGACGCGGTCTGTAGCAACAGCTTCGACAGGGCGATCGCCCTGGCGTTGACGGGATAAGGCTAACGTTTTAGGTTAGCCGGTTTCTACACCATCGCCATAGAGAGGTAAAGACACTGTTACAGCGTAACACCTAAAAAGGAACGGGAAGATGAAAGACGAATTTGACGACATTGGTGGGCATATCAGCAAAGAGAACGACAGTTACACCGTCAAAGACAATTATGTCGGTGAAAACCTTCTCCTTAGCAGCACGCACCTTTTTCCGGGTAAGGAAACGGCCGGACATAAGCACCTATTACAAGACGAAATTTTCTTTTTCACGCAAGGTTCTGGGGAAATATACCTTCGTCATCCTGACGAAGGCCAAGGCGAGTTGGAAGAGATATACGAAGTCAATGCGCAGGATATCGTCACCGTACAAGCCGGTATTTTCCACCGAGTACATAATAAGGGGAAAACCAAACTAAAATACCTGCGTGTAATGAATCGTCCCTAGATGCGATGAAGCCCTGCAATCAATATACTTTGGCAATCCGGGAAAAATGTGGTTTAAAATACTTAGCTACAATCAGTATTTTAATAAGGGATAACTACTTTCATTTACTGATTTAGTTTGTTTCGTAGTCAATATTAGTTTACTACACTACAACTCGAGCTAAAGCTTGTTACATCGAGAAGGCTGGCATTGGCCAACAATACCGTACAGGGTATAAAGATGATGATGAATTTCTTCTGGGCAGCGCTCACTATACGTTGATCATTCCGCCAAATCCGCCCGCCAAAATATTCTGGCCCGCTGCTTTATACGATGTAAATACAAGAACTCCTATTATTAATTCTGTGAACAGAGCTGCCGTTAGTTCTGGTACTGGCGTTGTTGAAAATGATGATGGCTCAGTCACCATTCATTTCAGTCCAGAATTATCCAAAGGCGTAGACAAGCAAGACTGGCTACAAACTAACGTGGGAGAAAGCTGGTTTACCTACTTGCGTTTCTATGGTCCAACGGAAGCTTATTTTGATGAGACTTACCCACTGGAAAACATCAAGCGGGTAAAGTAATAACCGAAGCATCTAGTTTAAAGTGGTCATGTGTTAGCGGTTAGTGGCCATTTTATAATGTATTTGCTGTGTATAAATAACAGACTGAGCCCCCCTGCTCTTCTTGTCATCACGCTTTAGATAATTTCATTTTAATCGGGAGCAGACAAAATATCAGGTTCGATTACACCTGGGATTTCCTCCGCTACCCTGCGAGAAACATCTAATTGGATGTGAGACTAAAAGGGGGAGGTTTACATTTTGACTTACCCCCGGGATGAGTAAATAATAGAAATTTGTTAGTTTTTATGTTTTTGTTCCGAATCCTATGCAACGCGCCAAAACTCCAGGGCTAATTCATACAGCAGGCATGATACTCACTGTTGTGATTGGATTTTTCGTCGCTGTCCCCGAAGCAAGTTCCCGGAATTTCGAAGAACACGAGATCAAGGCGGCATTCCTTTACAGTTTCGCCCAGTTTATCAAGCGGGTACCCAAAAACCCCGGCAGTCCAACTACCACGGTAAATTACTGCACTGTTCACGAGGGTCCCGTTGAAAACGCCCTGAAGGCATTGATCGCTGCCAGGCAAGCAAGAGGTGAGACAAGGCGTTACACCTTGTTAGCGGACTTGTCGGGCATCGAACAGTGCCATTTTTTATTTCAGGGCGCCGACAGCGGAAAAAGCGAACCGATCCAATTGAGCCCAGATGAGTCAGTCGTCACTGTTGGCGATTCTCCGGGATTCGTGGCCAATGGCGGGATAATCGAATTTCAGCGTCAGGGCGCTCGTGTAAAAGTCCATATAAATTTGGAAATTGCCAGAGCACACGGAATAAAAATAAGCTCCAAATTATTGAAACTGGCAACAATATATTCACCCGACGACGGGGAGAAAGTCGATGATTAAATTCATACAAAATCTACCCATAAAACGAAAAATAATCTCGTTCACTTTGATCTCCAGCACCCTGTTGCTTATTGCTGCATCCGTCACCTTTGTCGTGGGGGAGTACATTCTTAAACGTGAGGCGCTGGTCGAGTCGAATTCTTCGCTAATCAGTGTGCTGGCGATTAATAGCGCCGCGGCAATGGTCTTTCAGGACCCAGACGCAGCGGCCGAGGTTCTATCTGCGTTGACGGTCGATCAGGATGTTATATCTGCGCAAATTTACACCACTGATCTTGTGCTGTACGCAAGTTACGCTAACCAGCTATTTCAGCACGATATTCCTTCTCCGGGTGGCATTCCAGGCAATGCTGAATTGGAACAGTCCTTGATTTTAGTTATTGGGGGCGGGGTGCCAGTGGTGAATTTCGAAAATGGCGTCCTCGATGTTAAAGGGCCTATCATCCTGGACGATGAGGTTCTTGGGGTTATCAATATTCAAACTGATTTGCAGCCACTGCGAGAGAGCATTCTAAAGCTGGCTGCTATCGCCGGAATATTTTTGTTGCTGGCCCTGATCTTCGTATCTTGGTTCGCAGGATATTTGCAGAAAATCATTACTGAACCTATCGATAATCTTTTGAAGGCAATGAAAGAAGTTTCTACCCGTGGAGAATACGACCACAGGGTTGAGCGGGTGACAGATGATGAACTGGGTTCCCTGAGCGATGGATTTAATGACATGCTGGAGCAGGTTCAAAATCGTGACAAAAAGCTGGCTAATGTGGTTAAAGAATTACGGATTTCGAAAAATATTGCGGAAACTGCCACCAAAGCCAAATCTGAGTTTCTGGCGAATATGAGCCACGAAATTCGCACACCCATGAATGGAGTTCTGGGTATGACCGACTTACTGCTTAACACGGAGCTTTCCCAGGAGCAACGGAAGTTTTGTGAAATGGTCGAGTTGTCAGGCAATTCCCTGCTGACAATTATTAACGATATCCTCGATTTTTCCCGGATTGAATCCGGCAAGCTAACGTTTGAGTTAACGGATTTTTCGATTTCCGAGTGCGTCCAATTCGCCACAGACTTATTAGCAGAAGGCGCCGAAAATAAAGGCCTGAGGTTAAGCTGCCATATTGCCGATGATGTACCGCCGATGGTCAGGGCAGATAAGAGTCGAATCAGGCAGGTACTAATCAATCTGGTGGGCAATGCCATAAAGTTTACTGCGACTGGTTATGTTTCCGTTGATGTTTCGGTGATAAAAAACGGTGTGGATGCTACTACGTTGTTCATAGAGGTTCGGGATACTGGAATTGGGATTCCCGGCAATGCCCATCAGACCATATTCGAAAATTTTTCCCAGGCAGATTCTTCGACGACCCGTCGATTCGGTGGCACAGGTCTGGGACTTACTATATCAAAACAATTAGTCGAACTGATGGGCGGGAAGATTGGGGTTGTTAGCACACCGGGCCAGGGTTCCCGGTTTTGGTTTCAATTGCCTTTAACTCCTTCAGATAAAGGGATTCAAGCAAATGATGGGCTCTATGCTCTGGGTGAATCACGGGAAAAAAAAGAGTTTTCAGGATTGAGGCAATATGAAGCTCGAATCTTGGTCGTCGAAGATAATGAGGCTAACCGAATTTTTGCTTGCGCGGCGATGAATACGTTTGGCTGTGACACGATCACAGCGCATGACGGGGCGGCTGCTGTTAAGCTATTTTCTGAGACTCCGGTGGACTTGATACTAATGGATATACAGATGCCTGTATTGGGTGGGGTAGACGCCGCCGCCATGATTCGTGATTTAGAGCGGAAATCGGAAGCTGTTCACGCTGTTCCCATCATCGCATTAACCGCGTACTCTCTGGAGGGAGATCGTGAGAAATACTTAGCCACCGGGATGGATGGATATTTAAGCAAGCCGGTAACAATTGACGAACTTGCGTCAGTTCTCGATGACTGGATAGGTCATCTCGAACAAAACGATAGGGAGGAACCCGATCAATGAAATCCTGCTATGAAAGAAGTTTGAGACCATGCCATTTTTCGCGCTGGGCCTGTGTGCTTTTCCTGCCATTCTCTGCCTCAATTTGGGCGCAAAATGTGCCGTCAGATCTGCTGGACCTTAGCCTGGAAGAATTGTTCGCAGCCAATATTGCAGATACGAAGGGCGATAATAGCGGTACCAAAGGTAAATGGAGTTTGCGATATAAATTTCAGCGCGCCGATTTTGAGGGCTTCAGTAAAGGAACCGATAGACTTTCTGATGACGAGGTACTGTTTACTCCCGGGCTTGAGCCGCGCACCGACGATAATTTCCCAGTGGTTCCGACAACGATTACCCAAGAAGTCCACGCGTTTATTGTGGGATATCAGTTCAGCGAACAACTGAACATTAGTTTGGCCGTACCCTATGTCAAGCAACGTACCAATCATATCAGTATTGTCCCTTCTTACGCGGATTTCACGATTCGGTCCAGCGGGATAGGTGACGTCTCTGTTATCGGGTCCTACCAATTTGAAACATCGGGTGAGGGCCACTTACAGTTGAGCCTGGGCCTCAGTTTCCCAACCGGCTCCTTGGATAAGGAAGGGGACACTCCTCGTGCCCCCGGAAATCAACAGCTTCCCTATTCAATGCAATTGGGGTCCGGTACCTACGATATTCCTGCAAGTATTCACTATTCAGGCATGGGAAACGGATTTGGATGGGGAACGGAGTTGGCCGCAAAAATCCGTTTAGGAGAAAATGATAGAGATTATAGTTTGGGGAAGCGGATTTCGGCAGCGACCTGGCTAAGATTCAACAAATTAGAGTGGTTGAAACCCTCGATCAAACTGATCTATGAATACTCAGATAGTATTGATGGCAAGGATATCGATTTGTTGGTTCCCGGCGCTTTTCCCTACCCGGCGTCTGTTACCAACCCCGAAATGTACGGCGGAAAGCAGGCAAGAGTGGTCCTGGGGTTCAAAATACCGGTATTTGCAAAGGGTAATTATGTAGAGTTGGAAATCGGTAAGCCTTTTTATGAGTCCTTGAACGGTCCGCAAACCCGTGAGGATATTCGATATGGGTTTAAATTTAATCTCAAAATTTAGATAAACGCATGGCAAGTGATTTGTGCAAATTTCGCAGGCATAAGCACCACCTTATTTAGGTAACTATGTTCATCACCGCGATAAGCGTTTCCACCTGATTTCACGGCAATCGAGTGCTGCTCGCATCACTGGTTGATGCCTGCTATCTATCTAACCCTGGCAGCAGCACACTAGCCATGAATAACCTGTACTAAATGACCTGCTTAAGCCTCACGCACACCACTTAAACGCATTGCGGCTAGATGTCGCTTGACGACCCTGGGTTCCAGCGCTACGCAAGCCGGGCCATTATTTACGCGGTCTGAAAACCCTCGTATGCATTTTTCGCCACGGCATCGCACTTCTCCACGTATTCCGGAAAACCCAGGTAAGGCATAAACACGCGGGGCTTTCCAGGCACGTTAGCGCCGAGGTACCAGGAATTGCAGCCCAACAATAGCGTTTCGCCTGCCACTTCGTTGACATGATCTACCCAATCGTCCTCGGCCTCTATAGAGGCGTCGATGCTCGCTAGTTCTTGGTCCCGCAGCCAAACCACACAATCGGCGACAAACTCTACGTGCTGTTCGATAGAGGTGATCATATTGGTCAGTACGGACGGGCTGCCGGGTCCGCTGATGATGAAGAAGTTCGGGAAGCCCGCGGTGGTCAGGCCAAGGTAAGTTCGTGGCCCTGCATGCCATTTGTCTTTAAGTTTCAGGCCGCCTTTGCCTTGAATATCAATTCGATCGAGCGAGCCGGTCATGGCGTCGAAGCCTGTCGCAGTGACAATCGCGTCAACCGCGTATTCCTTGCCGTCCGCCCGCACGCCGTGCGTAGTGATCTCTTCAATACCGGATTGTGCAATGTCTACCAGCGTGACATTACTTCGGTTATAAGTTTCGAAATAGTCTGTATCCACACAAACCCGCTTGCAGCCAAATATGGTGTCCGGTAACAACGCGTCGGCCAGTTGGGGGTCTTTAACACGCTCGCGTATTTTGCCGCGTACAAATTCGGCAACAATATCGTTCGCCTCTTTGCCGACCAACAAATCTGCAAACGTGCCGTAGAAGTAAAGTCCGCCCATTTCCCAACGGCGCTCACACTCCGTGCGTATCTCATCAGGCGTGTGCTCTTCGGCTGTGCGCTCGTTGCCGGCAGTATCCCAGGCAATCGGCTGGGCGCGGCCATTTGCGCGAAACGCTCGATAGTTTTTTTTGACCTCGGCCTCCTCGCGTAGGTCCTGTGGTCTATTGTGGGCAGGCACCGAGAAGTTTGGCGTCCGCTGAAAAACCGTGAGTTGGTCCGCCTGCTCGGCGATGATCGGTATAGATTGGATGGCTGACGAGCCGGTGCCGATGACCGCTACCCGTTGACCGCTGAAGTCGACACCGCCATGTGGCCATCGGCCGGTGTGATACCAATCCCCGGTAAAACTTTCTCGTCCGGGGAACTCTGGATCATTCGCTGAAGATAGGCATCCCGTGGCCATCACGCAAAAACGGGCCGATATCACATCGCCAGCTTCGGTGGTCACGCTCCAGCGGCTGTTGTCTTCGTCAAAGTGTGCTGTAGCAACACGGGTGTTAAATTGAATGTCAGGGGCGAGCTCGAAACGCTCTACAACGTGCTTAGCGTACGCCATGATCTCTGGTTGTGGCGCATATCGTTCTTTCCACACCCACTCTTGCTCCAATTCGGGAGAAAACTGATAGGAGTATTGCAAGCTGGGAATGTCGCAACGTGCCCCAGGATAACGATTCCAATACCAAGTGCCACCGACGCCACCGCCGGCTTCAAGAATTCGTGCCCGCAAGCCGAGTTGTTTGAAACGATGCAGCATGTAGAGACCGGCGAAGCCAGCGCCAACAACCACGGCATCCAGATGATCTATCTTGGGGGCGGAACTTGATTGGCTCATTTACATACCGCTTTGTTGGAAATTGGGCTTTGAGTGTAGCAGGGTTTCCTGCGAGGTTGGAGAATCAACTTTTGGTGTTTACATTGCTTTTTTCAGCGTTTCTACGGCAACGTTTTCCTTTGTCGCCTCAACATCTTAAATCATGGTCATACGGATAACCCTACCCCA
>DTZW01000392.1:0-4458 GCA_012961165.1 Gammaproteobacteria bacterium | reverse complement strand
AAATGGAATTCTGCTGGGAAAGAGGCATGAACTTTCAATGGATTGAAGAGTTTGACGCGGGTTGCGTTGACCCTACGGCCCAGTCTACAGCAACGCGAATTTCTAAAATAAAGTGGTTAGAAAAGAACCTGGGCACATTGGCCGGGCAAGCTTCACACAAAAGCACAAGAAACATATAGGCTCGAGCAAGGTTGGAAGCGCTATCTTCAAAGAGCAGCCCTGACCCCTAAAGAACGTACTTTCCACTCCTTCCGGTAGTTCTGAACCTGCCTCTTGCTAGTGTCCAATTGGTCAGGAATCTGCCGCCTAAACATACCCTGATTTGCCAGCTCACGGGCTTCCTGTGATCGTTCTAAGACTCTCTTCACTGTGGCCATCGAACAGACTTGATCCTCTCCTAAACTACCAACCTTTAACCAGTCTGTTTTAGGCAGAGATAGCTTCCTGAGTGCAGCATCGTTAAGATCACACTCACTTTGAAGAAAAGTTGATGATGTTTCCCTGGTACGATTCGCACTGGCATTTTGCTTACGAGGAGGTATGCGCTTTCCTACGAAAGGAATATCCGGCGCATATCGACGAGTTTGTCGACACCCTCTCGCCTTTGCGTACCCGTATCGATTTTAAACCCATCGTTGTGCCCGACATCCTAGACCAGGCAGTGTTGTCTGAAGCAAAGGCGGCGGTTGCCGACATTGGGGTTGGGGAATGGGAAGTTCATGAAATAAAAGGTTTCGGCCGGTTAGTGTTTCACGATCACCCCTATTTTTGCGATCTACAGCAACGCTTGGCGGCGACAGTCTCCGACATGGTGGGGGAAGAAGTCTTCTCTTACTATAATTTTTTGTCTATCTATAACGACCGCGGCGTGTGCGAACCGCATCTGGATACGCCAGGAGCGAAGTGGACCCTTGATATTACTCTTGACGTCAGTGCTAGCTGGCCGATTCATATCAGCCCCGTATTGGACTGGCCTGCCAAGGAAGAGTTTGATGAAGACTGGGAGGATTATGTCAAAGCCAGGTTTCCGTTCGAGGCCTATGAGATAGATAGCGGCAGCGGCCTGATTTTTTCAGGGAGCAGTCAATGGCACTACCGTAATCCGGCACCCAGTGACCCAAGTTTCTATCGTCACCTGGTGTTTTTTCACTATGCGCCAACGGCAATGAAGGAACTGGTTGATCCAGAATCCTGGACCGAGTATTTCGGGATACAAGAGATTGAAAAAATAGTGGCAGCGTGCCAGGAATGAACCCTAGGCCATCCGATCCAGCTGCATCTTCCCCATCCCCATCATCCCCATCTCCATGTCCATCCCGCTGCCTCCTGCTGTTCGGCTTGCGATTCTTCCGTGCGATTCGAGTTTTGGTGGCGAATAGGGCAATTTTTTTTCTGACACTGGATTAGGTTTCAAGGCCGAGCCTGATTGGAATTAGCGTACGATAATACCATTGCCACGAGCTTTTGTAACGTAGGACAATCAGGATACCAGGCAGAAAAAGGAACTGGTTGATCCAGAATCCTGGACCGGGTATTTCGGGATACAAGAGATTGAAAAAATAGTGGCAGCGTGCCTGGAATGAACCCTAGGGCATCCGCATCATCCCCATCATCCCCATCATCTCCATTCTCATACCGCTGCCTCCAGCGGTTCGGCTTGCGATTCTTCCGTGCGATTCGAGTTTTGGTGGCGAATAGGACAATTTTTTTTCTGACACTGGATTAGGTTTCAAGGCCCGAGCCTGGTCGGAATTAACGCACTATAATACCATTGCCACGAACTTTTGTAACGTAGGATAGCCAGGATACCAGGCAGAAAGTAGTCCATTGGTTCGAAACATCTTCTGAATCTTTCGTCATCCTAAATCCATAGGGCCCGACTTTGTCGATGCTCGACTCAACTTTGCCACGAAGAAGGTTTTGCTGATCAGTTGCCCAACGCAGGATAAAGTCGCCGCCATTGTCATCGACAGAGGTCCGCCATGCCACTTCGTGCGGGAGATACTGCGCGGCAACTCGTCTCATCAGATATTTCGACCAACCCTGTGAACCGGACTGTTTTCCGGGTATGGCCAGCGAAAATTCAACCAGGCGCTTATCTAACAGCGGATGGCGCGCTTCAACCCCGCAACTTGCCGCAACCCTGTCATACCTTTCCAGCGCCACGGCCAATCCCGGGTGACTAATATGTGCGACTTGCTGTTCTTTTAACGAAGACCCCTGGGCTGCATAGTTAGCGTGTTCTTGCGCGATTCGCGCATGCAGACCAGTCCTTATCGCAATCGAGGGCGAAATGTCAAAGTCGCGCATGAGCTGCCGATACTCACGATCAGTGCTGGTACCCATTATTTTTTGTTTTGCTTCTCGCAAGACGCGCGGGATTAGCATAGATTTTAAATACTGGAGATACAGTGCAGGGAGGCTCTGATCGCGGTCGCACCAGCGACGCCAAATCCAGTAAACCTCAGTGAGCGCATCAACGATCCCGTCTTGCTTGGCAATCCATAGCGGGTATGACGAAGGCAACGAATGCGGTATGTCACCATCAACCCCGTCCAACACGTAGTCACAACCATCCTCTGCCGCGCGGATGTATAACAGGTAGCTTTGAAACATACTCGCATCGAACGGCTCCCCGATTCGTTCCAGTGATTTATTAAGTTGCGGGTAGTAGTTACTTTGCTCTGTGGTTTCGAGCGATCTATCGATCAAATTCAGCTTTTCTAATAGCAATCGTACACATTCCGAGTCATTGTCTTTCGCGGCCTTCGGTAATACCCCGGAATACGCGGGCAAGGGGGCTTCTCCAAGATCGATCGCGATCGCTGAAACCAAAGATGAGTCGACGCCGCCACTCAGCATCACCCCGCCTTTCCCCGTCCTTGTTCTGCATTGCACTGCATTGCGGGCCAATTCATTAAAGGCATTTTGGTAGTCATCATCGCTGGGGAAATAGACTTCTCGATCCGCATCAAGTTCCCAGTATGTGTGCTCTTGATGACTATTTGCATCGACGATAAGCATACTTGCCGGCGGTAGTCGATGAACTTCATTAAAGAACGTACACCGTTTATCAACCGACTCGAGCCAGTCGACACGGTAGTCAACGAGTCTCGCTGAGCTGATCGTGCATTCAAGCGATGGGATGACACCAATGATGTTAGCCTCGGAGGCAAAGACGAACTGTTCACCGTCAAGCAGATAGTAAAACGGTTTAACACCAAGATGGTCTCTCGCACAGATCATTGTCTGTCTATGTTCATCCCATAAGGCGAACGAGAAATCTCCAATAAGCCGCTCCACAAAAGGCTCGCCCCATTGCCGGTAAGCGTTAATCACAATCCTTGCATCGCTGGTCGTGGTGTCTGCGTTGAGCCCGAGTTGATGGCAAAGCTCTGTACGGTTGTCGAGTCGAATGTCCGCCGTCAGCAGGAATTCGCCGGTGCCTGACTCAGCGACACCCATGCCAATACGATTGCGAGTCAGATTGATATAGTTTGCTGTTCTATGTCCTGAATGACCGGATAGTTGATTAAGCAAACCATCGGTCGGTCGGGCGCCCCGGCGAGAAAATAGACCATAAAGCCCACTCATTGCTAATCTAACTTCTGTTTAGGTCGTCGCGGGAAGTTCAGAAAGCAGCCCCACACGCTTTAGTTCGGTGACGACGGATTCCACGTCGTCGCTCAATTGCTTGCTATCCACATCATACTGTTCGAGCAGACTGGCTACAGCCACAGAAAGGTCGCTATTAGATTCCAACAGCCGCCAGAGCTTGCATCCGACTTCATTCAGGCTGAAATACTCTTCACTCCCCATATCCAAAATGACCAATTCACCATTAATTTCCTGGATGATGGCTTTTGAAGATAACGTTAGGTGACGAGTTGCGCTCATGGACGGATCATAGTGCGCTATAAACATACGGACAATGCTTATCGAAAATATTCGAGAAGTTTATCCGCTACGCCTGGGAGCGCGTCATAATTGTGCGAATACGACAAAGTCAGACTGTAGGGTATGGTTTCCAGCAATCGGCGCGCGTCCTGCAACCTGTCAGAAGTCGCTTTGAGGTCGCCGGGGTTAAGGGCAAAAGTCTGCCCAAAAACCTCTAAAAGAACATCAGCGCCCCTTCGTTGTTCAATCTGTAGAGTTGAGGCCCCCGGATCAAGAAAAATGATGGCGTTTAGCGAATGTCCAGTTAATTGTCGGCTAGTCTGGCGAGTGCGTCGCTTGTCTGTATGCCGCGCGGTTGGGAGCTGTACAGCATGCACTGAACTCAAACGTTCGCTGCTGTCGGGGAAAAGCTTCAGTCCTGGATAAGCACCGCACACGCTGACCTCGTTGTCAGAGATACTGATTTTCAAACAATCATCCGCAATGAGTTTCCAGCCCAACACCTGAAAGTACGCAGCCAATGTCGACTTGCCTGCTCCGCTGTCACCCGTGAACGCGATC
>DTZW01000391.1 GCA_012961165.1 Gammaproteobacteria bacterium | reverse complement strand
AAAACCGGGTAAACGATGGCTGATCGGTTGGCTAAAGCACGCTCCACCTGTTCGAATGATTACGATTATGATCGTGTTCGCATTCACAATTTCAAGTCCATAATTGTGTTTACCGACACCCGCTACCTGGCGCACACGAAGATTGTGGCTTGATCAGTTCCTTGCTAACTTGGGGGTTGTCGAGTGGAATATTACATGTCTCTTTGGCCAAACAATCGGTTTGCTTTGAGGTCAGTAATAGGAGGTCTCTGTATCGCACGTTTAATAAGGTCGGTAGCGTTAATGTCGCTCTGTTCGTTGGTTTTTGGTTGTAGCCAGTTGCCACCAACACAGTTCGCTTTGGTCGGAGATGGTCCCTACGGTGCCGAGAACCTGCCGAAGTACGAGCGGGTGATTGAACGCATTAACAAAACGCGGGATATAGACTGGGTGGTTCATCTCGGCGATATGAAAAGCGGTATTGCTAATTGTCGTGATGAAGACTTGCAAGGGCTCTATGAGCTTAACCAGCGTTTTATCGTCCCTTTTGTGTTGACGCCCGGGGACAACGATTGGTTTGACTGCCAGCGTGAAATCGCCGGCGCCTGGGATCGACTGGATAGGCTCGACAAACTGCGGCAAATTTTTTATACGGAAAACCCGGCGCTGCCGCTTGTCACCCAGGCGGGGAGTGGTCCTTTTGGTGACTTCGTTGAAAACGTTTACTGGCAGGATTCAGGCGTTGTGTTTGCGGCGGTACATCTCGTTGGGCTGTCGGGGCAGGAAGGCGGCATAGATCTGCACAACCATATTCAGGATGCGGCTATCGAGTGGTTGGACCAGGTTTTTGACGTGGCAATGGTGAATGATGCCGCTGGCGTATTTCTTGCCACCCAGGCAGATATGTACCCTTTCAGCGGTGAGCGCAGTTGGTTGGCGGCAGAGTGCCCAGCCTGTGTCGGTGTCAGGAAGCACTATGAGAACTTTCACCAGGCGTTACTCGAGCATGCACGTGAGTATAAAAAGCCGATACTACTGGCTGTAGGTGACACGCATGTGTTCAGAGTCGATAAGCCCCTGTACGATGGTGATGATCTGGTAGAACATTTCACCCGGGTTGAAGGGTTCGGTGCAGACACTATGCACTGGGTAAGGATTGTCGTCCGCCCGGAAACTCGTCAAGTGTTTGAGATACACCAGGAAATCATTCCGGAAAACATCGACTAGACAGGGGAGTAGTATGGAGCTTTACGAAGCCATGAGTACATTAAGGGCTGTCAGAAGACTAAAATCTGACGCCATACCTGATGATGTGCAGACGCGTGTTTTAACTGCCGCCACCTGGGCACCTACAGGGGGCAACGTGCAACCCTGGCGAATGGTCGCCGTTACTGACGCAGACAAGAAGCAGGCCCTCGAAGACCTATATCGCCCGCACTGGGAATCCTACATCCCGGGTTACGAAAGTAGGATGAAAAATATGCCTGAAGAATTAAAGGCCTCTACCACCAGAGCATTGGATGCAGGTACCTACCTTGCTAATCATATGCATGAAGTTCCGCTGATTGCCGTCTTTTGTTTTAATCCGAACATCATGACGATCACAGACCTGGACCAGCCAAGAACGAGCGTAGTAGGCGGTGGGTCCGTATATCCTGCGGTACAAAATTTTCTTTTGGCCTGTCGGAATGAAGGGCTTGGTTGTGTGCTCACAACGCTACTTTGCTATGAAGAACTTGGCGTAAAAGAACTCCTGGGAATCCCGAAGGACTGGTTCACGTGTGCTCATGTTCCCGTAGGTTATCCGGTATTGGGTGGGCATGGCGCCATCAGCCGTAATAGCCTTGATCAAATGGTCAGTTTTAACCGCTGGGGCTAGACGCGCTTTTCAATACGACGGTATTCTGCGCGGCCTGAACGTGTGGGTAGGCTCTGTCATACCTATCTTCAGGCTTTTAAAGGACCGCCCTTTGCCATGCCCGCAGCTCCTGTACGAATAAGTCCGGTTGCTCGAACGCCGCGAAGTGGCCGCCTTTGTCCAGTTCGTTCCAATACTGGATGTTGGTGTATCTTCTTTCGG
>DTZW01000390.1 GCA_012961165.1 Gammaproteobacteria bacterium | reverse complement strand
CTGCATAGTCGAAGACCACATAGCCCTGCAGTCGTGCGCGCATCGTGCCTAACCAGATGTAATTATCAGGCCCGTGCATTTCTTCCTGCGCATACTGAGAAGTAGCGCCGCACAGCAACACCATTCCCCGCATCGCAATATGCTTCAGGCTTAAATCTAAGACCTCGCCACCCACATTATCAAAGATAAAATCCAACCTGTCCGGTGCCGCGGCGACAAGCTGATCGTACCAATCGCTATCTTTGTAGTTGATAGCAACGTCATATCCCAGCTCACTGACCAGCCAATCACATTTTTCTTCGTTGCCCGTTAGGCCGATGACCGTTGAACCCGCGAGCTTGGCTATTTGACCCGCAATAGATCCGACCGCACCTGCTGCACCAGTCACTAAAACTGTCTGTCCGGGCTGCGGCTTACATTCTTCAATCAACGCGAAGTAGGCCGTTAATCCCGAAATGCCAAAACCACCAAGCCATGCTTCAAGCGGCGCCTGAGTAACATCGCAACGTTCCAGTTCACCGGGGCCGCACGCTATATAATTTTGTACACCACCCGAGGCAAGAACGTACTCACCAACCTCATAACCACTGAGTTTAGATTCAATCACTCGCCCCGCTGCTGTGCCTCGTACCAGATCGCCCGGTCTTACCCGGAACAAAAATTCGTCTGAATCCCTAACGATCAAACGCAAGGCAGCATCCAAGCCAAAATAGTGAGATTCAACCAGTACCTGCCCATCACCACACTCTGGGGCAGGCGATTCTTTAATTTCAAAATCTTCTGGCCCCGCGATACCTATCGGAACCTGTTTAAGAAATAACTGCTGATTTACCTTTTCGTTCTGACCAGAACTCATTTTTCCCCCTACAGTTTTTCTGCCTAAAAAAGTGCAAAAAAAAGCGAATGCATAGCATCCGCTTTTTCATCAACCTCTTTCGAGATTTAGTCGAACCTCATACCAAATTCAATACCCCACTGAAGTGGTGCACCATATTGCGTGAAGTTCCACAAGCCACCAACTGAGTTAGCTGATACACGATACTCTTCATCGAGCAGGTTCTTGCCAAAGATAGTCGCGTGGTACTTCTCACTGGCATCGGTAAACGTAATATTCAAATCAACCAAAGTCCGTGATTCCATCTGCGAGTACGTCGGATGACGTACGACATTGTTTGCCACAGCGTTCGGGTCAAATGGGCTCATCTCGGCATCATCCTGATAATGTGCAGACAGGTAATAGGTCAACGTCGCGCCACTAGATAGTGGTTGTACGTACGTTCCCTGGACTCCTGCCTGTACTTCAGACGCAAACGGAATATCCAGACTTGAGAGATCAACTCCCTCAAATTCGAACTCGTCGTAAGTGGCATCCAGATACCCGAGCGACCCACGAATCGTCAGATTATCTGTCGCCAACCAGGTCGCTTCAATTTCCAGACCTGTAGCATTCGATTCACCCGCATTCAGAGTAATCGTTTCCTGTCCTTCAGTTCCGCTGAGCGGGTCAATGAACCGGAATACCTGATTACGTTGCAGATCTTCGTAGTCTGTGTAGAAAACAGAAGCGTTGAATCGTAGAACACCGTCAAACAGATCACCCTTGAAACCAACTTCAAAGTTGATGTTAGTTTCTGGATCATACGGGATGCATGTCGCTTCCTGAGAACAAGTTTCGCTAAACCCGCCTGACAAGAAGCCCGTTGCAACACTTGCGTACAACAAGTGGTCACTCTCGGTTTTATAATCAACAACAACTCTCCAGGTTGTTTCAGACCACTCTTCCGTTCTGTCTGCGACAAAAGCATAGGCGCTAACAGGTATAGGTGAATTCCGTGGATCAATCTGCGAGCCTTCGAGCCCCGCACGACTAATCGAGGTTGATCGTATATCAGCAATACAATTACCATCGGCATCTTGTATTTCGTCACGGGCTTCTGTGTATTGATTACAGGGTCCACCACTACCCGTTGGCTTCCAGAACGCTTTTTCATCCTTGGTGTTACGAACACCGAGCGTCAAACTCCATTGCTCATTGAATTCATAAGTACCATCGGCATAGAACGCTGTTGATTCACGTTCCTGCTTAACCTGGCCAGAACCTGGGTCACCGGTAATCCCGCGAAGATCGAGTTCGAGGAATCCCCGGTCATCAAAGAAATTTGGACCAGGGAACAGCGAAGATAGGCCAACAGTTGCGTAGGACCTGAAATCGAGGTCGTCCGTAAGATAGATCGCACCAACAACAAAGTTGAGTGGACCATCAAACTCACTCAGCAGTCTGATTTCTTGCTGAAACTGCTCGCGTTCAAGGTTACGTGTGGCATCGAACAGTGACAAAAACGCCTCACCCGTATAGGTGCTTGGTAGCGTCTCTTCCTGTTCACGGTAGCCTGTAACAGACTTGATCGTGTAATTATCAAACGAGTAAGACAGATTCAAGTAATAACCGTCTACATCAACCTGGTGGCCATCTCGAATATTGATGCCGTTACCTTGCTGGGTCATGCCGGTGCTAAACGGGTCTGAGTGGCCCGCCGCGTGGATGCCAGGAAAACCCAATAACTCAAGCAGAAACCCTTCACCAGCCGGGGTTTCGTTTATCGCAGCAGGTGAGTCAGATGTATCGCGAACAATTTCCCAAAGAAAGTAGGCTTCGAATTGCTCATTAGGTTGCCAAAGCAGTTTGGATTTAGCGGCAAAAACATCCTTTCCAGCGAGATTCTCACCACCGCCAGCTGTTACCTGGCTTAATTCTGGTGGCAGCTGACTCCCATCAGGCGCTAGACCGAACAAGCCATAAAGCGGTGAGTTTGGAAACGTCGCGGTGTCCTTGTCATTGGTGTAAAAGCCGTCTTCCTGAGTTTGCGAACCAGCGAATCTAAACGCCAATTCACCCGGAATGAGAGGAACGTCAAATCCGACCTGTATCTTGTAGTTGTCAGAATCGTTATTTACGCCCGGATAGGATCCCATGGAGACTTTAACCTCACCACCAAATTCATCCATGTCAGGTCGTTTGGAGGTAATAGCAATCACACCACCTGTGCTGTTTTTACCAAACAGCGTGCCCTGAGGACCGCGGTAAATTTCAACCTGTTCCAGGTCGAACAATTCAACAAACTGTGATTGCACGTGATTCAGTGCAAATTCATCGATCAGGAGACCTACACTAGGGTCCTGGGTCGTCAAAATTGAGATAGAACCCGTACCTCGAATACCACCGGCTAAGGCATTAAAGCCCGTTTGAATCGTTAAGTTCACGTTTGGCGATAAGTCGGAAATTGCCCGAATGTCATTACCGAACGTTTGAGAAATTTGACTGGCAGTCAAGGTCGAGACAGCAATCGGCGTATCCTGCTGCGAAACAGCTCGTTTGGTCCCTGTTACGATGATTTCTTCAAGCACTCGATCACTTGCTGCAAAGGCCGTAGGACTAAACACAAACATGATGCTGAGCACTGAAATCAATATGTTGCGAAATGTCTTTGAAATCATAAATCCCTTCCCCTATTCTTTTGAAACATCTAGTGAAATATCTAGTGAAACATCTAAAATAAGTAATACTGGAGCCTTTCAACCTTAACTGAAGATCAACCCTCTGACTAGTTTTTTTGTAGTCCACCTCACTTATAATATTGATCACAAAAGGTCGCTATACTGATACCTATACTTACTTAAATCACACTAAGGAGGTTGCATGACCGACTTCAATGACGACGAGATTAAAGAACTGCGCGAATTGCTTGAAAAAGAGAAAATTCGCAAGCTTAAACAACTTTATTCCCACCTAATGGACAGTGGCCAAATCGATGCTTTGGCCGACATCTTCACCGAAGACGCCATCTGTGAGTTTGGACCAGAATATGGGAACTGGGAAGGCAGGGAAACCATTAGAACCAACTATCACGGGGTGTTTGACGGTCAGGCGCCCTTTAATGTGATGCACCATATTACTAACCACTATATAGAGATGACCGGACCAGATACGGCACAAGGTCGTTCCTATCTTCTGGATGTAGCCACAAGCGTCGAACCAGAGGGACAACCAATTGTGTGGTTCGGGCTCTACGACGAAGATTACCGCAAGGTTGATGGCCAATGGCTGATCAGCAAATGCAGCCTTCAGTTCCTCTGGCCGCAGAGGATGACGATGCCCTCCTTCGAAACCCCTTTCCCGCAGGTCAACTAAACAATGAATCTCGTTGACGCAGTTCGCAAATGGGCAAACCTGGCACCTGACAGAACGGTGGTCGTCGATTCCACAACGGATCGACGCATCACCTTTGCAGAATTGTTAGCCAGGGTGATAAGGCTGTCCAATGGGTTTGCCTCCTTAGGCCTGGCCAAAGGTGACAGGGTTGCAGTGCTTTCGACTAACAGCATTGAATACTTTGAGGTCTACTACGCTTGCGCCATGTCTGGCCTTATTGCGCAACCGATTAACTGGCGGCTGTCAGCGGAAGAAATTACGCGCATCATTGAAGATGGCGAACCTTCGGTCTTCATTTGCCAGAAGGAGTTTCTGGACCTTCAACATGAAGTCCGCGCAACCGTGACATCAAACATCAGCTATCTCGAATATGGCCCGGAGACGGACGGATCCTACGAAGCACTGGTAACTCAGGCTTCAGCAGAGGACCTCTACCAGGATATTGGCGGCGCCGATCCAGTACTGATCCTGTACACAGGCGGCACAACAGGACTCTCCAAAGGTGCCCTGCATACTCACCACAGCCTTTACATGGGAATGCTCAATCAGACGGTTGCCGAACGCGTTGTTCCCAGTGATGTCTACATGTTGACCGGCCAAATGTTCCATATACCCGTGGCGCTTGCCATGAATTATATTGCCCACGGCTGTCCCTGCGTGCTGATGAACTTTGACGCTAAAATTGCACTCGAGCTTATTCAGAAAGAAAAAGTGTCAGCATTTTTGGGTATTACCACCATGCTGAACTGGATGATGGCGGTGGAAGGGTTCGAAAACTACGACATCTCAAGTCTTCGAAACATACAGTACGGCGGCGGCCCGATGCCGGAAACCGTTGTCAAGGCGGCACTTAAGGCGTTCCCATGCACAATCATTCAGGGATACGGCCAGACGGAAGGCATGACAATGACTTTCCTTTCTCAGGAGGATCATCAACATGCTATCAATGGCGAGCGCGCCGAGCGCTTAAACGCCTGCGGCAGAGAGGGATTCGTCACTCGAATCCGCGTCGTCGATACCGCAGGTATTGACGTTCCAAAAGATAGCACCACTTCCGGGGAAATCGTCGTTCAGTCAGAAGCCAACATGGTGGGCTACTGGCGAAAGCCTGAACTGACAGCCGCCATTATGAAGGACGGTTGGATGTGGACCGGCGATATCGCTACCTGGGATGAGGACGGCTATATATTCATTGTCGATCGCTCAAAGGACATGATTATTTCCGGAGGGGAAAACATTTATTCGACTCAAGTTGAATCAGCCATCCACAAACATTCCGGCGTACTCGAGTGTGCCGTTATTGGCATACCCGATGATGAATGGGGCGAATCTGTAAAAGCGGTAGTCGTGATGAAGCCTGGAGAGTCAGCAACAGAATCCGAGATCATTGAGGTTGCGAAGGCACATCTCGCCTCTTACCAAAAGCCAAAGTCAGTTGATTTCGTTGACAGCTTGCCGAAAGCGCCGACTGGAAAGATCCTGAAGCGGGAACTGCGCGACCCTTACTGGAACCGTCAGGAGAGAAAAGTTTGAACGTTAAGTTCTTTATTGGCCAACAGATTGAACACAAGCGCTTTAACTATCGCGGCCTGATCTATGATGTTGACTCTGAGTTCAGGGGAACAGAAGAGTGGTATCAAAAGATGGCGACGTCCCTGCCGCCCAAGAAGGAACCCTGGTACCACGTACTGGTTCACGGCGCCGATCATACAACCTATGTTGCTGAACAAAACCTGGTTGCTTACAAGGGAAAGGAATTTATTGACCATCCTCTCCTGCCAAATTTTTTCAATGGGTTTTCGAGCGGCGCCTACTCACCGACCAACAAACAGTAAGGATTTGCCAGGAGTATTCCCCTACACTTCCGGACAGCTCTATCCCTACATCGTTTCGGACAGTCCTAGTCTGCAGCAGGACCTTTGAAGGACTTCAGCTCTTCATACCAGCCAGACCCATTGATCTTCATCGGAATGCTGCCGAACTTTTCCATGGTATCCAGGTGCCTGCGGCGCCCCTGCCAGGCTTCCGGGTCTGCCTGCCAGTCATTGAGCACTTTTTCTGCCTCTTCATAACTCGGGGCTTCAACCTCATAAAGAGACAGGTAACTCGACCTGGTTTCCAGGTCCAGATGCGGACCTGCCAACTTGTAAACCCTGCCACTGACAAAGTTCGGACACCTTGTGGTGTCTTCAATGTGCTGGTCCACAAACCATTCATCAAATGCCGCCTGATCTTCATCACCCAGCGGCTCACAAAGACCAATCAGTACATAGCGTGGCATGCTTTACTCCTACCCTAAATGGGTGGCCATTTTATTACCGGCATCATCCCTTCCCACGATTCGGGAAACCGACAATTGTGTATCTGGATTGGGAACATTATTAACCCAGTTGCACACTTGAGGGTCCGCGGAACGAATATCCCCAGAGACGTAAATGCCCTCCCCGGTGAATATTCCAGCCTTGTCTCCACAGCTAAGCCGGACATTGCCATCATCGAGCAATTCATAAGTCGTATCAGTATCAAATGGATGCGTCATGCTCATATTATTCACCTACCCATTCAGTCAGTTTTTGATGTAACCATCGAACCTTTGATTCCTGGTATCCGGACATCGTAACCCCAGCTTTATAGGTCGACTCCAGACCCATCTGGACCTTGGGCATGTTGAACACATCCTGATCGAACACGCGACCCAGGAAGCCAAGCACCGTCGACCATTTCTCGTCATTACCCAGCCAGTGAATCGGGGCCGCTGGTGGTCGGTCACCCTGGAACGGCATCAATTGGTAGCATTCCATAATAGAAGTTCGATGGTCATTCTCGTTTGGACGGAACCGGTAGACAATCTTGTTAAACGCGCCCCAGGGATGGAAATTTGGAAACAGCGTATAGTCTATGGAGTCTACGATCTCTGCATCGCAATACATATCAACCTTGTCACCGGCATCAGCGCGCAGTCCTTCCCTGCTCATCGCCGCTAAAAATGCCCGCGCACTCATTCCTTCAGGGATGGTTGGTGCTTCAGCTTCAAGGGGGATATCCATCATCGCGCGCAGCACATCTTCATCTGACAACTCGTAATCCAGCAACGGGCTAGGTGTGCCACCTGGCGTGATCACCCTTGCACAGTTGTCCCAGACATCCACCTGACTGTTCACATCGCCCAGGCTTCGCATAATCTGAGGGTGGGTACCACTGACATGATACGCCTCGCAGAACGCTTCCTGCGCGATCTTCCAATTACAGGGCATGATCCTGGCGACATGCGCCTGGATATAAAGTGCGCCCAGATCCCATCGTTCGAACTGGTCCGCAAGCTCCTTGATGAAAGGTTCGAAGGGTTCACAGCTCTGGTCAGGATTAATAAAGATAAAGCCGGCCCAGGTTGCGACCGGAATCTCCGGTAGGGAAAACTCCTCATCCTTGATTTGCGGAAAGTCCCAGCGAGCAGGAATATCCTTGAGGCAACCATCCAGCGTCCAGGAAAACCCATGAAAGGCACAGCGAAGTTCTGAAGCGTGCCCATCAAATTCTTTCAGCATTCGACCCCGGTGCAGACAGGCGTTGGGATAGGCCTTAATCTCGCGATTCTCCTGGCGGACGATCAGGAATGATACCCCTGCGATGTCATAGCGGATGTGGTCACCCGGTTCAGGAATCTCTTCTTCCCGCGCGGCAAATTGCCAAACTTTCATCCAAAGGTTTTTAACTTCCTTATCGTGATAGTCATGACTGGTGTACCTTTCAATTGCAAATTCGTTGAGCCCTACATCTTTAGGAGACTGAAGGCGAAGCACCTCCGGCACCTCGTGCGTATCCTGGTCCAACAGGCCCTGATACGTTATTCCAGGTGATCTGGGCATCGTATCCGGGTCCAGGTCTTTAAACATTTCTGCCATTGTTGTAACTCCTGACTTTACTATTCGTTAATTACTATTCGTTCGGTGCTAATCGTTAAGCGTTCGCCGGATTGTCTATCGCCGTGGCATTGGAATCAATGTCCACGCTTGCCGGATCTACTCTATCTCCAGGTGGTTTTGCGTCAAATTCAATACGAAGTTCCTGCATAGCCCGCAGAGAGAAGTTCGGCGCTACCTCAAAACTGTTCTCACCCGCGGTAAATCGCATACCATCAACCCGGTCAATCAGGGCCTGGAATGCCCAGAACAGCTCTCTTCTTGCAAGCGGTGCCCCCAGGCAGTGATGAATACCAGAACCGAACCCAATGTGACGACCGGGTTTTTCCCGTTCCAGGTTCAAATCAGCCGGGCATTCGAACTCTCGTTCATCTCGATTGGCGGCTGCGTAACGAACATTGATCATGGCTCCTTTGGGAATCAAAACGCCGTGCATTTCGATATCATTCGCCGCCATTCGAAACAATCCCTGCACTGGGCCTTCCAGGCGAACTACCTCTTCACAAAAGGTCCGCAGGTACTTATCGGGGTTTGAACGGAGCTTCTGCCAGACGTCAGGATTCTCAATCAGCAGCTTCATGCCATAGCCGATCGCATTCGTTGTGGTTTCCGAACCACCGACAAAGGTATCCGCCATCATCTCGGCATGCAGCTCATTGTCGGTCAGGGTTCGTTCCCACTCGGGAATCACACGATTGACCATGTCTGACAACAACGTGTCGTCCGGTTCCTTTCGAAGGCGCTCAAATATCGGCTGGAAGTAGTGCTGAGCTTCGATCTCCATCTCTACAGACCATTGTTCTTCTTCCTCTGTCTGCATCATGCCAAGACGCTGTACCCAGGCATCCGTCCATGCCTTGATCTTCCAGATGTCTGCTTCCGGTACCCCCATCTGCTGGCCAATGACAATCAGTGGCAACGGCACGGCATACTGCTTGATCCAATCACATTGGCCATCGTCCACAAAAACATCCATTAACTTGTAAGCCGTATCCCTGACGAAGGAATCCATCCCTGCTATCTTTTTGGGTTTGAATGCCTCATTAAACATTGCCCGCATCTGTTTATGATTCGGGTCATCCCTGCCCGCAAGTGTTGCACCGGGCACCCAGCCTTTTTTTTCATAAAGTGCATTCATTCGAAGGGCACGTTCTGAATCCAGTTGCTCGCGACTGCCACCCTGGCCACCACGCATGTCATTAGAGAAGTTTTTTGTGTCAAGGAGAAGCTTACGTATATCTTCAAACCGGGTGATGACATAGAACCCTGTAATGGGATCTATCCACACCGGCGCTTCATCGCGAAGCATCTCGTAAGCGTGATAAGGGCAGTTCTGCAGCTTGAAATCGAGGAAGTTAATCTCTTCAAGACTGCCAGGCACGATCGGTTCATATGACTCAGGCATTCGACGCTACCTCTCGCCTGATTTCTTCCAGGGTCCTTTCCATTTCTTCCCTGGCCGCTCCCTGGCTGGACGCAATCAAAACCGATAACACGTTAACCAAAAGGCTAATCCGCATTCTAGATATCGCCTCCAAACCTTTGTTAATTAACATAAATGTAGACCAATAATTACCCAGGAGTATCGTTGCCAAATGCTCTACGTCGACCCCTTCCTTTAATTCACCCTGTTCCGCCATTTTAGTCAACGAGTGCAAAAAATCCTGCAGAACAGAGTGCAGGAGCAACTCGGTCAACGCATCGCCCTGAACCGCCCTTAGCAAGGCATCTGTAATAGCTTCCGCGTAAGCGGGTTCAGAAGCTCTAAGTGCTGCACCATATTCCATGACGTTAAGCAGGTACTTCCAGCCGGGGCCGAGTTCCGACATTTCACCAACCCGTTGGTAACTTATCACCATCAATTCACGCAGCGCTTCAAGCAGCAGTTCATCTTTCGTGTTGTACAGGTTGTATAGCGTGGTTGGTGAAACTTCGGCGCGTTCAGCGACCTCGCTCATCACCATCCCTCCATAACCGTAGTCAGCAACCATCTGCCTGGCTACCATCAGAATTCGATGCCGCCGGTCTTCCTGTCGCGGCGTCAATGACTTTGTCTTGCTCATTTCACTGTCCTATGAGATTGTTATTCGGCGTTAGTCGCTGGGACTACCCTAGGTAATTGAGGTGTTACCTTCTATAAACACATCTACTCTTGCCCTGGCAGCTGATTTGTTCTCAAACCAGAGCGCGTTGATCTCTGTGAATTCGACGGACTCTTTTGGCACCGCCGCTTCTTCGAATATTGCCCCAACAGGGCACGCACCCTCGCAGACCCCACAATCTATACAGTCATTGGGCTCGATATAACACATCCGGTCGCCCTGATCGACCAAAATACAATCAACCGGGCAGACTTCAATGCAGGATTGGTCCATTACATCGATACAGGCGTTCGCTATTACGAAGGTCATGAAGGCGATCATCCTCGTCAAAATTGAATGCAGGCAACAGCCACGCTAACCCGAGCATACGGGTTTGCACCCACCGTGCCGAGAGAGTAGTCTAATTTAGATTATTGTACTTGACTACAAGTTCGAAAACCAACGGGTCAAAGACGACTTTCAGCGGCCTGGACAACCCTTTACAGGTATTGAAATGACACTTGAAGAGCTTTTAGAAAAAGAAACTATCAAGGAAATCAGGATCAAGTATAGCCATTACTTCGATGGGAAGATGGTTGACGACCTGGCTGATCTTTTCTGTGAGGACGCCGTCTGCGAATTCGGACCCGACTATGGAGGCGATTGGGCAGGAAAGGAGACCATCAGAGCCAACTTCGCCCGCTATGCTGAAAGGGAAGGACCACCCTTCGGTGTTTTGCACGCCGTGACCAACCCACTGATCACGCTGATCGACTCAACAACGGCGAGTGGTCGGTGGTATCTTCATGATCTAAACACCCAGGAGGGCGTCGACAACCCCCTAATACTCTATGGCATCTACGATGACGTCTATAAGAAAGTTTTCGGCAAGTGGCTTATCCAAAGAACAAAGATCGATTTCCTCTGGCCTAAAAGGCAGTACACCGGCTTCAGGAACTTCGAAAAGGAGAACGCACGATGACTAGTGTAGAAAGTTTTATTGAAGACCTTGCTTCGTCAACCGATGCTGACTTCGCGTCCGTAAAAGAATTCCCCCTAATGCCGGAAGGAGAAGCCGTGGATATGGGGCATGCACAAGACGGCACGCCATTGCTGGACCCACGTATACTTGATTCGCCTGAATTCTTCAGGAACCCTTATCCGTATTACCGCATTCTTCGTGATCACTATCCGGTGTTCCACGACAAGCTGCACAACTGCTATTGGGTGACACGATACGACGACATCACAGAATGCTACTTCGATGACGAGGGGTTCAATACCATTCCCAAAGGATCGTCCAGCGGTGTATTGGGTAATACCCAACTCGAACTATCCGGGGTCGAACACCGGCGGCGGCGCAACCTCTATGGCCAACACCTTGTGGGTCAATCACTGCAGGCGCGTATTCCTGCCATCGAGAGGTTGGCGAACGAAATGATCGACGCATGGGACGCTGCAGCCAATGACGACTCTGCGCTCTGTTCGGACAATGGCAATACCAGGCAGCTTGAACTCTCAAGCATGTTCGCCAATGAATTTCCGATTCGAGTGGTTTGCGAAGTCCTCGGGTTTCCAAAAGAAGCCCAGCCCCAGTTCTACTACTGGTACAACTCAATGATGAGTGGCCTCGGCGGCTCGGCTACCCACAAGCAAGGAGTCGAAGCCAGGCAGGACCTGGAGGACTATGTCGCAGGAATCGTTGAAGAAAGAAGAAAAGATCCAACCTATCTGCTTGACCAGGACGGTAACCCTACGTCTAAGGACATCATCACCAAATTGTGCGAGACCAGGGTCGATGGTGACTTCCTTTCAACTGAAGAGATCACCTCTAATATCGCCTTGATTGTTGGCGCTGGTGGTGAGACCACACGGGGTGCCATCATGAACATGTGGGCCCTGTTGCTCCGGCACCCGGATCAGTTTGATGCGGTCATCGACGACGGGGGAAACTGGGACAAAGCATTTCAC
>DTZW01000389.1:15057-65226 GCA_012961165.1 Gammaproteobacteria bacterium | reverse complement strand
ATTGTTCCGTCTTTCTTTACGCCGACTTTTGCTTTCAGTTTTGCGGCTGAAGTTGGGCCGGTAGCAATAAATACTTCTTCACGATCCATCACCATCTTCACCGGGCGGCCCGATTTCTTGGAAAGTACGAGTGCTACCGGCTCCTGGTAAATAACCGTCTTACCACCAAAGCCACCACCAATCTCGCTGGCAATAACTTTGAGCTTGCCAAGTTCCATACCTAGTACTTTTGCAGTAAGCGTCCTTACGTCGAAATGGCCCTGCGTGCAGCACCAGACCATTGATTGCCCATTTTCGTCGTAAGTTACTGTACAGGCATGAGGCTCAATGTAACCCTGGTGAGCCGTAGGTGTTCGAAACTCTCGCTCAACAATGACATCGGCTTCGGCAAAACCGGCTTCAACATCACCCATTTTCATTTCGACACGGGTTGCAATATTGGAAGCCTTCGATGGCTTCTCGTCGTAGCCAGCGGTGAACATATCGTCATGCAGGACAGGCGAATCTTCCTTCATGGCATCTTCGACGTCCATCACAGACGGTAGAAGTTCATATTCCACATCGATTAGGCCAAGCGCATCTTTTGCCGCCCTCTCCGTTCTGGCGGCGATAGCCGCGATCGCATGACCATGGTAAAGCACCTTGTCATCCGCCAGACAATTTCTCGCAACGTCAAGTACGCCCGCAGCGCCTTCAGTTCCGGCAACACTTTCTGACTGAAGGGTTACAAAATCCTTAAATGTGGCTACCGACATCACATCCGGGTGAGCTTCAGCCTTGCTGGTGTCAATAGAAATAATTTTGGCATGGGCATGAGGGCTTCTAAGGGTTTTACCCCAGATCATTCCCGGTAAAGTAAGATCAGCGCCGTAGGCTGCTCGGCCGGTTACCTTATCAAAACCGTCTGGCCGGATGGTTCGCTGACCGATGTACTTGAATTCCTGTGCTTCACTCATGATCAGGCACCTCCTCTCAAAGTTTCAGCGGAATCCATCACCGCCCTGATAATTTTGTCATAACCGGTACACCGGCAAAGGTTTCCCGCAAGATAGTATCTGGCCTCCTCTTCGGTGGGATTCGGGTTCTCTTCAAGCAATGCTTTGGCACTGACAATTAAACCCGGTGTGCATATGCCGCACTGCAGCGCAGCGTGTTCAAGGAACTTCTCCTGAATCACGTGCAGACCATCACCGGTGCTTACACCCTCAATTGTTCCAACTTCCGCGCCTTCTACTTCGACACCCAGTACTAGACAGGAACAAACAAGCCGGCCATTGAGGGTCACCGAACAGGCACCACAATCGCCGGAGCCACAGCCTTCCTTTGTGCCCGTCAGGTTCAGGTCATTACGCAGTACGTCGAGCAAGGTATCCCCGGGCTCGCACAGAAATTCTTGTGGTTGCCCGTTGATACTGGTTGTTACGTGTGATTTTGCCATTTTTCTAGTTTCCCTTCGCTCTTGTCGCGGCTATTCTTGCGGCGCGTTTTACCAATACACCAACGATCTGTCTTCTATACTCAGCGGTGCCTCTTCTGTCTGTAATCGGGCTGGACGCGGCACTCGCAGCAGCTGCTGCTGCTTGCAATGCGTCGTCATCCAGCCTGGTCCCGATCAGCGCATCTGCCGCTGCGCCGACAAGCAGTACGGTCGGCGCAACGGCGCCAATCGCAACTCGCGCAGCAGTGCAAGTGCCGGCATCATCGAGCGTCACACTTACACCCGCGCCTGCAACCGCTATATCCATTTCAGTTCTCGGGATAAACCGCAAATAGGCATCAGAAGTCTTCGCCGCCGGTGCCGGCACGTGGATCATTTTGAGCAGTTCGCCCTTTTCCATGCAGTTTCGACCGACGCCTGTCATGAAGTCTTCAGCTGCGACCGTCCGCTCACCACCGGGTCCTGCGATCACGCATTGTGCGCTATTCACTACCAGCGCAGGAATCGTATCCGCGGCGGGAGAAGAATTGCATAAATTGCCCCCCAGACTGGCCCGGCCCTGAACCTGCGTTGATCCAATCAGGTAAGCGGCTTCCACCAGCCCGGGAAAGACCTTTTGGATATCATCTCTCGCGGTAAACTCTGCACAGCTCATGGAAGGACCCAGGTCCAGTCCATCAGCCGACAAGTTTGCATCCAGCATACCGTCGATTCTCTTAACATCTACAAACAAGCGGGACTCGTCAGTGCTCCCGTTAGTCTGGATAATCAGGTCAGTGCCGCCGGCTAGTATCTTTGCGGGAATATCTGCATTGGCCAAAAGACTAATTGCACCGTCTATCGAATCAGGTGCCTCATATACGACTGATACCATCTTTCCTCCTGTTGAACGTCGCGAATCTACGGCAAGCAAGGCTTCGTGACCGCTGCTCTGCCGGATGTTATAAAGGAGCGTATATATACCACGCGATGCCGGATCGCACCACGACAAACTGGCATCAGACCGTCTTGTACATTCATAAAATCCTCTTCGGTAAATGAGCTGAAACCCGATGCAAAATGTTCTTAATAAGCTCTTCGGAAAACGCAAGGACAAAGAATTTATTGCCCTCATACAGGCAGCTCTGGAAGATCAAACCATTCGGCAGAATTTGTTAACGCTGCTGGCACTTCCCCAGCCACAACGGCTTAGCCAACTCCAGAAATGGGAAATCGAACTGGAGGAAGAGCATGCACCACAGCCCCTGATCAGCGCTATGGGTTTCCTCAAGGACGCTGACATCGCCGACCGCACGCTATATATTTTAAATAAATATGATATATAACAATAGTTTAAAGTATATTTTGAAAGTATTTTCTTGCATTGTATCGATGAGTTAGCATGAATGATCGACCTACAGATCAGATGAACAAAGATCGAACCCCGGTTGAGTGATGCCAACCAGGTACAGCTGCCAAAATCAGCAGGCCATTCACCCCGCAAAGCCAAATCACAACCGCCTTTATCTTCAGGCTGTTGAAGATCACCATGACCACCAGTATTGCTTCAGGGAACCTGTGACCTCTCAAACAGCCGCCCAGGAAAACCGGTCTCGTTGTAGAGGTTACCGGGATGATTCAGGAGCCGAAGCTATCGCTATAGCCAGCAGGTATTTCAATCACTCAACACTCGTCAACGTCAGACCTCACTCTTGCTGCGCTACCTCAGAGGTGTTTCAGACGTTGAGATAAGATTACCGCGAACAGCCGCCGAAATGATTAGAGACTTAGGGATCAACCCGTTTGACCTGATGACTAACAACCCTGACAGGCTAACGGCGCTTGTTAACACAGCAATCTCGGTTAACTTTCGTTTATCCACAACCCTTAATACCAACAAGTACAATGCCGATCCTCTGAATAGGAAAAAGAAAAGTACGAACATCGGTCATTTACCCATGTTGACCCGCCTATAATGGATTGATCTGTCTATAATGCACGCTATGGATATACAAGTAGTACAAGCAAATCCGCAGCACACTGAAGTTATTGCTGAGTTCAATCAGGCGATGGCGATTGAGACCGAAGGCAAGAAGTTACCCTGGGATAAAATCCACCCTGGCATTAACGCAATCCTTCGGGATAGCTCCCTTGGGTTCTACCTGGTTGCGCTGGATCAGGGAGAGGTGGTCGGATGCCTCGCGATCAGCTACGAGTGGAGCGACTGGCGCAATAGTTTGTTCTGGTGGATTCAAAGTGTGTTCGTCGCACCCTCACATCGTGCGAAGGGTGTGTTCACTGCAATGTACTCGCATGTAAAGGGCCTTGCTTCCTCTAGGCCTGGCGTGTGTGGTATCAGACTATATGTCGAAAAAGACAACACAACAGCACAACTGACCTACAAAAAACTGGGAATGATCGAAACCCACTACAGAATCATGGAAGAAGAATTCGAGTAATGAGTACCCATACCTGATGCAGATACGCGGCTATGGCAATAATAAAACCTATGATGAACTGTTCTCGTCGGGAAAGGCTCGGTCAGGACTGGGCGAACTCAGTAAATTCCTCAAATCGAAAACGCCGGCCGAACTAAACGCCCTCCGGCACGACGCCGAGCTTACAATCAGGTCTCTTGGTATAAGTTTCACCGTCTACTCTGAAGGCCAGAACATTGATCGGGAATGGCCATTCGATATCATCCCAAGAACAATAATGCGGAAAGAATGGGATTACATAGAAAAGGGGCTCGTTCAGCGTCTTCGTGCACTTAATGCCTTTATCGATGACGTCTATAACGACCGCAAGATCCTTAAAGATAAAGTGGTACCTGAAGAACTTCTCAAAACTTCAAAAAATTACCGGGCAATTTGCGAAGGAATGAAACCGGCACATGGTGTCTGGGCTCATGTTTGTGGCTCCGACATCATCAGGGACAGCGACGGCACAGTTTATGTGCTTGAAGACAACCTGCGAGTTCCTTCGGGTGTTTCCTACATGCTTGAAAACAGGAATATCTCCAAAAAGGTTCTTCCAGAGCTATTTGAAAAATACTCGATTCTACCCATGGACAACTACCCGGCCCAGTTACTGGATACGTTGAGCTCTATTTCACCGCGGCCCAAAGATCTGCCAGAGGTGGTCGTACTGACCCCAGGTATCTTCAACTCTGCCTATTTCGAGCATTCCTTCCTTGCCCAACGCATGGGGGCTGAACTGGTGGAAGGCCGGGACCTGGTGGTTGGCGACGACGATTGCGTTTATATGAAAACCGTTGAGGGACTCAGTCGCGTCGATGTCATCTACCGGCGAGTTGATGATTTATTTCTCGACCCTGAAGTCTTCAACAAAGACTCAATACTCGGCGTAAAGGGGCTGATGCGCGCCTGGAGAAAAGGTAACGTAGCCCTTGCCAACGCACCGGGAGCAGGTGTTGCGGATGACAAAGTGGTCTATACCTACGTGCCCGCAATGATTAAGTACTACCTCGACGAAGATCCCATCCTGCCTAACGTGCCCAGCTACATGTGTTCTGACAAGCAACAAATGAAACACGTTCTGGAAAACATGGAAAACCTTGTGGTTAAGCCTGCTGATGAATCTGGCGGATATGGCATGTACATTGGCCCAACAGAGACCAAACGCCGAACGTCAGAGATGCGCCGACAGATCAAATCAAACCCGAGAAACTTCATCGCTCAGCCAATTATTAATCTCTCTACTGTGCCAACCCTGTCGGGTAACTCGATCGAACCGCGGCATGTAGACCTCAGGCCTTTCATCCTGCAGAGCGACCGGAGTTTTGTGACTGCCGGAGGACTAACACGAGTAGCGTTGGTAAAAGGATCGCTGATTGTGAATTCTTCGCAGGGCGGTGGCAGTAAGGACACCTGGATAATCGACCTGCCAGGGAGAACTCGCTAATGTTGTCTCGTGTTGCAGAAAGGATGTTCTGGATAGGCCGATATATGGAGCGCGTGGAAAGTACCGCGCTTCTGTTAAGAGTTAATACGAACCTCGCACTGGACTTGCCTAACTCAAAGCATGTCTGGGCAAGCCTGATCGACATTACCGGTGACAAGGATAACTTCCACGAGACTTATCAACTGGAGAATGAACAGAACGTCGTCAAGTTTCTGACCCAGGGTGAGACCTCGTCTATCCGAACCGCACTGAAGAATGCCAGGGAAAACGCTCGGACAAGCCGTGAAATCATGCCCAGGGAAGCGTGGGAAAAAATCAATAAACTCCACCACTTTGTAGAAAACAACCTGAAAAAACCTCTCAAACGCGAAGGACGGGATGCGTTTCTCGGTGAAGTCATCGGCCGCTGTCATGAGTTCACAGGATATTTGACAGGTTGCATGAGCGTAACCCAGGCATTCAACTTCATGAAATTGGGTCGTAAGCTTGAACGCGCAGATATGACAACCCGTATACTCGATATCGGTTGTTACAATCTAAATGATCCAAAGCATAACGAGCTTGCAGATTATGAACGGTTACTTTGGACAAGCCTTCTAATGTCAGTCTCCGGTTACCAGATGTATCGACAGCACGTTGATGATCATGTGAATGGAGAGGATGTCGCAGACTTCCTGTTGCGGGATGAACATTTCCCAAGGTCTGTAGACTTTTGTCTGGACGAGGTATCCGAATGTTGTGAGCAGTTACCACTATCGGACGAACCACAGCGAGCAACTAATCTTGCGCAGCGAAGAATCAAAAACTCAAATGTGATCGACTTATTCTCCAGCGGTGAATTGCATTGGTTTATTGATGAGGTTCAGCTGGATCTTGCAAGAATTCACCATCAGGTTGAAACGACCTGGTTCACCTACAGGAATGATCCCGCCGCTTGAATAGCGCTATTTTTTGGTTAAGCGGTTTAGCAGACTAATCTGCAGCCCTTTCTAAGCAAAAAGAGCTACAAAAAAAACAGCTACATAGTAGCTGTTGCGTTCACGGAGTTGAGGCTGCCCGCCAGATAGGTTTCGATCTTATCTTTCGCAATATTATCAGGGTCGCTGAACTGAATCCCGACACCCGGAATGTGTGGGCTCTTGACCCCTTTCCTGGCTATCCAAACGACTTTGCCTGCTACCGGAATCTTCTCGGATTCGTCCATCAGGCTTAGCAGAATAAAGACATCGTCTTCCAGATCGTATTCGGTTCGGTTCGCAATGAACAAGCCACCATTTTTGATAAATGGCATGTAGTAGTTATGTAGCACGACCTTGTCCCTGATCGTCAGGGCGATCATGGTTTTCTTGCCGCCGCCCCGGGCTAGCTTTGCCATAACTACTTACCTGGAATGTGGTGTTCGAGATCATGCCCTATGAGTTTCTATTCTTCAAGCCGCGAATGATGACCATAGATCACCAGAACGAAATAGTGGTTCGCAACGACTTAACCAGCTTTGACAAACACCCCTTCCAGCAGCATCTGGCCATTTGGATTGGAAGTTCCGTTAAGTTGGCCCTGCGCCTCGCTGATGTGATCCAATAATTTGTATCTGTCCGCAATAGATGTCAGGTTGCTGTATTGCTCGATGGTTTCGCTTAAATCTCTGTTTTTGATCACCTTGCCACCAGACAACTTGAAAACGATCGAGTCTGAAACAAGTTGATAGAGCAGTTCAAGAACACGCCCAACCTCTTCTTTGGCCATCAATGCAGCCACCTGAATCGGAGACCTGACCCCCTCAGATAATGGGACCAGGTGTGAAGCCAGTTCCTGCCTTAGCTTTAGGTAATCCTCATCAATGGAGTTCAGCACTCGAAGCGGCATACCGCCGGCAATGCCCAATAGCAATTCAACATCAGCAGAGGAATCCATTTGACCCTGCAACCATACGACGGCTTCCTGTTGGGAAGGTGAACCCAGGTTAATCCGCTGACAGCGACTTCGCAAAGTCGGTAGTAAACGCGTAGGTTGATCCGACACCAGGCATATCAGCGTATTGGATGGCGGTTCTTCCAGAACTTTTAAGAGCGCATTTGCAGACTCGATATTTAGCTTATCCGCAGGGTTGATGGTACAAACCTTGTATCCACCCTGTTGAGCAGTCTGGGTCGCCCAGTGAATGAGCTCTCTAATCTGATCAATACGAATCTGCTTTGAGTCTTCAAGCGTTAGTTCCACGAGGTCCGGGTGCGTACCCGCCGCAACGAGGTTACATTGGCGACATTCACCGCACGGTTTGTCGTGGCCGCGACATAGCAGGTAAGCACCTAAACAAGCGGCAAAGTTAGCCTTCCCTGAGTCAGATGGCCCAGCGAGCAAAATCCCATGTGGCATTTTTCCATCGGCTATCTGGGCACAGACTCTCTGCCACGATGAAGCCTGCCAGGGCAGCAAGGCTATCATTCGAATAGTTCTTTTATGATAGTGCTAATGTCTGCCTGCACATCGATGAGGGGACGGCCGGCATCGACCAGGTGATATCCAGGTTGACTGGAACGACTGACAAACGCCGCTCTTACTCGCTCAAAAAACTCCCTCTCCTCTGATTCAAATCTGTCCGCTTCGGACACTTTGCTTGCCCTTTCCAGGCCAGCCTGCACATCGAGATCAAGAATAATGACGAGATCCGGCCTGAAGCCTCCGAGCACTTGATGTTCAAGTGCAGCCACGGCTTCGCTACCCAGTTGCCTCCCTCCGCCCTGATAGGCATACGAGGAATCCGTAAAACGGTCAGAAACAACCCAGGTACCTCGGGCCAATGCAGGTTTTATTACTTCTTCAACATGCTGTGCCCTTGCGGCAAACATTAGAAGTAATTCAGCCATTGGCGTCATCCCGTGTTCATCTTTATCAAGCAGGATTTCCCGAACCCTTTCCCCCAGCGTTGTGCCCCCTGGTTCCCGGGTGACGAGCACATCGTATCCGCCTGATTTCACAAACCCTGAAATCAGCTCCAGGTTGGTCGATTTCCCAACACCTTCAACGCCTTCAAGTGTAATGAACTTTCCTGTGGTCATTGTTTCCGCTTTTTCTGGTACCGATTGACTGCCTTATTGTGTTCTTCGAGGCTGACTGAAAAATAACTTTTCCCGTCACCCATCGCGACAAAATAGAAGTATGGATGACTTGAGCCGCCAAGTGCAGCGTTGATTGACGCGCGCCCGGGGGAACAAATCGGCCCCGGGGGTAAACCCGTTCTTGTGTAGGTATTGTAGGGGGTATCCGACTTCAGGTGAGACCTTTTAAGGTCTCCGTCGAAATCAGCGCCCAGGCCAAAGATTACCGTTGGATCTGATTGAAGCTTCATGCCTGTGTCGAGTCGGTTATGAAACACTGAAGCGATCTTCTCCCGGTCAGGACCATATCCTGTCTCTTTTTCTATCATAGATGCGAGGATCAACGCATCAAAGGGAGTTGAAACCGCCGTCATCGCTCGCCCGTTCCACTCGTCACCCAGCACTTCCTTCATTTTGCGAGCGGCTAATTTGAGAATATCCAGATCTGAGTCGCCCAGGATGTACTGGTATGTATCCGGGAACAGCGAACCCTCGAGTTCTGCTGTCAACCCCAGTGACTGGCCCAGATCCTCTCTGGTCATTCCAGTCGTTTTCGCATCAAGGTAAGGGGCTTCCTGAAGTCTCGCCAGCCATTCCTTCACGCGCAACCCCTCAGGGAAAGTAATGCGATACCGGATCACTTTCCCTGAGCGAAAAAGCGCCAGAACATCCTGACTTGGCATTCCTGCTTTCAGTTGGTATTGGCCGGCCTGAATTGAACCCGCATCACGAGTCAGTATGGCAAACGCGTTAAACGCGATGTTGTTAACCGGTAGCAGGTCATCTCTTGTCAGGCGCTTTGTAATAGCAGACAGATTACTACCGGGTTCGATGGTGAAGACACTGTCCTTGGAAACGGGTACTGAAAGCTGATCGTGGACATATACCGCAACCAGGCTGCACAGGAACAGCAGCGACAGCGCAGTTGCCAGTGCTAGCTTGAATAAATTAGCGGCCATTGCCGTGTTTCAATCCAGTTGCTTAAATATCAGGGTTCCGTTGGTACCGCCAAACCCAAATGAATTCGATAGAGACGCCCTGATTGGTATCTCCTTCGCCCGGTGCGGTACGTAATCGAGATCACACCCTTCTTCCGGATTATCCAGATTAATGGTTGGTGGTGCGACCTGGTCGCGAAGTGCAAGGACACAGATAACGGACTCGACCGAACCTGCTGCACCCAGCGCATGACCAATCATGGATTTAGTTGAGCTGACCGCGACTTTATTGGCATCGCTACCCATGACCGTCTTGATCGCCACGGTTTCTGCAATATCACCCAGCACAGTCGACGTGCCGTGAGCGTTGATATAGCCAATCTCACTGGCCGGCATTTCGGCATCATTGAGTGCATTTTGCATTGATCGAGCCGCACCCTGTCCATTTTCAGATGGAGAGGTTATATGCGAGGCATCCGCGCTCATGCCGAAACCTGCCAGTTCACAATAGATCCTGGCTCCTCGAGTTTTTGCTTGTTCATATTCTTCCAACACCAGCACTGCAGCAGCATCACTTAACACAAACCCATCCCGGTCCCTGTCCCAGGGACGACTGGCGCGCTCAGGTTCCTCATTACGTGTCGATAAGGCTCGCATGGCGGCGAAGCCTGCCATAGTCGTTGGCGACGTCGATTTCTCCGCTCCACCAACCACCATCGCATCGGCGTCACCTGACGCGATGAGTCGAGCCCCGAAACCAATATTATGTGTGCCTGTTGTGCAGGCTGTGGTGATTGCAATATTTGGCCCCTGTAGACCGTACATAATCGATAAGTGACCTGCGATCATATTGATAATGCACGAGGGTACAAAAAATGGGGATACCTTAGCGGGTCCGCGGCTGTTAACCACATCGTGACAGGTCTCGATGGTGACAATGCCGCCAATGCCTGAACCGACCGCGACCCCGATTCTGTCTCTGTTTTCGTCAGTGACTTCCAAACCTGAATCTCGCATAGCCTGAATACCAGCGACCAGGCCAAACTGCATAAAACCATCCATCCGGCGGGCTTCTTTTGGCGGCAGGTACTCTGAAATATCGAATTCAGGCACATGACCACCAAAACGAACCGGGTAATCGGTGGTATCAAAACTTTCAATTGGCGCGATGCCGCTCTTTCCAGCGGTTAGCCCTTGCCACGAAGATTCAAGATCAACACCTAGTGGCGTAAGCATCCCCATGCCGGTCACAACGACTCTTCGTTTAGACACGCGGGTCCCCTCTAATTAGATCAAATAGCGAAACAGTATTAGAATAATCTAAAAAGCCGCGATCACCTGTGATGATCGCGGCTTCGTTTAGAACTTCAATAACTACTTATGGGCTTCGATATAATCGATGGCCTCTTTGACGGTCGTAATCTTTTCAGCTTCTTCGTCTGGAATTTCAGTTTCGAATTCTTCTTCCAGCGCCATGACTAGCTCGACTGTGTCGAGGGAATCCGCACCCAGATCTTCAACGAAGGAAGCTTCCGAAGTTACCTCCTCTTCCTTTACACCAAGTTGTTCACATACCAGTTTAGTCACTCGCTCTACGATGGTGCTCATGTCTAGAATTACTCCTACATAGTGGCAGTCAAGCTGCGCTAGTTTAATAAAATGCCAGATGGTTCTTCAAGTTATTTACCCGGCTACCCCCACAACAGGGGCCGTGATTAAAGCTTTCGGCTAGCTCATATACATGCCGCCGTTAATATGGACCGTCTCTCCGGTGATGTAGCCAGCCCCCTCTCCTGCCAGGAAACCAGCCAAAGCTGCTACTTCAGCTACCTCGCCAAGCCTGCCGAGCGGAATGCGCTCAAGCATCGTATTTCGCTGATCATCGCTAAGTTCGTCTGTCATATCAGTGCCAATAAGACCTGGCGCAATACAATTCACGGTGATTCCACGAGAACCCAACTCTGCAGCCAGGGATTTGCTATAGCCAACTATTCCGGCCTTGGCAGCAGCATAATTGCTTTGTCCCGGATTACCCATGGCGCCGACAACGGATGTCAGGTTAATAACCCTTCCCCAACGCGCCTTGGTCATACCTCTCAGACAGTGTTTGGTTACCTTGAACAACGCTGACAAGTTAGTGCCAATAACATCGTCCCACTCGTCATCTTTCATTCGCAGTGCAAGGTTATCCCTGGTGATTCCGGCGTTGTTCACCAATACCAAAGGGGCATCATGCGCTTCTTTTATCGTTTGAAACAGCTGTTCAATAGAGTCTCGCTCCATAAGATTCAGGACATAGCCTACTCCATTGTCACCAAGAGCCTCGAAAACTGACCTGGCACCACCTTCTGTGGTCGCTGTACCCAAGACAAAGAAACCATCTTCAACCAGACGGGCAGCAATCGCTTTGCCAATTCCCCTGCTCGCTCCGGTGACCAGTGCAACTTTCTGCTCACTCATTAACGAGCGCCTCTGAAACAATCGCTATGGACGCCGCAGAATTTATACTGTGACCAGTAATCGATTTGTCGATTCGCTTGCTCAGGCCTGTCAGCACCTTACCTGGGCCACATTCAACCAGTGTTGCTACACCGATCTGCTTCATCATAAGAACGGTGTCAGTCCAGAGGACCGCGCCATACATTTGTTTGACCAGGTTTGTCCTGATCTCTTCAGGGTCATCATGTACTGCCGCATCGATATTCTGTACAACAATTGTCGTGGGTTTTGCGAAGTTGACTTCGTTCAACACACCGGCCAGCTCTTCAGCAGCGGGTTTCATCAACTCGCTATGAAATGGGGCGCTGGCTGAGAGCGCTATTGCGCGTCGCGCACCGGCTTCCTTACAACCCTCTATCGCCCGCTCGATGGCGGCATTGTTTCCTGCGATTACAACCTGACCAGGAGAATTATAGTTAACAGCCTGAACGACCTTTCCCTGGGCTGCTGCAATGCAAACCTCCCTGACCTGCTCATCATCGAGTCCAAGCACCGCTGCCATACCACCTTCGCCCAGGGGAACTGCGGTTTGCATGAACTGGCCTCTTTTCTGGACCAGCATTACCGCATCTGAAAATTGCAGTACATCCGCCGCAACAAGCGCAGAGTATTCACCGAGACTGTGGCCGGCCACAACATCTGGCGAGGGTAGCCCCCGAGCCTGCGCAAGACGAAATAAGGCAATTGAAGCGGTCAGTAATGCCGGCTGCGTATATTCCGTTTGATTTAACTGGTCTTCAGGACCATTTTCAACCAGATCCCATAGATCATAGCCAAGAACTGAAGACGCCTCAGCAAACAGGTCTGCACATGCTTCGCGTGCATCCTCCAGCATACCAACTTCCTGGGAGCCCTGGCCCGGAAAAACAAATGCTAATTTAGTCATAGGATATAGGCACCATGCCAATCACTAACGGTGCCAATCGGCCTAATCGTCGTCTTTGTGTACGACTTTTTTGCCGCGATAGAAGCCATCCGCAGTCACATGGTGACGACGATGCGTTTCCCCTGTTGTTGAATCTTCAGACAGAGTTGGTCCAGTCAGAGAATCATGAGACCTGCGTTGCCCTCTACGGGATCGGGTAACTTTACTTTTTTGAACAGCCATGTCAGTTCTCTACCTATTATGTGTTCTGTTTGTCTATCGTTTTCGCCAAATCAGCAAAAGGTCGATAAGTAGTTTGCGCTTCTTGTACTTTCTGTACTTCCTGCAGGACTATTTCTTGCTGCTCGTAATCTGTCTCAAGGCATTGGCCCTCTTCGTGCCGGGGAATCATCGGCATAGCCAATATCAATTCATCCTCAACCAGTTCCGCAACCGATATTACCTTGTCTGGCGCGACGATAGCATCGTCGACTTCAGACAGACGTTCCAGTTTGGATTCGTCAGATACGACTTGCAATGCAACATCGCAACTGACTTGTCGCCTGAACTGCTGCATGCAATTCTGGCATATCAGACATACCTCTGTGGCCGCTGATCCATTAACGCTGGTACTACCGAAATCACCCTTACTGAACTCGAGCCGAAGGTAGACATCACCTTCACTCACAACAAGCATTTCACCGAATCGGTGAAAACACTGGATGGGTAGCGTACCCTCTATAAGCCCTGCCTGATTGGCCAGCTTACGATGGTCAACCCGCTCTGGGATGGGCCCTGTCGACATATCGCGCGCATCTTACCCTCACGTTTTTCGCATTACAATGCCGAATGTGGTGCAAGTATGCATTTTAATTGAGGTTTTTTAGAATAGACATTTCGCCACCTGACATCATAAAAAGCTCGTAAGTCATTGATTCTATAGAGCCAAGTTTACCTCTGTGGTAATCGTTAAAGCTCGTAGCACCCACAGGACTTACCGGCCACCCCCGCATGCGGCGAAAAACCTGCTTGTTTGCTGATCCGTTCGCCGGGCTTAGTCTGATTGTCACTGGTTGGAACAGCCTGCAGTGTCAGGGCTTTCCTTCCGGCATTCGGACCAAAAGCCAACCGGTAAGTGCGGTTCGGCGGTCCGACGGTCCGACGTTTTGGTCGATGCGCTGATAATGCCGTGCATGGCATCGTCTTCCTCAGGCACCAGATCCAGATACTCGGGCTCAGCATCCCGATACAGGTAACCAGCTCGATCCAGATATCTGGAAACTCGTTTTGCAATTGTGTGGGTAATCTTATCGAGATCTCCCAGGGTTGGGGCGCACCGAAAACCTACGTGTTCCAGGTTAGATACAGCATGTAGGAAACGCTTAAGTGTTCAGCACTTAAGACTAAAAAGGTCACCTTAGGGTGGCCTTTTTTTGGTCGATTCTAAAGCTAAAGAACCAGAATCGCTGTTAGTATTGGCAGCTTAACCCTCTGGAGTTCAGCGCATGCAAAAAGTATGGACGCCCCTGTGTGAGCATCTGGGCATCGACTATCCAATCTTTGGATTCGCCCACGACATTGCAACGGTCGCGGCGATTACCAATGCCGGTGGTTATGGTGTCTATGGAGCTACCAGGCGTTTCCCAGACGAGATCAGGGAAGAGCTGGCTTTGATCCGATCCCTGGTCGGTGACAAACCTTTTGGCGTTGATCTTGTGTTGCCGCCGGGAATGCCAGAACACAATTCCAGAGAGGCAATCGAAGCCGAAATATCAGAGGAGCATAAAAACTTCGTCTCTGGACTGATCGAAAAGTATCAGGTTCCTCCGGCCTCAGGTCCAGGCATGCGTACCCGCTTTATTCGCTCTTCAGAGATTGAGGAGGCGCAGATTCAAGCAGTGCTGGAATCTTCGGTCAATATGTTTGCTTGCGGTATTGGCGCGCCGCCAGAGGTGCTAAGGCGGGCAAAAGCACTCGGAAAAACAACACTCGCGTTGATCGGAAGTCCGCATCACGTTCAACGAGCCGTGGCAGCAGGTGTTGATATGCTGGTCGCACAGGGTTATGACGCCGGTGCCCACACGGGCCCCATCGGTACTTATTCTCTGGTGCCGCAGATTGTTGACGCCGCAGGAGATGTGCCGGTATTAGTCGCAGGTGGCGTGGCAACCGGTAGACACGTGGCTGCGGGGCTAGCCATGGGTGCAGCGGGAGTTTGGATAGGGACCGCGTGGCTGCTATCAGAAGAACATCAGGAGCATATGCATCCTATTAATACAGAAAAACTTAAAGCTGCAGGAAGTGGGGATACTGTTATTACCCGAGCGGAGTCTGGTAAAACATTCAGGCAAGTTAGATCTGGTTGGAGTCAGGAATGGGAGTCAGAAGATGCCCCCAAACCATTGAAGATGCCTTATCAGGATGTACTGGTCGGCGATTTACTAGGCGCCATTGAAGAACATGATATTGAACCGTTGATTCACTCAGGGGCAGGACAAAGCATTGGCTATTTTGATGAGGTAAGGACCGTGCAAGTCATTATGGATGATCTGGTGGAAGAAGCGTCAGCGGCACTCCGTCTTCAGGCTAGCTTTCTAAAATAAGGGAGTTGCCCATGCCATGTGAAAAAAAATGACGGAAATCGAGCAGGATATGATCATTCCACGCCTGATTCTAGGATCTACTTCCCCCTACCGAAAAAAGCTTCTTGCGAGCCTGGGTGTCACATTTACCCAGATGCGACCCGACACCGATGAAAGCCCGAACCCGGGCGAGAATCCCAGCTCGCTGGCATCGCGATTAGGTATCTCAAAAGCCCAGTCGGTCGCCGATCAACTGCAAAATGAAGCACACTGGATATGTATCGGTTCCGACCAGGTGTGCCATCTTGAGCACACACTTTACGGTAAGCCAGGAACAGCTGAGCAGGCTGCGCTTCAGCTCACCGCTTTTAGTGGTTGCTGGGTCACATTCAGTACATCTCTGGCGCTCATTGCCAGTAACGGGCAAACATTTAGCGCTGTGGAAGACTATGAATGCCGCTTCAGGACATTGTCGAGTCATGAAATCGACACCTATATCCAACTAGACCAGCCCCTCGATTGCGCCGGCTCTATCAAGGTCGAGCAAGCTGGTGTCAGTTTGCTCTGCGACACCCGGGGGCGGGATATAAATTCGCTCTATGGGCTGCCGCTCATGCTGTTATCTGAAGCACTCCAGTCATTTTCTTATAGTATATTTGACTTTATAAAACGGTCTTAAGTTACTGAATATAATGAGATCTAGTTGAAAAACTAGCATTAACTTTAAGCAGGAAATCCTCATCCATTGGCGCCTTTGCATGGATGGCAGGTCTATCTCCAAGTGCTGGAATCTGTAGTTCCGCTGCATGCAACATAAGTCGCCCTTCTATCCCTGAGGTTTGGTCCAGGGTCTGGTCCCCGTACCTCGTGTCACCGACCAATGGATGTCTTGCCCATCGGGCGTGCACTCTTATCTGGTGGGTACGACCCGTTCTGGGTGAGGCCCTGACGATAGACATTTCATCATTGGCCTCGAGTAATGAAAAATCGGTCACCGCGTACTTACCCTGGCCATTCACGCGAGTGACGCGTTCTTTTCCAGCGATAGAACTCGTCAGCAAAGGCTGATCTATTTGGACCATCTTCCTTGACCACCTGCCGTGTACCACAGCCAGATAGTGTTTCCTGATCTGTCCGGGTTTACGCAACGCGTCCTGCAACAATCTCAAATAACTGCGGCGTTTCGAGACCATCAGGCACCCGGAAGTGCCCCGGTCCAGGCGATGTACCAGTTCAAGACGGTTGCCTTCAGGCCTGGCATGGCGCAGCGATTCAATGACACCTACACTGACCCCACTGCCCCCATGAACCGCCATGCCTGCCGGTTTGTTGATGATAAGCAGGTGGTCATCTTCATAGACCATCAGGCTCTCAACGTCATTAAAATGGCCAACGGCGGTAGATCTGGCCGGCAGGTGTTGAATCGGCGGAATTCGAACCAGGTCACCTGCAACCAGCTTGACCTCTGGTTTACACCGTTTGCTGTTAATCCGGACCTCTCCCTTGCGGATAATCCGATAGATTCGGGACTTGGGTAGCCCTTTGAGTGTCTTGATCAGGTAATTGTCCAGTCGCTGACCTGCCATATCTGCATCGATTTCATGTATTTGAACTTTGCTGGAGGTCGTCATCGGCGAATTCAGGCTGTTTTACAGTGGTTTACAGGGCACAAAAAGCATAATTTGAAACATTGCTATTTATTGCTATGATAGGCGGCAGACGGGTTTATACACCTTTTGAATAACACCGTCATTTTTTATAGCGTTATCGTCAATAGAGCGTACCCACAAAGACACGTCGACGAAGAAACGCTTTTACCCTCAGGTTTTCGTATCACGCTTTTTAAAAGTGATAAAAATTTGAGAAATGAATATTTGGGGTCTGGCTTCAGTTAAATAGCTAGGCAAGCAATAACCGCGTCGAAGTGCGGAAAGTGCAGCGTCAAATCGGTTAATTTGATCAGTTTAGAACTTTCATCAATTTTTAATTTTTGTTGACCCCACAACACCGGGTCTAAAGTAGAGAACTGTAAAAATAACAGAATCCTGGGACCCTTAACTGGGACCAACGGAGTCTATTTGTAAGAGCGGCCCTGGCCGCAGCACTGACAATGAAAATGATTTGGCGGTTCACCTGCCGCGCCCAAGGCGCCTGAAATAGTGTGAATCGTAATGAAACGAATGTTAATCAACGCAACTCATAGTGAGGAGTTGCGAGTAGCTCTTGTAGATGGGCAAAAACTCTACGACCTGGACATCGAAAGCCGGGTCCGAGAACAAAAAAAGTCCAATATCTATAAGGCCAAAATCACCCGGGTCGAGCCCAGCCTCGAAGCCGCCTTCGTAGAATACGGCGGAAACAGGCATGGCTTCCTGCCTCTAAAAGAAATTTCCCGCGAGTATTTCAAGATACCACCGAACGAAATCCGTGGTCGTGTCAACATCGCGGAAGTCGTTAAAGAAGGCCAGGAAATCATTGTCCAGGTGGACAAAGAAGAGCGTGGCAATAAAGGCGCTGCTCTAACCACCCAATTATCACTTGCCGGCCGGTACATGGTGTTGATGCCCAACAATCCCAGAGCGGGTGGAATCTCTCGAAGAATTGAAGGAGAAGAAAGAGATCAGCTAAAGGAATCCATGTCGCAATTGGATATCCCCAAAAACATGGGTGTTATTGTTCGAACTGCTGGCATTGACCGCAGTGTTGAAGAACTACAGTGGGACCTTAATTACCTGGTTCACCTCTATGAGGCCATCACCAAGGCTGCCGCCGAGCAATCTTCCCCCTTCCTTATCTACCAGGAAAGCGACGTTATCATTCGTGCGATCCGGGATTATCTCAGGGACGACGTTGCCGAAATTTTACTGGACACGCCTGAGTCATTCGAACAGGCCAACCAGTTTGTAGACCAGGTAATGCCGCATTTCAAATCACGGCTGAAGCTCTATGAAAGTGATGTCCCGTTATTCAATCGATACCAGATTGAAGGCCAGATTGAATCAGCCTTCAATCGCGAAGTACGTCTGCCTTCCGGCGGTGCACTGGTTATCGATCCTACCGAAGCCCTGGTATCAGTCGACATTAACTCGGCTCGAGCCACTCGTGGCGCAGACATTGAAGAGACTGCACTCAACACGAATCTAGAGGCTGCAGAAGAAATCTGCCGACAACTAAGGTTACGTGATATTGGTGGCCTGGTAGTGATCGATTTTATCGACATGACCGCCTCGAAAAATCAGCGCGCAGTAGAAAACAGAATGCGCGACTCGCTGCAGGTGGACCGGGCACGAGTACAGGTTGGCAAGATCTCACGATTTGGCCTGCTGGAAATGTCCAGGCAGAGACTCAGGCCTTCACTTGGGGAAACCAGTGGTGTGGTCTGCCCGAGATGTAGTGGTCTTGGAACAATCAGAGACGTAGAGTCATCTGCGTTAGCTGTCATCAGGATGATCGAAGAAGAATCACTGAAGGAATCCAGCTCAGAAATCAGAGCGTTCCTGCCCATTAGCGTTTCATCCTTCATCCTTAATGAGAAACGAAATGTACTTTCCGAGATTGAAGAACGCAGTAAAGTCAGGGTAGTTGTTGTCCCGGACCCACAGATGGATACGCCGCACTACCGCGTAGAAAGAATCAGGACAAAGGATGCAACAGAAGAAACAGCAGCTTCCTACGACATCACCAGCTCTGAGGAACAAGAGGAACTTGTTGTTACTGCCGCTAAACCGGTCGCAGTAGAACGGGCGGCGGTACAAGCTGTTGCACCAGCTGCCCCGCGACCCACAGCTGAAAAAGCAAAAAACAGTGCGAAGGCGAAGGCGAAGCCAAAACTAGCAGCAAAACCACGACAGAAAGGCGAAGGTTTTATTTCCAAGCTTCTGGGTAAACTGTTTGGTGGCCCGAAAAAGGTTGCACCCAAGCGTGCTGACCAAAAACGTCAGGGCGGTCGCACTCGATCACAGAATAACCGGGATGGTCAGGGTAACCAGAATCGACGTCCTAACAACGACCGAAACCGTCAGGATAATCGGCAAAACAAAAAGCAGGACAATCGACAGGACAATCGCCGTTCTGAAGAAGGTCGTAAACCTCGTGACAACAAGCAGAATGAGAACAAGCGACCTGCAAGGAATGAGACAGGCGATCGCAAGACTGATCAGGAAAGAAAACGTTCTAACAATCCACGGAATGAACGCAAAAACCAAAATGATCAGAACGATCAAGCTGCAAATGGTGAAGGGCGTGACAAGAGAAATCGCGGTAACCGGGAACGATCTAACCGGGGCAAACGAGTTCGCGAGGAAGAAGTCACCGCGACAACAGTACAGGAAGTCTCTGATCAGGCCGTAGCAGCTAATCAAGCTGTAGCACCTGATCAAGCTGTAGCACCTGATCAAGCTGTAGCAGCTAATCAAGCTGTAGCACCTGATCAAGCTGTGGCAGCGCCTGAATCCACGAAAGCACCAGAGCAGGCCGTAGCGGCTCCTGTCGCGGCAATGGAACCTGCTGTCGAGCAAACACAACGGGAACCTGCAGTGGCGACACAGGAAGCACCGGTCAAGGCTGTTGTCGCCTCTAGTGACACGGAACAACAGGACAGTTCACCGAAGAGTCAAGAAGCACCGGCACCAGTTATCGCTGAGGCCACTGCGCATCCCGCTAGTCTTGGACGAATCGGAAATGACCCAAGGGATAACCCGGCTAAACCGCGTCAGTCGACGGTTTTACAGCCAGGGGTTGCTAAAAGTGCCGCACCAAGTCCGTTAACAAATTCTCGGACAGTGGCAGAATCACACCCCAGTCTTGTTGGTCGTATCGCTAACGATCCAAGGAGTGCTAACCAGCCCAGTGATAAAGACTAACCAGATCAAGTAGCTCAGTAGGACACATCAAAACCGTCGGGATAGATTCTGGGTTCAATTTCCAGATCTATCCCGAAGGTGTGCTTCACTTTCTGTTTGACAACGCCAACCAGTTCAAACAATTCCAGTTGCGTACCGTCGCCTTCGTTAATGATGACCAGTGCGTGCTTGTCTGATACTACAAACCGGCCTACCCGGTAGCCTTTTAATCCCATCTGATCAATGAGCCACGCGGCCGACAGTTTTTTCCCACCTGCCACATCAAATAGCACGAGGTCAGGAAATGCTTTGGCGACGGCTTCGGCTCGCTCAGCTTCCAACACCGGGTTTTTAAAAAAACTACCCACATTCGGAACCCGTGAGGGGTCCGGCAATTTTTCCGCACGGATATGCGAGACCGCCTCAGCAATGGATTCTCCTGAAATCTCGAGTCTGTGTTCCTTCATGTAAGAAACAATACCGGGGTAAGTGGTAACACATTCACTGATCTTTGAGAGCGCCAGACTGACCTCAGTGATAAGCCATTCATCATTTCTTTTGAACAGACTGTCCCTGTATGCGAACTCACACTCTGCCTTACCAAACGTTTTCTGTTCCAGAGTAGGAAGATGTATGGCTTTGAGTGAAATGAAACTATCACTCAGTTCGACGCCGTAAGCGCCAATATTCTGGACCGGTGCGGCGCCGACCGTACCCGGGATCAAGGCAAGATTCTCCAGGCCAAACAACCCGGAACTGACAGTCGAGCGAACCAGCCTGTGCCAGTTTTCGCCACCTGCGGCATGCACGACTTCGGCATCACAGGTCACCCCGGGGATTCGGTTCTTGATGACCAGTCCGGCCAGATTGCCCGCGAGAACAATATTGCTGCCCTCGCCAAGCGAAATCACTTTGAGCTTATGGTTTAACGCGAACTCTGCAGCCTCAAGCAGCGCCTCCACGGTGAAGGCTTCACAATACCACTCGGCCCGGGCGTCAAGGCGTAACGTGTTTTTGTCAGCCAGTGATATGTTCTGGTGGATCTTCAATCGACACGCCTAAATGGATTCACGTTGAGGATAGAAACCTCGAAGTGGCAGGTACACCTGTCATTTCATCGATGACTACTTTTCCTCGAGAATCATGGCCAGAATATCTTCGAAGGCTTGTTCTGCCAGCGTCTGCATTTCTGCATCAGTTCTATCCTGTATCGGATGACCAACGAACACTTTATAAGGGTCAAACCCTAACGATTCGGCCTGGGCTTTCGCCGCCTCAATAAATTCTGTCGATGCAATGAATCCTCCAGGAACTCCCCTGCTATCCAGGTCCATAATGTCATGCAAACTGCACGACGTGCACGAACCTCAGTCCGCTAGCGATTCAATGACAACATCACATTCCGCCGCGATCTGTTGATTAAGTTCAACCGGTGCAACTCTGGTGAAGGTCGGTTTGATATAGCGTTTCGTTGTCAGGCCCTTCTGAACAAGAAGATCTTCGAGTCGGTCGATGAAGATGTTCCCCTTGGGCTTTGAAATATCCAACAACCCAACCGTCTTGCCTTCAAGATCTGCTGGCCTCGGCAATGGCTGTCTGTTTTCAGGCGCCCGCTCCGAGGTTGGATCCATAAATATAGTCATAGTTTTTCCTCTCTTCTCTTACTTTATTTCACGGGTCACCGGTACGCTACCGATGGTGCCGCTGGCACCCCATCCCGCGATAATGGCAGAAAACATACCAGCGCTGCCACCAGCCCTGACGATATTGAGTCCACCTTCCCTAAATTTAGGCAATTGTTTGCCCGCAAGCTTTGCTGGAATTCCCTCAGCGATACCACCTGCACCTGCGACCAGCTCGGATCCATCGATCGTCAGAAGTTTATTCAGGCAATTTTTTACATCCTGCTTGGTCCAACCAGCCAGTCGGTAAACCCGCTCATGTTCCGGTGAAACGACCAGTATTACATCCGATGCCAGGATCATTTTAGGATGGCCCACGACTCTTAACGCCGCTGCGAAACTACGGCTTAACGATTCTGGGTCACGTGATTTCTGGTCAACAATCCCTTGCATGCCATCGGCAGCAAACAACGTGACCGTTGATGCTGTTTCAGAAAAACCCTTCTCGACAGCCAGTGATTCCCAGCAGGAGTTTGTCTCGTCTTCTGCAAAACAGTAAGTGTACTTCCCCGGGTTTCCGAACACCGCTCGATCTACCCCCCCGGGTTTACCACCGCCAATGTTGCGGATAACCAGTTGCAGGGCCCGTCCAATAGTGGCGTTTGCCCTGTTGCCCTGTCCAAGTGCATTGCCCTTCGAATTCATCCCGATAGCGCGGCTCAGGGGCCCGTTTACGATGACCAGGGGGCCTGAATAGTAAGTCGTCGCCAACAGACCGTGCATGCAGAACTCATCCTGCAAAGCGGCCTCTACCGATGCAATCACAACCGGCAGGTATTCTGGCTTGCATCCGGCCAGCACTGCATTGATCGCAATCTTTTCGATCGTACATAGCACCAGGTCCGGCGGAACCACACCGACGATTTCATCTGGCGACCTGTTCGTACCCGTCAGCATACGCATGACGCGTTCAGCTGTCGGGGGTACCACTGGCAAGCCATCGGACCAGCCCCTGTCGAAGCAGGCCTCTATATCATCTTCTTCCGTTGATATCGTCAGTTCGCGGGATTGCAGCTTATCCCTGTCAAAACGTGCAGCCAGTTTTTCTGGCATACCTGGGTCCACGCTCTTTGATCCACAACCTGGACGGAAGTCCGGCAAATCAAATTCCAACGGTTTCCCGGTCAGCGCCTGCCATTCGCTTTTTTCCCAACCTATTACCCTGGCTAGCTCTTCACCATTATCATCAAACTTGATGAGCGTCGGTACAGTTTCGATTCGACGACGCCATGAGTATTCGAGCTGCGTATCGTCGATCACAGAGACACCGGACGGAAACTGCACGTTATCCTGGCTGTATATCGTTAGCTCGTCATCCTCTTTCAATTGTTTGATGACAGGCACTACTAACTGACAAGTTGCACAATCTTCCTTCACAATAACCGAATAACTCATGCGCCCTCCTTCAGGAGCTTAAGCGTGCGTTCAACATCTCCAGGGACGTCGATTCCGGGCGGAATTTTATCGGGAGAGATGGCAATTTTTATTTTCTCACCATTGGACAAGGCGCGGAGCTGCTCTAACTTTTCGGCTTCTTCCAGTGGCGCAGGATCCCAGGTAACAAATCTTGCCAGCATCGCTGCAGTATAGGCATAGATACCCAGATGGCGATACCAGCTTATGCCATTCGGAATCGACCCGGATCCGAAGTGATCCCGGGACCAGGGAATGGGCGCGCGTGAAAAATACAGGGCAATGCCGTTAGCATCCGCGACAACCTTAACCACATTGGGATCAAACACTTCTTTTGAATCAACGATAAGTTCACAGAGGGTCGACATCTGAATGTTTGAGTCAATCATCCCTGCCACCTTATTGATCACAGAGGGAGGGATGAGCGGTTCATCACCCTGAACGTTTACAACAATGTCATCATCACCCAATCCGATGAGACTGGCCGCCTCGAAAATACGATCGGTGCCCGTTGGATGATCCGGGCTGGTCATAACAATCCGGCCACCAAAGCTCTCTACTTCGTCTACAATCCGCACGTCATCAGTTGCTACGTATACGGTAGCAGCATCACTATTGGATGCCTGTTCGTAGACTCTTCGGATCATGGACTTGCCGTCCAGATCTATCAGCGGCTTTCCCGGGAACCTCGATGATTCATACCGGGCCGGGATGATGACGTTAAAACCAGCTATGACACTTCATCCGCTTCCAATCGGCGGGCTTCTGATTCCAACATAATAGGAATGTCGTCCTGTATTGGAAACGCAAGCTTCTCTGCGTAACAGACAAGCTCTTCATTTGCCTTTTCATAGGTCAAATTCCCCTTGCAAATCGGGCAAACGAGAATCGCTAATAGTTTTTTATCTACAGGCATATCAGCCTCCGGTGGCACGTTTTATTTTTTTAATCCCTGCCTTATTCAGAAGGGCATCAATTTTCGCTAAATCAAAGCAGGCTTCGACTTCCAGGTACCAGTATAGGTCCTCTGGCAATCCGGGTACGTCGAGTTTCACCGCGTCCTTTTCTGTCATTACTACAGGGATATTGTCATCGAAGTTAACATCTTCTATTGTAAATGCATGATGGTCAGGAAACTCGTGAGGTATGATCACAATTCCAAGTGATTTAAGCGTATTGAAAAAACGCTCGGGATGACTGATTCCAACCACAGCATGAACAGTTTTACCGCCAAGTGAATCAGCAGGTTTCCCGTCACCGGTTGTTATATTCACAAGTCTGACCGGTTTCAATTGCATCATTGAGCAGTTTGCAGCATTACCCAATCTCGGTACGCTGTGTTTACCGTTAATGACAACAAGGTCAACTTCTTCCAAACGCGACGCTGGTTCCCTAAGAGGCCCAGCGGGCAGACAGAGCCCATTGCCGAGGCCTCGCGCACCATCGATCACCACGATCTCTATGGCTCTTCCCAGCGCATAGTGTTGCAAGCCATCATCACTCACCACGACATCGCACTCATGATGACTAATAAGTTCTTTCACCGCACGAACCCTGTCCGGGTCTACAACAACGGGCACTCCAGTGCGCTTGTAGATCATCAGGGGCTCATCACCGACTTCAGCACCCGAAGAGGTCATAGTCACTTCGACCGGGTAATGGTTAGAATTAGCGCCGTAGCCTCGGCTTACCACGCCAGGCCTCAGACCCAGCTCTATGAGGTATTGTACGATGCCAATAACCAAAGGCGATTTACCGGTACCTCCCACCGAAATATTTCCGACTATGATGAGCGGCACAGGCGATTTCCAAACCGATCGTTTTGTCAGCCAGCTTCTACGAAGCGAGGCGAGCAGCCTATAGAGATAAGATAGCGGTGCAAACGCTTTTACCCACAAAGTATCGTTGTACCAGGCATCAACCAGAAAACTGGAACCAGCACCTCGTATAGTGTATTTTTTTGTTCCAAATTGAGCGCCAACCGTTATAGATTTGGGCGTTGAAGGCGTGCTTTCGGCTATCTCATCCTTGGCGTGTAACTGGTAATAAAACCCACCTTTCGCCAGCAGTTCCTCATGGCTGCCCTCTTCAACTATCTGACCTTCTTCGATAACAAATATTCGATCTGCTTTTTCGATCGTTGATAGCCGGTGAGCAATGATGAAAGTTGTCCTGCCCTGAACAACTGCTTCGAGCGCCGACTGTATATAACGTTCAGACTCCATATCAAGTGATGACGTCGCCTCATCAAGAATCAGGATCGGCGCATCCTTCAGAAACGCTCTTGCTATAGCGAGTCGCTGACGCTGACCACCGGATAAAAGAACCCCATCATCACCGACGATGGTATCAAGCCCAGAATCCAGCTCTTCTATAAACTGCCAGGCGTAGGCTTTCTCCGCGGCGCCCTTGACTGCATCTCTGCTGGCCCCCTGGAGCGTGCCATAGCCGATGTTTCGCATCACCGTATCGTTGAACAAGGTAACCTGCTGACTCACGATCGCGATGTGTTCCCTGAGGTTATCCAGCGTGAACGAATCGATTGGGTGACCGTCAATAAGAATCTCTCCGCTGTTCGGAGCATAGAAGCGCGGTATCAGGCTCATCAGGGTACTCTTGCCACTGCCTGATCTACCAACCAGGGCGACGGTCTCACCGGGGTTTACAGTGAAGCTGATGCCCTTCAATACGGGCTTCGAGTTGCTCTGGTATCCGAATTCAACATTCCTGAACTCGACTTTCCCGGCAACCCTGTCTATCTCAAGTTTACCGACGTCTTTTTCTACTTCTTCATCAAACAGATCAAAGATATCTTCGGCTGCTGCCAGCCCTTTCTGTACGGTAGCTACCACCTCTGACAATTGGCGTATCGGCTTGGCCAACAGGCCTCCAGTAGTGATGAACGCAATGACCCCACCCGTAGACATGTTCGCGAGAAAAACAGGGTCCAGCACCAGCCATACAAGCCCCGCCAGAGCAAAGGAAACCATGATCTGAATTGCAGGGGTCGCCAGAGATGATGTCACTACCATTTTCATCGACTGCCGGCGATTGTCCTGACTCACTTTGTTAAAACGTTCGCTTTCATAGTCATTACCACCAAAAGTCCTGACTTCACGGTAGCCCTGGACAGCTTCAGAGGCGACATGGGTAACATCCCCCATCGAATTCTGAATACGTTCACTGATTCGCCTGAATCGCTTACCTGCTACGCCAACAAGCAGCGCGATAACCGGCGCTACCGCAAGGAATACCAGGGTGAGCTTCCAGCTCAGGAACAGCAGATACCCCATGTATCCAAGGACTGTGAATCCTTCCCGAATGATGACTCTCACGGCATCGGTCGCTGCACCCGTAACCTGGGTGACATGGAAAGTTACCTTGGCAACCAAATGTCCCATCGCATGCCGGTCATAAAAGGCACTGGGTAGGGTAAGCAGACGATCAAACAACTCCCGCCTCAGATTGTGAACGAGGTTGTTGGACACGTAAGCAATAAAGTAGTTGCCAACGAATGCGCCGAGCCCGCGGGTCGTCGCTATTAACACCAGCAGAACAGGTATCAGGGTCCGATTAAGATCACCCTCCTCGCCCAGGATCGCAGACAAATATTCCTTAACGTCGGCTGCAATAGGAACGGCACCGGATTGAAGCGAATCAACGATGTAGCTGACCAGCCAAACAAAAGAAACATTCGACAGTGAATAGATCAGGAAACCGACAATACTGATCGCGAACGCGCTCCAGTAGGGCAGCACGTAGGTTAATAGTCTGCGATAGATCTCCAGGTCAGATTTATGTTTGTCACGAGCCATTATTAGTCCGCGGGGTTAGTCAATGTGGTCGTGATACTCAAGCGGGAGAACCCGAGTTGACCCGCAACATCCAGTGCCGTCACGACAGACTGGTGTGGGGTAGCTGAATCAGCAGTAATGACCATTGGAATCGCAGTGTCACCTTCACTGATCTTGCCTATGGCAGCCCGAAGAGTGCGTTGCTCTCGGTTGATCAATGCAACACCATTTATCGCAAAATCACCTTCTCGCGTGATTAAAATTTCAATCTGCAGGTCTGCCACACGATTCGACTGCGAGCTGGATTCCGGCAGATCAATCGAAAGGTGGGTTTCTTTTGTGAATGTCGTCGATACCATAAAAAAAATCAGTAGTAGAAACACCACATCAATCAGCGGTGTCAGGTTTACCTCTACCTCCTGGCGAGCACGCCTGGAGAACTTCACCTATTTATTGCCTGGGCCATTGCCGGATGCTTTACATCTGCGTTGTCCGTTCGGTCGGTGTTAAGTACTTCAACGAGCTTGAGCGCCTCCTGCTCCATATAGATAACCAGCTCATCAACTTTACGTTGAAAATAACGGTGGAAAAACAGGCTTGGGATCGCCACCGTTAATCCTGCTGCGGTGGTGATGAGCGCCTCTGATATACCACCAGCCAGCACGGCCGCGTTGCCTGTGCCTTCCAGCTGAATAGCCGTAAATACTTTAATCATACCGATGACAGTACCCAACAATCCAAGTAGTGGAGTGATCGCAGCCACGGTACCCAGGGTGTTGAGATATCGCTCTAGTTCATGCACCACGTGATTGGCGACTTCTTCAATAGACTCCTTCATCAGGTCCCTGCCTCGGCGATGAGATGTGATGCCAGCGGCAAGTATCTGCCCGAGCGGTGAACCGCTCTTCACTTCGCGCAATCTGCTGCTGTCCATCTCATTGTTCCTGATCCAGGTCCAGACCTGGGTAAGAAGGTCTCGCGGTGCGACCTGCTCTGCACGCAGCGTCCAAAACCTTTCCACAGAGATACCTGCGGCAACGACGGAGCACAGAAGAATGGGAATCATTAACCACCCACCGGCCTGAACCAATTCAAACAAGGTTATTCTCCGAGGCGAGTCAAATTTGGGTTACTGTATCATAAAAGGCTGGATTGAACGGTATCAAGTGTTGGAAATACTCAATAAAATCAAGGCACTCCGTCCTTCAGGTGCAACAACTGGCACTCGAAAACAGCTACCAGGCTACAATACCCTGGGCCTTCAGGCGGCCGACTTCGCCGTCACTTAGCGAGAGCTCTTGCTTAAGGATTTCCTCGGTGTGCTGCCCCAGCGTCGGCGCAGGAAGCGTTTCGAGGTTGTCGTCTACAAACCGGATCGGTGAGCCTGAGGCGAGATACTCTCCAATATTCGGCTGGGTAACCGTTGCCATCATCGGATTATCCGGCGAACAGTCATCATCATCTTCAACCATTTCCCTGAAGCTTCTGTAAGGTCCGTAGCAAACCGCATGTTCATCGAACAAAGGGCAAATCTCTGAATAGGCTTTGGACGCGAACCATGGCTCGACCAATTCGGCGATCTTGTGGCGAGCCTTAAATCGCTCACCTTCACCTGAAAGACTATAGCCCAAATCAATCTCCAGCGATGACATCTGACCCGCAATCCCCATTGATTCAACAATACCCTTCCACTGGCGCGGCGTTAAGCCAACAATCATGACCCGTACACCATCTTTTGACACAAAGTCCCGACCAAAAGCACCATAGAGGTAATTACCCGCTTTCTGGCGGTCTTCGTTGTTAATTGTCACTTCTGAGATATTACCGAGGTTACTTGCTGTCGCGACTGCCACGTCTTTCAGGGCAATTTTCACCAATTGTCCCTCACCATTGATACGCCTGGAACGGTCAGCTGCCAGCAATGCCACCGCCGACATCTGTCCCGTAATGTTGTCCCAGGCAGGCAACAGGTAGTTAGTGGGGTCCTCATTCGACGGATCACCTGTTGCACTGGCGAACCCAACCGCGCAGTTCACGGTGTAGTCGAGAGCTGAGCCACCTTTCCGGTCTCCCATGATGTTGACGTAGATGAGATCCTCGCGAACTTGCTTGAGTTTTTCATAAGCCAGCCAGCCACGTTCAGGAAAGTTTGTCAGAAATATCCCATCCTCCTGACTGTTACCACGGAGCAACTCCATAATCAATTCACGACCTTCTGCGTGTCCAATATCGACCTGGAATGACCGTTTGCCTTTGTTCATGCCGGCCCAGAACAGACTCATACCGTTATCCGTAATCGGCCACCGCCGGTAATCGAGCCCACCACCAATAGGGTCAAATCGAATGACATCTGCACCAAGTTGCGCCAGAGTCATCCCACCCAGCGGCGCTGCGACAAAGGCAGAACCTTCCACGACTTTCATTCCACTGAGTACACCTTTAGACACCTTTACCTCCGACCAATACCGCTAATTGCCAATCAAGCACTTTGATATCACTTCCAGGTTCCGGAGCTTCTGATCCCCTTTCTGCATACACCTCGATACCCAGATCCAGAATTTTTCTGTTACCTGCTGAAGTTTCTCCCTTGACTGTTATTACGCTGCTCAAAATATCCTGCTCAAACACAGGCGCAACATGATTACATTTGTACCAGCAAAGTACGGTTGCAAGCGAGGGCAGTACCCTTGAAAGCTGGGCAGCCGCAAGCGAAATGGTGTGCCCGCCGTATACCAGGCGCCTCTTATAGACACCGCGATCTGCATCGGTATGCGTCATCGCCAGGTTTAATGTCATACGCACTATTTCTGGCGCGGAAGTCACAGTGTCCCTGGCTTCAACCTTAATTACGTTTCCCGGGCTGAACTCATCTGTGACGGCTGGTAGTAAATCCAGATTCCAGTCAGGAACAGCAATCAACAGGTCTTCACGATCGATATTCTCGGGCATTAACGATAAATCATCATTGTGACCGGTATCAGCATTCTCTTCTCTGCAGGGCACCATGGGACATCGCCAGAATAGCAGGACAGTTTCACCATCCTGGTTCACGACGTGCATTTCCAGGCCAACCATTCCCGAGGAAGGCCGTCCCGGTTTTATCGCATTCTGCCGAAGCGCCACGACCTTGGTTGTCGTCGTCAGGGTATCCCCGATATAAACGGGCCGATGGAACCGCAATCCCCGATAAAACAGGTTACCTAACACGCGTTGTGTCGGAATCGTACTCTGGCCGATCGCAATGTTGCACACCAGAGCAGGGTTAACCAACGCTCTCTCCTGACCGGTCACCTGCCGGGATAAAACAAGATCAAGCGGAAGTCGGGAGCGATCCCCAAAGACCATTTGGTGAATCGCAGCGTAGCCATCAGTCACCGTAACGGAAGGAACGGCACTCAGATCATCTCCTACAGAGAAATCCTCGAACCAGGGTACTTCTACACTCAATGTGAAAATCCTCTTGCAGTAATCGGCCATATCTCGTGGACCAGACCATCGCGATAAGGGAAATAAAAATCATGCAGGTTTACCGTGGGGTCACAGTGCGGAGTAAGCATTGGAAGTTTGTTCCCCAGGCGAATTTCAAGCGATGGATTGTTCAACTGAACGATGCCGTGTTCATCTCCACCCCAATGAAAGGTGACGCCTTCGACATCCCGAAACTCTGGCGCCATCTTGTCCGAAGCGAATGACTTAAAACCTCCGTCTACGGTGATAAGCCGACTCTGCGGTTGACTGATCGCGGTAACGAGAACGTACAGCGAAACACCAAAATCCAGAAACTGCGCTGAGTCAACCCCGCCAATATCCCGATACTCAATGTCCATAAATGCATAGGAACCAGCCTGGAGTTCATTGATCAGCCCAAGGTCAGGTTCCATATTGTAAGTGCCGGTTCCTCCTCCGGACACAACAGGTACCACTATTCCAGCCTGGTCAAGCAACGCAAGGGTCTCAATGCCCTTATTCATTATGTGAGCATATTTCTGTTTGCGCTTAGAGAACCCTTCAATATGCATGCAGTTGCCGGCGTACATTTGGAGCCCCGAAAAATTCAGCGATTTCGATTCGCTGATGTGGCGAACAAGTTGCAGGGCTTTATCTCCTGTTTCGATTCCGGTGCGCCCCATTCCCGGGTCCAGGTCTACAAAGACGTCGACAACAAGACCCTCCAAACCGGCAACCTTTGCCAACAGGTTCGCTGAGTCGACGCTATCCACTACAATTTTTAATCCGGGATGATTTCTTCGCGCTGCAACGAACCGATTCACTTTATCCAGCGTTGCTATGGGTGAAGTGACCAGGACATCCTCGATACCTGCAGCGCACATAACCTCCGCCTCGCTAATCTTTGCCGCACAGACCCCACTTGCGCCGCCTTCAATCTGCTTGCGCGCGATGATCGGACACTTGTGCATTTTGGTGTGCGCCCTGAGTGCAATTTCCTGCTGGCCAAGGTAAGACTGCATCCTGGCAAGATTAGCGTCGAACACATCCAGGTCGATAATCAGCGCTGGCGTCTGGAGTTCTCCCAACGGGATCGGATCATCAAGTATTATGGGTTCCACTGGGCGAGCTTCACGAACCTGTTGATAGAACCCTGATAACGTTGTCATTTACGTAGCTACTCCAATTTTTGAGAACACTAGTCACAATCCTGAGTGGCGCAATCGAAATCTTTTTCAATCTGAAGCGTGACGTGCTGAATCCTGAAATCATCGTCGAGCGCCTTACCTATATCCCCGTAACCTGACTCAGCATCCCACAAGGTATTCTCTGGCATCACTAGATGAGCCGTCAGGCAGCTTTCATTCGTACTAAGCGCCCAGATGTGAAGATCATGGACCTCGCTGACGCCGTCGATTTCCAGCAGGTAATTATGCACGGCCTCGCGATCGATATGTTGGGGAACAGCATCAAGAATCATGTTCACGCTGTCCATCAGTAATCCCCAGGTCCCCCAGATGATCACCACGACAACGAGCAGACCCACTGCACCATCCAGCCATAGCCATCCTGTGAAATACATGGCCGCCGCAGCGACTACGACCCCTGCTGATATGAGCGCGTCATAGGCAAGATGGAGGTACGCGCCTTTCACGTTCAGGTCGTGCTTACTGGACGCCCTGAATAACATGGCACAACCCGCGTTCACCGCAATGCCGATCCCTGCGACGATCATGATGACAATCTCCGAGACTTCCGTCGGATTTAGTATCTTGTCTATTGACTCAAACGCTATAAAAGCGGCGGCAAAGATCAGTACCAGGGCATTCGTTATTGCCGCGAGAATAGTTGTGCGCCGATAGCCATAACTGTAAAGGCTACTGGTACTGCGCGTGGCAAGGTGCGCAGCACCCCAGGCAAGCAACAGGCCCAGGACATCAGAAAGGTTATGCCCGGCGTCCGCCAGCAGGCTTGCTGAATCAGTAATAAAGGCATAGAAGGCTTCTATCGCCGTGAATCCCAAATTTGCGACAACGGCAATCACGAAACTGGCACTGATATTTCGAAACCCTACGTTGTGTTCATGTCCATGATGATCATGGCTATGCGTATGACTAGACATCAGATACCTCAATAAGTGAGATGTGAGCGTAGGGTGTAAGCATACAAAGAAGGCCCTGTCATTGGTAAATACAGCCCTCCACTGCAAACCCTATAGTGGGTAAAGTCGTGCGGCGACAGTTTCTGCTATGGCGATGGATGAAGTCAAACCCGGCGACTCTACGCCAAATAGATTCACCAACCCTGGAACCTGGTGGACATCTTCCGCCTGGATAACAAAATCACAAAACGGATCTCCTGGACCCTGTAACTTAGGCCTGATACCGGCATAACCCGCAACCAGACGCTCCGGGTCCAGTGCAGGGAAGTATTTCCTGATAGCACGGATACCTTGATCCAGCCGGTCGTCGGATACAGCGTAGTCTTCAGTTTCCACATATTCTACATCGGGGCCGAATTTAACCTGACCACCAAGGTCAATCGTCGCATGCACACCCAGTCCGGCGCCGCTGCGTTCTGGTAAGGGATAAATCAAATGTGAAAAAGGAGGTCGGCCCTGATACGTGAAGTAATTCCCCTTACAAAGAAAAAGCGGCGGTACAAACTCCTGCGACAGACCTTCAATAGATGTCGCGAGTTGCTGTGCCCCTAATCCTGCGGCATTGACCAGTCGTTCACACTGAAACTCATAGAGCTCATTCTCAATGTCACACCTTACGGTGAATCCCAACGTTCCATATTTGACCTCGCTTACAAAGGACCTTGTTGCGAGTGTGCCCCCACAAGACTCAAGATCAGCAAGTAACGAGGTCATCAACTCAGGCGCACTAATAATCCCCGTCGACGGAGAGAACAGCGCCATACTCGCGTTTAGCGCCGGTTCCATTTCTTGAAGTCGATGACGGGAAACTTCAACCAGGTCGTCAACGCCATTGTCCGCTGCTTGCCGTTTGATATCCTGCAACTGCTGCTCTTCAGCCTCAGTGGTGGCTACGATAAGCTTACCTATTCGATCATGACCAATGCCCCTGGGCGCGCAATACTCATAGAGCAACGACTTACCACGGACACAAAGCTCAGCTTTCAACGAGCCCGCCGGGTAATAAATGCCTGCGTGTATGACTTCGCTGTTCCTGCTACTAACGCCTTCCCCAATTCTCGGCCCCTGCTCCAGCACCAGAACATCTTTTCCGGAAATCGCCAACTCCCGGGCAATCGCCAGGCCAATGACGCCCGCCCCCACTATGCAGACGTCTACCATCTCTGAGCTATTCACGAAAACTCACGGGAATTTACGATTACCTTTTCTTATATACATGTCAGTCATCTTGATTAGCCTGGAGACAACCTGCTTTGGATACTGAATCCAACAGCGCCAGTGAAAATGCCTTAGTTAATGCCAGGAACACTATCCCAAGAACAATATGCCAGGAATAGTATGAAAGCACCGATAGACAATGTGGATTTCGGGAAAACCGCGTCAGATTATCTCATGCACCGGGCAGGCTTCCCAGACAGGCTGTTTTTTCGCCTCAAAGAGGCCGGTTACTCATCGCATTCTACGATTGGCTCCCCCTTAAGGGTAACGTTGTCAGGCGCACGGAAAAACTCATCGAACAGTACAACCCGGGTTGGCGAGGCGGTAATCTAACTGGCATACATCCGGGTTTGTTTCGTGATCTGGGAGAAAACGGATTTGAAGAGATTGAATCATTTACCTTTGACGAACCCGCCATCTATACCCACGAATCATGGCGTGGCCGAATCAGGGCCAGCGCCGGAATTGCAGCGACACTGACTTCTGAGGAAGTAGAACGGTTTGATGCCGAGCTTGCCGCATTACTCGCCAAAGATTTTCCGGAAGAACCAATGGCTATCCCGCACCGGGTATTTGTCGTCCAGGCGTTACCTGGCAGTTAATCCTGACTTTCTAAGGTGATTCTAGTAGTGCTGTTCTAAAAAGCCGCTTAATAAACCAGATCGGAAAAAGGAAACAGACCGCTCAGAACCCCAATCGAAACTGAGGTTCTGTACCAGCAGCCTGTTTCCGCGGTACAGACTCCCTGGAAGACGGGTCGCTCGCAAGCATCATCTTCAGGTGGTGACAGACTTCCTGGCCAGTTCTTAGCTTCTGGCGCGACCTGCGCATTTTTCTGGCAGCTTCCATCGCGAGGACCGAATGATACTTTGCATGAACAGCGTCTTTGGGTGCTGCAGCATCTACTGGCAGTTTCAACTCAACCAGAGTCAATCGAGCACTGTCGTCGGCGCCCAGCAAACCTGCATCGTATCTCTCGGGTGCATAGCCTTCTGGAGCCGTCTTTGCCCATGTGTTTTTTAACAAAGCAGCTTTTGTTTTTGCTTTTGTTTTTGCTTTCGATATTCGTGATTTCATGCGCGTCACCTTTCTCAACCTGTATCAGAGCTTGACCAAACTACTGGATAAACACACAGTACATTTTAACTGTGTTTATGTACAGTACTTTTCAGGTTTTAGCGAAAACTATGCTCTTATCAGCCCTGCTGGCCTGAATCTGGTCTCCTGCCACGTAATCGCCAGACAGAATTGCCTCTGCCAACGGATTCTCGACGTATTGCTGAATCGCGCGCTTTAACGGCCTGGCGCCATACACTGGGTCATAACCCACCTCAACCAGAAGCTGCAGCGCATCCTCATCAAACTGCAAACATATCCGGGCTTCTTTAACCCTACGCTGGAGGATTTCCAGCTGGATACGCGCGATACCTTTGATTTGCTCCTTCTCGAGGGGATGGAACACAACAGAATCATCAACCCGGTTGATAAATTCGGGGCGAAAGGCTGTCGAGACAACATTCATCACCGCGGATTTCATCTCGTCGTAACTGCCACCCGACATTGTCTGGATCAGGTCTGATCCCAGGTTCGAAGTCATCACGAGGACGGTGTTTTTGAAATCAACCGTTCTTCCATGCCCGTCAGTCAGTCGACCGTCATCCAGCACCTGTAACAGGATGTTGAAGACATCAGGGTGAGCCTTTTCAATTTCATCCAGCAGGATCACTGAGTAGGGTTTGCGCCTGACTTTTTCCGTCAGAAGGCCGCCCTCCTCGTAACCGACATAGCCCGGGGGTGCACCAATCAGTCTAGCAACAGAGTGCTTTTCCATATATTCAGACATATCGATACGAATCAACGCGTCTTCTGTATCAAACAGGAATCTTGCCAGCGTTTTACAGAGTTCAGTTTTACCAACACCGGTTGGACCCAGGAACAGGAATGATCCATTGGGCCTGCCAGGGTCGGATAGACCGGCACGAGAACGGCGGATAGCGTTAGACACGGCTGTTACCGCTTCATCCTGGCCAATCACCTGTTTGTGAAGTTCTTCCTCGAGGGCGAGCAGCTTGGCACGCTCCCCTTCCATCATCTTGGTGACAGGAATCCCGGTCCATTTTGAAACAACCTCCGCGATTTCCTCTTCGGTCACCCGATTCCGGAGCAAGGTCATAGTGGAACTGTCCGTGGACTGAGCCATATCAAGCTTTTTCTCAAGATCAGGTATCGCGCCGTACTGGAGCTCGGACATTTTCGTCAGGTCACCGGCACGTCGCGCTGATTCGAATTCCAGTTTTGCCTGCTCAAGATCTTCCTTAACCTGTTGCGCACCATGAAGCGCCACTTTCTCAGCACTCCAGACGCTGTCGAGATCCGCATATTCCTTTTCCAGTTCCTCAATGTCCGAATCAAGCTTTTCAAGTCGCTGCCTGGACCCCTCGTCTTCCTCATTCTTGAGCGCTTCACGTTCAATTTTAAGCTGGATCAGTCGCCTCTCCAGACGATCCATATCCTGGGGCTTTGAATCCATTTCCATACGGATCAAACTTGCAGCTTCATCGATCAGGTCAATTGCCTTATCAGGTAACTGGCGATCTGTAATATATCGATAGGACAACTGGGCCGCTGCAATGATTGCCGGGTCAGTAATATCTACGCCGTGATGAACCTCATACCGCTCCTTAAGACCCCTCAAAATCGCGATAGAATCATCGACACTGGGTTCATCTACCTGCACTTTCTGGAACCGACGTTCCAGCGCAGCATCTTTCTCAATGTATTCACGGTATTCATCGAGTGTAGTTGCACCAACGCAATGGAGTTCACCCCTGGCGAGCGCCGGTTTCAGCATATTGCCCGCATCCATGGCACCTTCTGCTTTACCGGCGCCAACCATCGTATGCAACTCATCTACAAACAGGATAACCTGGCCTTCTTCCTTGGACAGTTCATTCAGGACAGCCTTCAGTCGCTCCTCAAATTCACCACGAAATTTTGCACCAGCAATCAACGTGCCCATATCAAGTGACAGAATTCTCTTGTTGCGCAATCCTTCGGGCACTTCGCCATTGATGATCCGCTGGGCGAGACCCTCAACAATGGCAGTCTTACCAACACCAGGCTCGCCAATCAGGACCGGATTGTTTTTGGTACGACGTTGCAGCACCTGGATGGTTCGCCTGATTTCCTCATCACGCCCAATTACCGGGTCAAGTTTGCCCTGCTCCGCAAGTTCGGTCAGGTTGACGGTGTACTTGTCCAGGGCCTGCCGGGTGTCCTCTGCGTTCGGGTCGTCAACGGTAGAACCACCACGCATCTGTTCAATCACACGCTTAAGGGATTCCTTCTGAATCTGCAGTTTTACAAAAAGATCCCCAACCCCACTACGATCATCGACGGCAGCCAGAAGAACCATTTCGCTGGTAATAAACTGATCACCACTTTGTTGGGCATTCTTGTCAGCAAGATTAAGCAACTTGCCCAACTCGGGAGACATCTGCACGTCGCCGAGGTTTTCCTTGATCTGGGGAAGGCGATCTATCAGCAGATCGAGTTCACTCTCCATGGCGACGGTATCTACACCCATCTGGGCGAGAATCGGTTTTACTGAACCACCCTGTTGACGAAGCAGCGCCTGCACGAGGTGCACCGGCGCAAGGCTGTTATGATCACGACCAACTGCCAGGGACTGGGCATCGGAGAGCGCTTGTTGAAGTTTGGCGGTGAATTTGTCGATTCTCACGTCTGGTCATCCTGTATATTTTGAATACTATCCACTTAGTGGGGTCATTTAAGGTCGATTCAAGCGCGAATTTGCCTAAACTAGGTCCCTGCAAATGAGCTCTAACAGAATAGATCCCATGACAACCAAACACGCTGATGAAAGTACCGCGTTTAACAAGAAAACCAACACGGGACTGACGCACCTGTTAAACGCCACACGGTTTTCCCTGGCAGGACTGAAGAGTGCATTCCGGCATGAATCCGCTTTTAGGCAGGAACTGATGGCTTTCGCTATCCTCCTGCCGACCGGCGCATATCTAGCCAGCTCACTGGGCCAGGCAGTCGGACTGCTGTGCGCCTGTTGTTTCGTGCTATCGGTCGAGTTACTCAACTCCGCCATTGAGGCAGCAATCGATCGAATCGGAACTGAGTACCACGAACTCTCGAAGCTTGCGAAAGACTATGGCTCTGCTGCCGTCATGATTTCGCTCGTCATAGTCGGTATTGTCTGGGCCTACATTGTTTTTGAAGCACTGAGCATCAGCCAATGACCGGAAAAGTTTACATCACACCACAGGGCGCGAGGAACCTGAGAGACGAGGCCAACAACCTTTGGAGAGTCACTCGCCCTGAGGTAACAAGGCAGGTAAGCGCGGCAGCCGCGCTTGGCGACCGAAGCGAAAATGCCGATTACATTTACGGCAAGAAACGGCTTCGTGAAATCGATAAAAGAATCCGCTACCTGACCAAAAGACTCGACAACCTGGAGATAGTGGATCGCGTACCTGACCATCAGGACACCGTCTATTTCGGCGCATGGGTCAGGCTGGAAAATGAGCACGGTGAAATCTCGGAACTCCGCATCGTCGGCGCAGACGAGCTTGATACAAAGCTCGGCTGGATCAGCCTTAATTCGCCAATGGCGAAAAGCCTGATCGGTAAAAAAAAGGCATCGACTGCCCTCGTCAAACTCCCGGCCGGTAACGCCGAACTCTTCATCGTAGACATCAGCTACCAACCTTTCGACAGCTAATAACGGTTAACAGAATGAATTTTGAACGGGAAAATATCCGCCGAATGGCAGGTTACGCCAGCGGCGAACAGCCGGATAATGAGCTAACCATCAAGTTAAACACCAATGAAAACCCCTACCCACCTTCACCCCAGGTGAGTGAGGTATTGAGCCAGTTTAACCCTGAATCACTCAGGCGCTATCCACCGGCAACCGCACAAAAATTTCGGCAACTGGCCGCAGAACTGCACGGCCTGGATCTAAAAAACGTTATCGCTACCCGGGGTGGCGATGAACTCCTGAGACTAGTCATCACGACGTTTGTAGACCCGGGTGAAAAAATTGGCATGACTGATCCCACCTATTCGCTCTATCCTGTTCTGGCGCAGATCCAGGATTGTCCCATCGTTGAAGTGCCCCTTCTGGCCGACTGGACACTGCCTGGGGAGTTCGCGCGCAGCATGAACGACGCGAAGGTGAAGCTGACATTTTTGGTGAATCCGCATGCACCTACCGGCGCCCTACTTCCGATCGACCAGGTTTCCAACCTCGCATCCGAACTCAAATCGATTCTTCTGTTGGATGAAGCTTATATCGACTTTGTAGACCACAATTATCAAACTTCCCAACTGGTTAAACAGCACGACAACCTGGTAATTCTGCGTACGCTCAGCAAGGGATACTCGCTCGCGGGGCTACGATTTGGATACGGCCTCGCTGATCACTCGCTAATTGAGCCCATGCTAAACAAAACAAGAGACAGCTATAACCTTGATTTCATCAGTCAGCTGATCGCAGAGGCCGCGATCGCAGACCAGGAGTATGTGCGTGGAAACTGGCAAAAAGTGATCATCGAGCGTAACCGGCTAAAGACACAACTCCACGCACTGGGCCTTCTATGTGTTGACAGCCAGGCTAACTTTTTGCTCGCCACCATCCCGGAGTCGATCAATTCCGGCGCTGCTGACCTTTACCAAAAACTAAAAGAAAGGGATATCCTGGTTCGATACTTCAACGCTGAACGATTGGATGACAAGCTTAGAATCAGCGTTGGAACCAGAGAGGAAAATAATCAACTGTTATCAACACTTAGGGAAATTCTCAACCAGAGCTGAATCCACTGATAGGTGTATCGCGGATAATCCTACCCATGACCAGCAACTGGAAATTGGCAGCTTTTTGAACCTGCGGGACAAGACCTACCTGATGTCCCACACTGGGAAAAGTTACTCCCGCGTAATCAATCTCATCAACCCTTCCTGGGCAACTGAGGCGATCAACCGACCATCTTCGGTAAACATATTGCCACGATTAAAACCTCTGGCGCCCCCTGCTACAGGACTATCCATGGCAATCAGGACCCACTCGTCAAACCGGAAGTCCCTGTGAAACCACATTGAGTGATCCAGGCTTGCGGTCATCAAGCCCGTCATGAACGACATTCCATGAGGCAAAGTCGCAGTACTTAACAACCCCATATCCGAGGCGTAAGCCAGCAGGCATTGGTGTTGCGCCGGGTCATCACCGAGCTTTTTCTTGGATTTGAACCAGATATGCTGCACAGGGTCACTTTTTACCGGGTTGAGATAGTCGATGTCCTCGACGCGCTTCATTTCCACCGGGCGATCCCTTTTCATCATCGTGATCATTTCAGGCGTCATATCTTTTTTACGTTTCTCGAACATCTCTTCCTCAGTTGGAAGGTCATCCGGAAGAGGAACATCAGGCATCTCGATCTGGTGAGACAGCCCGTCTTCAAAAATCTGGAAAGAAGCTGACATGTTGAAAATTGCCTCGCCTTTCTGAATGGCAATAACTCGCCTGGTGGTAAAACTTTTACCATCCCGAATTCGATCAACCTCGTAGATGATCGGAATTGAAGGATCCCCCGGCCTAAGAAAATATCCATGGAGCGAGTGACAGGGTCGGCCTTCGATGGTGCGCAGCGCTGCTATAAGCGCCTGTCCGATCACCTGGCCACCAAACACCCTGGATGGCCCCAGGGCCTCTGATATACCTCTAAACAAATTTGTCTCGATTTGTTCGAGATCAAGATGTTCCAGTACAGAATCAATAAGCATCATGTGGTGGCTATCAGAAAATAAAGGCGTCGAGATTACAGAGTTAGAGCGCCAAGTGAAAGCCAGGTCATCAGCCAGTCGCTTCGCTAAAGCCTGGTTCTATCTCCGCCAGATCCTTCTGCGATTTCGTCGGGCCTCGCTGACCCGATAACCCTCTCGGGTAAACAGAATTTCGACAGCCCCACTTGACGCAGTATTTAATATCAAGGCGGACCTTTTCCGGTAGCGGTCCAAAACAACAGGATCAGGATGATTGAAACGGTTCTGAAATCCACTGGAAACCACCGCAAGCTCAGGCTTTAACCTGTTCAACAACGCTGGAGTGGACGAAGAGTCGCTACCATGGTGGGGAACTGACATGACGTCAACGGTACCTGATCCAGAATCTAGCAACGCGTACTCTGCCCTTGCTTCAATATCTCCCGTTAAAAGAACGTGAAACCGGTGGGTTCTGATCGAGAGCAGGCAGGAACGATCATTCTCTGAGGTTACCATTCCCGAGTGACTGGCAAGCACAGAGAATGTCCTGAATTTGACATTATCCGATATCCATTCTTTGGCGCAATTGCCATATCGGATAACGCGCCCAACAGGCACCTTTTCCAGAATATCCAGCAGTCCGCCTGCGTGATCGTTGTCTTTATGACTAATAATCAGATGTTCAACGCCACGTCCACCAGCGCGCCGTAATGAAGGGATCACCATCTGTCTTGCCGCGCTGAAGGTCGTGCCAAAGGTTGGCCCGGTATCATATAGTTGAAACCGGTGCGCCGATTCCAACAATACGCTTAGCCCCTGTCCGACATCCAGGAATGTCAGGCGGAGATCTCCTTCATTGAGCTCCCTGGCAGGTGTCAAAATGATCAGAAAGAGCAAGAGTCCAGGCCATCGCGGTATCAGGCCACGAGGTGCTAGCAGAATGGCGATTCCCGCAAGAGAAACAAGGCAACTGATCAGCGCGAATTGCCGTACTCCAGCCACCAGGTCTAAAGCGGCCACTGTCTCCAGGAAACCCCATAGCATGGTCACCAGGAGACTGCACAGTCCCAGCAGACTCTGCCCCAGCGGTGGGAAAACGGCTAACACGAGTAATGACACCAGCAATAGGGGTACAAGCAACATACCAACAGCAGGAATCGCAACCAGGTTGACGAACATCGATCCCAAAGGCAGCTGAAAATTCGTAAACCCGAGTACCGGCAATAGACACAGAAAGACGACCCACTGAGCATGAAGAGAAGAAGATACCCACCTGGTAAGGCCCTTCTTGCCATCTACTCGACCTGACAGCGCCAGCAGTAATGCGCATACAGCCCCAAAACTAAGCCAAAACCCATTTCCCAATGTCGCCAAAGGATCCAGCACCACCACACAGACACAAGCGACAGCGAGTTGGAAGGGAAGCACGACGTAACGCGAAAAGTACAGGCACGCAAGAAATACCAACATCATGACAAAGGCACGCTGAACAGGCAGCCCCCACCCGGCCAGTAGCGCATATGCGGCGGTGAAAACCACGGTCAAGAAGATCACTCGAAATATACCGAGTCCCAGGAACCGAAACACCAGGAAACAGATCGAGGCAATCAGGCCAATATGAAGTCCGGAAACGATCAGCAGGTGAGTGGTGCCGGTACGATTCAGTATGTCCCAATGTCTTCGCTCTAACTGGCTGGTATCACCGAGAGACAAGGCGAGGAAGGTCCCGATACTACTTTCCTGCACCACTGAACGCAGCCTCTCCCGGACTTTGTAACGAACTCGGTCGACCAACGCAGCATCATCATCAATTAGCTCGGGCGCAGGAGATACCAGTACATACCCGGTTCCGTGGATCCGCTTCAGGAACAACCATCGCTCGTAATCGAAGATACCGAAGTTGAGCGAGCCGGACGGCGCTTTAATGCGAACGGTTAACCTCCACCATTGGCCAGGTACCAGGTCAGACTCGGGTGCACGCCAGCTAAGACGAAGTCGCCGTCCAGCCAGGTCCCCTTCCATCACCCTGAACTGAAACCTGTGAACTTTGTCAGTAAAGGATGGCAGACCCGTCACCATCCCGATCACCACCATTTCAGCTCGCGTCCCCGTCGGGATACGAAGATCCATCTCCCGAGTAGCGGTTGCAGCTGTCAGCCAAAGACCCAGGGTAAACCCGCTCAGGACCCGTAATCGAGGCGAAGTGAAGCCAAATATCGCCGCTGGAACAAGCATGGAAAGCACGCCCAAATCGGGTAACTGTGGCAGGTGTAAAATAACCACCCCACCAAAGGTCATTGACAGCGCTAACCCAACCATGGAACGGAAGGTTAGCTACTCACATCGCGTCCCTGAGTAGTATAAATCCTAAAATAAGCAAGTCATTAACCTGACTAGATGTACTCATTCGCCTTCATGGCTGGCCCAAAACCTGCATAATGGACCTATCGTTACTTTTGACACATTATGAATCTGAAGAAGTATTTACCGACCAGAAAACAGATCGCGGAAATACGCGCTCTGAGTTCTTTGCGGCATCTGCTTCTTGAACCTAACCTCTGGCACATGAACCGCTACTCGCTCTCGTTCGGTTTCCTGATCGGGGGTATCTGTTGTTTTCTGCCCATTTTTTTCCAGTCAGTGCCCTGTGTGCTTCTCTGTGTCTGGATACGGTGCAACGTTCCCGTGGCTGTCTTGGTCGTGTGGATCAGCAACCCGCTCACGTTCGGTCCTATGATGTATTTCGCCTATCGGGTGGGTTTATGGATTCTTGGTACTGAACAGGAAATAACGCTGCTCAACCCAAGTTTAGAATGGTTCATCGACCAGCTCAGTATCGTCTGGCAGCCGCTCATCGTTGGGTCACTGGCCTGTGGGGTTGCCTTTGGCATGGCTGGTTTTATAGTGATTCAACTGTACTATCGCTGGCGAATAGCCAGGTACAAACTGAGAAAACTTGACGCCCGCAGACGCAGCGAATCGGACGCCGTCGAACCTTGAAAACTACTCGTATTGGAGAACCTGTGCCGGGTGTAGTTTAGTCGCCCGGTAGGATGGATACAGCGTCGCAACAAAACTGATAGTAAATGTCACGATCGCAATAACGACGATGTCCGAGAGCCTGACATCGCTAGGTATCTCACTAAAATATGTTCCTTCGACAATACTGAACCCAATTACCGAATCGACGAATGACATGATCGATGGGATATTGAATGCAAGCGGCACGCCCAGCAACAAGCCGGTGCATACGCCCGCCCCGCCGATGCCAACGCCCTGAACAAGAAATATTCTGAACACACCCCACTCAGACAAACCCATCGTTCGGAGCACAGCAATATCGCGTCTCTTTGTGGCAACCATCATTGTCACGCCGGAAACAATACTGAATGAAGCAATCGTGACAACAAAGGACAACAATACGAACATCATGATTTTCTCCATACGAACGGTCCGAAAGAAATCACCAAACTGGTCGGTCCAGCTGATCACCGGATAACCTGAGCCCTGAAGCTGTTGCTCCACCAGGGGCGCCGTGAAAATGTCATCCAGCGTTATACGCATAACCTGATTTTTGCCCGCTATCTTCTGCAGGTCAGGCAAGTGCATGACACCCAGACGATGATCGAGCTCTGAACCCATGGCGAGCGTTCCTGCCAGTCGTGCACGATACAGGCGGGGTTTTACGGTTCCACCGCTCGAACTAACAACCGGTACCACCAGGCTGATACTCTGGCCAATACCCAGCCCATATCGCCGTGCTATTGACTGCCCCAAAATCAGTTCAAGATCCGGCCCCCGAAGATCTTTTAGCTCACCACTAACCATCGACTGACCTAAAATTGACGCCCCTTTTTCAGTCTCTGGATTGATACCGTAGACGGTGACCAGATGGCTCCCGGCACCCGTGAGTATTAACAGTTGAGATTCCTGAAAAGGCGTAATTGCCTTGACAGAAAAACCAACCAGTTCAGCTTCCAACTCGCCGATTGCGATATCCGATACTGTTACGTGTGGCACTGCACCCAAGATGCGTTGCTTGAGTTCACGGTCAAAACCGTTCATCACAGAAACAACAACAACAAGCGCCATCACGCCAAGCACCAAGCCGATAAAGGACACCATAGTGACCAGCGATATAAACCCATTGGTTGAACGGGCCCGGTAATACCGCAGACCTATCATGGTCGTCACACTCACCCTGCAGACTCCGTCAGGCAGCCGCTATGAAGCTCACTAACTCGTTGCATGCGACCGGCAAATTGCAAATTATGGGTCACTACCACAAAAGCCACATTCAACTGGGAAGATAGCGACATCATCAGGTCATGGATCTGGTCCGCGCTTTTCTCATCCAGGTTTCCGGTCGGCTCATCAGCCAGCACAATACCCGGTGACCCTACCAGCGCACGGGCGATGGCAACCCTCTGTCTCTCGCCGCCGGATAAGGCTGAAGGGTAATGCGAAACTCTGTGCGCCAGGCCAACTTCTGCCAGCATTTCTGCTGCCGCCATTTCAGCCTTAGCCCGACCAAGGCCGCCAATCATCAGCGGCAGTGCGACATTTTCCAGGGCACTGAATTCAGGTAGCAGGTGATGAAACTGATAAACAAAACCCAGATGTTTGTTTCGTAGTTCGCCCAATTTGCTTTGCGTCAGACCCCCGAGTTCACTACCCATGATAGATACTGAGCCATGGTCTGGCTGGTCAAGGCCGGCAAGCAGATGAAGGAATGTACTCTTGCCACTACCCGATACTCCAACGACTGCCAGGGTGTCCCCTTCGTGCACTGTCAGGTTAAGGTCTTGCAGCACCTTGACTTCCTGGTCTCCCTGCCAGTAACTCTTAACAAGATTTTCAGCGACCAATACTTTCGACTTCATAGGTCAGACTTCATACTGTAGTGCCTCAACAGGGTTTGCGACAGCGGCCCGGCTCGCCGGATATATCGTCGCGAGGAATGAAATAACAAGACTGACCACTGAGATGATGGCTAAATCCTCGATCAGGATTTCAGTTGGCAGGTAACGAATGAAATATTCCTGCATCAACGTTAACTGAAACCATTGCGTCAAGACCGCATAGATGTTGCCTAGTGACAAAGTCAGCGCCAAACCCATCAGCAATCCGATCAACAGGCCCACCACACCCACCATCAGCCCATGCATAATGAATATCCACCTCAGGTCGCCCGCGGATGCGCCCATCGTTCGAAGAATCGCGATCTCTGATCTGTTGTCATCGACGGTCATCACGAGATTCGAGACAACGTTGAACACTGCAACGGCAACCAGTACGAGCAACAGTAAGAACAAAGTCGCTTTCTGCGTCCCAATGGCGTTATACAGGCTCCCGTTCTGGCGCATCCAACTGATTCCGTACAGGGACGGGTCGGCGAGGGAAATCCCGTGAAGCACTCTATGTATATCGAACAGGTCAGGGATTCGAACGACCAGCCCATCGATACCAGATTGCCTTTTAAGTTTTTGCGCATCAGAGATGCTGAGATATATATGCGTCTTATCGATATCAGCACCAACTTCGAACGTGCCTAGTACTGTCAATCGCCGCGTGGTTACAACAGGCCCCGTAAGCGAGAAACCAACATCAGGGAGCACCAGCGAAATCTGGTCACCTCGAGAGACGCCAAGCTGTCGTGCTAGCTCCGCACCGAGAATCGTCCCATATCGCGTGCTTGTCAGCTGCGCGAGCACGCCATCCTCCACGAATTCTGGCAGGATAGAAACCGTCGATTCAAATTCCGGATCGATACCACGAAATGCAATACCTGTTAGCTCACCATCAACAACAAGCAGGCCTTGTCCCTCGACCACCGGTGCTACACCCAGCACTCCGGGCTGTCGCAGTAGCTCAGACCGGGTAACACGCCAGTCTTCGAACCCGGTTCTCGAATAAACAGTCCCGTGCGGCAGCACCGCAAGAACGCGCTCTCTTAACTCCCGCTCAAACCCATTGACGACGGATAGCACGGTCACGAGGATGGCAACTGCCACGGCAAGCCCGCCTACTGATAACAGACCGATGAAGGACATCAGTCGATTCGACGAGTTGGCCCCGAATAAACGCAGCGCCACTGTGCACCGCCAATTGTCTAACATAATATGATCGTCAAAATGAACCTGGCCATTGAAGCATGATAGCTCGGAGATGCCCACTTGTAGAGAAAGGAAGTTAGGTTACAACGCGCGCATGCCTGATATCGAACGAATATCTTACAGGCGGGTTATAGATGAGGCCTGGGTGGCAGGCCCCATCGTTTGACGAAGCGAAAACCAGGCAGATGAACGCAAAAACGATGACACAAAATCTCGTTCGAAAGCTGTTTGGACATTACCGTTTCTAATACGCGGTGAAATTGGAAGTCAGGAGGCGTCGAAATATTTCCCGTTACCCGGTGTCGTCGATTCCTGTTCACACTTCGCAGGGTTGCCACCGCATATCTCACACGCACCATCCACACCAAGATTGTTCAATCCACCACAAGAACCTGAAATCGGGGCACGCCCTCTCATGACGCCAACAGCCATCATGGCGACGATTGTCACTAGGATAACGAAGGACAAAAGAAATTCAGTCATGTATTTACCTATTCAGGCCCTGTTACGGCTTTACTTAATGAGCTTCAGCTTTTTGACCGGTTATACCAGCAAGATAACGATTAAGTTCAGTAGACATCACTTCCTTGTAAGCCCCCTGATCACGAATTATAGCCAAAACGAGCAGTTTATTCGCCTCTGCCAGTTCCATTGTTGCAGCCTCCCCCATGACACTAAATGCGGTCGCCAAACCATCCGCATAGCCTGCCCTTGGATGAAGCACGGTGACCGATGCTAAATTGTGCGTCACCGGCCACCCCGTTTTAGGATTCAGGGTGTGTGAATACACCTGACCTTCATGCTCGAAAAAATTCCGGTAGTCCCCGGATGTTGCCATGCCCATGTTTCTGATCGGCACGGTCCGCTGGAGGCGTCTGACCTCCATATCCGGCGCTTCTATCCCTATCACCCATGGAACATGACGATCGTTCCTGCCACTTGCCCTGACCTCGCCGCCAATTTCGACAAGATAACGGTGCTCTCCCATCGCGTCAAGATAGTCGCTGACAACGTCTACGGCATAACCCTTCGCGATAGCAGACAGGTCTATCACCAGGTCTCTGGGCTTGGTTATTGTCAGCTCCTGTAGCGCGAGCCTTGTAAATCCAGTACGAGCCATCGCCCGGCTAATTTCCTCATCCGACGGTACACCATTTCTGGGGCCGGAAGGCCCGAAGCCCCACAGATTAACCAGGGGCCCGACGGTTGGATCGAAAGCTCCGCCGGACAAGTGATGTATCTCACTGCTAAGCGACAGCACTTTCATCAGTTCCCTCGAGACTTGAATGTCACCGTTACCGCGGTTCAGGAGGGACAACTCAGAGTCAGGAATGTAGGTTGAAAACACCTGGTTAAGCTGTACCAGTCGCTCATCGATATCTGTTTTGAGGGTGCCTGAATCAATTTCATCAGACACAATCTTGATGTGGTACGTCGTACCCATTGTCTTGCCGCTTATCTCAACCGTACTGTCCCTGCGGTCTTCACAACCTGAAATCAGGCTTATTGAGATTGCAATCGAAGCGAGGTTTCGAAACCAAGCTATTGAGGTCAAAGGGATTTTCATGTTTTACTCCGCGGCTCGTTGTCACAGGCTTAACGCTGTTGGAAACCACCAATCCAGCAACAAAACCAAGCATCTTCGTGGATTCCATTCAATCCCTGGAAGAAGCCATGCATTCGCTCACGCCTATCAGTAAGGTCATGGGTATCAGCGTGGTCAGTTATGATCGCGAATCACTGACGGTTGCTGCGCCGCTTGCGCCTAACATCAACCCTCATCAATCAGCGTTCGGGGGAAGTCTCTTCTCGATCGCGGCACTCGCAGGATGGGGCCTGATGCAAATGAAGCTTAGCGAGTTGCTACTTGATTGCAATACAGTGGTTATGAGCGGTGAAGTCTCGTACGAAAGGCCAGTATTAGAGCAACTGCTGTGTGTTTGCAGGTTACCGAATGATTCAGCGAAAGTTTTCGAGACACTGGTCCGCGAAGGCGCTGCCTCGACAACGCTAACTTCAGTCTTTAAAAGTAATAATAGGAATGCCATGCGCCTCGCCGCAAAATACCATGTAAAAAAGAAACCAGGACCAGATAAGTGAACACACCGGCCCGAATATCCCTCGCTCGATTACCAACGCCACTAGAACCACTTACTCGACTATCAGCCGCCTATGGCACAAGAATCTGGATTAAGCGTGATGACCTGACTGATACCGTCGCCAGTGGTAACAAGATTCGAAAGCTCGAGTACTCGATTGGCCAGGCGCTAGCCGAAGAAGCCGATGTACTGGTCACCTGGGGTGGTGTCCAATCCAACCATTGCCGGGCAACAGCGGCGCTTGCTGCCAGGCTCGGACTTAAGTCCCACCTGGTATTGCGAGGCAGTGAACCCAACGAAAGAGACGGCAATCTACTCATCGATAGCCTGGTAGGGGCAGCGATAACCTTTGCCCCCCCAGAGCGCTACAAGGAAATGGATCATACCTATAAGGACCTGCAGGCTGAATATGCTAGCCAGGGGCTGAAAACCTATCGCATTCCGGTTGGCGCTTCAGATGAAGTCGGTCTTTGGGGCTACATCAACTGTGCGAGTGAACTGAAACAGGATTTCGAGTCTGCGGGTATTTCTCCAGATGCGATCGTGTCAGCGACCGGTTCGGGCGGGACGCTTGCTGGATTGATTATCGGAAATGCCTTGCACGAACTGAATACACGGGTAATCGCGTTCAATGTTTGCGACGACGAGGGCTATTTCAAACGAAAAATTTCTAAAGATTTCGTATTATGGAGGGACCGGTACGGCAGTGGCTTGGATATTGGCCAGTTGCCGATCAACGTAATCGATGGATATGTTGGACCGGGATATGGTCGAGCGACCCCGGAAGTGTTCGAAACCATCAGAGAAGTTGCAAGGTTGGAAGGAATTGTTCTTGATCCGGTTTATACTGGTAAAGCGTTTAACGCCCTGCTGCAGGAAACAAGGTCAGGTAAATTCGAAGGATTGTCAGATATCGTGTTTATCCATACCGGCGGCATGCTAGGGTTATTTCCACAAAAACAAAAGCTATTTGGATCAGGTTAACTATGCGGTACGTAACAATTTTTCTGGTAACTTTGGTTACCTCCTGTTCCTGGTCGTGGCCATGGGGCGCAAGTAGAGCAGGCAACTGCCTGGATGATGGTAACTGCGAAGGCGCCAATCCGTTCGAAGAAAAACTAAAAGGGGGTACCTGGCATTGTTATGGTGTCAGTAAAAAAGAGCCCTGGGACTGCAGCCAGGAGCAAGACGACACCAAAATCTCGGCAGTCGAGGACAGCCCTGAGCGAATAAACAGCCCTGAGCGCATAGACAGCCCTGAGCGAATAAACAGCCCTGAG